>NZ_JBQHSG010000013.1:0-82730 GCF_052066375.1 Bariatricus sp. HCP28S3_A7
TTTTTCAAGTTCATCTCTGGCTGTTGCATAATATGATTTTTTGAAAAGCATATCCCATGAAAGATATTTTGCCATACAGTCAAACTGCTTATCAATCAGCTCATACTGGATGCTGCCTACGGGAGAACCACCTACAACAATTGTGCCAACTTTTTTGTTTTTTAACTGCAATCCACGGCAGTAGCACTTATCAATGATAAGTTTCAATTGTGCTGACATTCCCCACCAATAAACTGGTGTAGAAAAAAGAATCATATCTGCGGCAGCAATTTTATCAATGGTAGAATTTGTATCATCCTTATCGACGCATCCCTTAGAGCATTGACAGACACCACATCCCTTGCATGGTGCAATGTTGAGTTTGTCGGGTTCAATGATTTCAATTTTATTCTTTTCTGACGCTCCTTTTATAAATGCATTGATTGCTGCCAGCGTATTTCCTTTTCTGGCACTTCCATTAATGATTACAATTTTCATGCGTGTATCCTCCAACTTCCGATTTTAATGTCTCTATTATACCATAATGATACTATTATAAAAAAGGAAAAAGAGCTCCTTCGAGCTCTTTTGATTCAGTTCTGTAAACTTGAATTTATTTGGAAGATTTTATTATCCATTCATCAAGAAATTTCATTTGTTCATCCGTATGAAACCAATGCTCTCCATTTTTCATAATAGAAAGTGTTGAATTAGTCCTCTGTACAAATTCAAATATCGTTCCATAAGCGGTAAGATTATCTTTTTCACCATACAAAATGTGCGTTGGGATTTCCCATATAATAGGATTTTCTCTTGCATAGCAAAGATAATCCCATGAAAGAGTCTCTCCAAAGGTTGTCTGAATTTCTTTTTTCTCTTTGAGTTCATCCTCTGTAACATTTGCCCAAATCATCATATCAGCAATAAGCCTTTCCATATCTACAACGGGCGAAATAAAATATGCTTTCTCTATTTGCTGATTTGATAAGGCATTGATAGCAAAATACGCTCCAATGCTATTGGCAATTACTTCAACAGTCTTGTAGTTTCTATAAATTGAATTAAAAAGTAATGGAAATTCTTCTTTTGCTTCCCATGGAAACTGTGCAGTATAGTCGAGACCAATCACATCACAATTACTAAAGAGCGGTTTGTAATGAATAGCTTCTTCAGCATTACCACCTTTTCCATGTATATAAATAACTGCTTTATCCACAATAGTTATCCTCCACAAATTCAAATTGTTACACTTAAAAAAGCGGAATTTCACCATCATAGTTTTCTGCTTTTTCCAATAGCGGTCCTTTAGCTCCCATCGTAAACGCGATGTCGCTACTGCGGATAGAGAGCAGCTCCATTCCGGGTCTCACCTTCAAAAAATCCATCATTTTCTTCGTAAGAAGAATTTGCCCCTCCTGTGAAATCTCTACCCAGCAGTAGGAACGCCCCTTGTATTTGATAAATTCGCCAGAACCTGCTGAGTAGTCAAGCAACGGTGGAGTATCGTCCAAAATGTGACCAAGTTTTGACGGATGCAAAAGGCCTTTCCGGGTGACGCAGAAGCCACCGGTAATCTTACTTCCGGTAAAAAGATATGCTTTTCCTTCATCTGCAATGTGATATTCTTCCATTGCCTGCGGTGGAATCCGCAATGTTCCATCCGTCCGAATGAGTGATTTCCCGAAAATAAATTTTCCTCCCTTATTCATTTGTGGCATAAAAACACCTCCTGAAATCCCGATTTAATAGCGCAAAAGGAAATATATGACATACACCCAACTAAGTAATCCATGAAAAATCGCCCAGCCGACAGACTTCCACGTTGTATAACTAATAACCATAGCTAATGCACTTCCAAAAGTTATTCCTGATTTTACCGTTTTCTTGACAGTCATTGATTTATTATCTTCCATGTTTGTTTCCTCCACAAATTCAAAGTTTCTGTTCCAATTCTTTTGTCGGTTCTCCAATTTTCTCCGCAATGATTTCAGCGGTAGCAAGAGACATCACAAAAATTAGATTATCGTATATATCTTTGTCAGATGTTCCCCACCAATCGGGAGCCTTGCTTAATATATCTTCTAACTTTTCCTGCAAAATAACAAAAACCGGAATATCCAAGCCAAACCTTTTCTGTATCATATCATCATTTGTTCCTCCCTCCATATTTTTTCATTAATGCTTTATATCTGTTGGTGTCGCATTTATCACAATAATCATTCCGTCATATAATTCTGCTGGGACATCATTGATTCTATAGCTATTTGGTAAGATCTTATTCAAAAAGCTATAACCCTCTCCGAGTGATCCCATCAGCATACTCTGATTGATAATGTTCTTTATTTTTTCTGATTTTTGCAGTTTATCAAAATCAAGATACGTCATATCCATCCCAAGGGCATACGCTGTATTTGCCAAAGGATCAGCAGAATAAAATTTTCGCGTAATTCTTTTTCCATTTTTTCCAGGCAAATTGCATTCTGTTTTGTAAAAATCTGTGCCAATGACAAAATAATCATCACCATATTTATCAAACAGTTCTTCACCCATGAATGTAGTATATGTACTCTTCTTTGCCACATGTCCGTTATGCCCCGAAATCATAAGCATAGATTCGTTTCCTTTCTGAACATGCTCATAAATCCAGTCGATGTTTTCAGCCATATAATGATCTCTTATTTTTGCATAATCTACATTTGACGCATTACTAAGCTCCTGATTTTGCAGATAACATCTCGCTGCCTGCGCATACATTTCCATCCCCGGTATATTCTTTAAAGTATCCGCAGCATCTTCCATATCGGTATACTGCATCTTAAGTTCTGAAAACGCTTCATCTACACATTTTTGATCCAAGTCGGAGTTTTGCATATCAAACCCATAAAAGCTTAACATCTCTTCCGGTTTTGCCTGTTGATTATAATCTGCCATATAGCGAATCAATGCCCTCATTTCATCCGTCTGGTAAATATGAAAAGCAAGTGCTTTCACTGCATCATCTTCCGTAAATTTCCCCTCACCGTGTATATATTGATTTACCAATAAGCATCCACCATAATCTGCTTCTAAGGCAAAGGCCTTGCAGTTATATTCCTCGACCATTTTTCTAAACAAATCAAGCTTTAATTCTTGAAATTCTTTATTTCCGTGGGTCGCCTCTCCAAGAGCGAATATCTTTACATTTTCCGGTATCGCAATATCATCGATTCCCTCTGCAACTTTCAGAAATTCTTCATTATTTACCTGTGTTCCGGAGTTCATGCCCCCATAAGATATATATCTTATGAATGCCATGATTGCAGCTCCAAATAGAAACGCCACGATTATCTTTCCAATATATCGCTTTTTTGAATGATCTTTTTTCATACGTCAGCCAACTCCTCTCATCTTTTCACGCTTATAATTTCGAAAAATTTGACACCTAATATCACACACGGCTCAATATGTGTATGTTCAGGACATGTGATATTTACATTTTCAAAACTTACAATTTCCACTCCCCCTGTCCTCGTCGGTCCAGGTATCCGTACCGTTATAGATAAAACGGCGTTCAATGCAATCCATATAGGTGCCGTCCGCTAATTTATATACCGTTGTCGTGTCGCCGCGGAGATTCACAAGTTCTACCACATCCGCTCCCGGATAACCCGACTCAGCTTCATCATCTCCACCCTTTCCTGTTTCGCCCTCGCCCTGCGACCAGCAAAGCAAGAGCCCCTTATATTCTGTGTACAGGAAAGTCCCGTCATCCGTTTTCTCAGCCGTAAACTCCATTTTCATGGAGCTTTGGTCAAAGTCATTGGTCATGTCGGCGGAGAGAATATCGCCACTCAGCGAATATGTACCGGTTCCGCTGTCACGGCATCCGGATTATTATGCTCCTGCACCGGTGGCGCGATGGAAACGGAGGTGTCCGTCGTTTCCCTGGTAGGAGCCTCAGCGGGAAGGATTTCTTCTTCCACAGTGGAATTCGACGGCTCCGGTGTCTCCGCCGGTTCCGTACTCGCAGGCACTTTTTCCACATCAACGTGGATCCTGCCCTTTGCATTCTGCCCCGCAACGACGATTGCGTAGGGACCGTCCACAGGAGCCTCCACGGTAAATTCCGTCACGGTTCCGTCTCCCTGATAGAGCGATGTTCCATCCGGTGACGTAATCTTCATCTCCAGCGCCCCTTTCACCGTCTCGAATAAAATTTTGAGCGTATCACCCTACTTCAGCTCCAGGGTGTGGGTATCCGTGCCGTTCATGATTTTGACATCCAAGTGGTAGGAATCCGCGTTCTTTGCGCTGCTGCCGTCAAAGGCGGAGCTGGATGCGCACCCGGCCAGAGATAGCAGGAGGGCACAGACGGTTATAACAATAACGAAAAATTTTTGCTGTTTCATAATGGTTTCCTTTCAGGATTCAGATTTGGTTTGATTGAACATGATCAAGTTGCTATTTCTTATCCATATTCATCCGAATCACATTAAAAAGGTTTGACAGCAATATGCACGCCAATGCGATTGCCAATGGTGTCGTGGTCTCATTTCCGTCAAAAATGCTGACGCACAGAAAGATTGCACCCGCTACGATCAAACCTAAACTTGCTATGATGAAAAGTTTATTCAATATTTTTTTCATTTCATTTTCTCCTCTTTCAAAAAATCTTACTCATGACTGCTTAGCGCATGTCCCGGTTCATCAGATCAAAGTCAATGTACTGCCCGTTCAGCTTAAAGAAGGCCGGGAAGGTACACAGCTTGCGGAAGCCGAACTTCTCATAGAGCCGGATGGCGCGGAGATTGTCGCTTCGGACCTCCAGATTGATCTGCTCAAAGCCGTTTTCCACAGCAAACGCAAGAACGGCTTCCATGAGCGCGGAGGCGGCCCCGTAGCCCCAATAGGCTTTTCGCACGCTGATCCCGAACTCGCCCCGATGGCTCATGCGCCTCGGCTTGCGGTTCAAACTGGCATCTCCGATGATTTGACCGTCCGCCCAGGCAAGATACTGCACATTGTCCTTTGAAGCGACCTGCGCGGCCAGATACTGCGTTTCCGCCTCTACATCCAGCGGTACGCCCTCCGGGCCGAAGCTGAGATTGTCCGTCTCTCCGCCGACGCATTTCAAATAGTCCAGCAGGGCGGCGGCGTCCTCCGGCCGCGCCTGCGTAATCATAAACGGTGCATTTTTCTCCATACTCACTTATATACCTCCAGGTTTGATCCGATATTTCGTTTCTATATATCCGCTTCTCCGGTAAAAACGCTTTGCGCTTTCTCCTCGATTTGGGAAAGGGCAGCCAAAACCTTTTTTATATTCTCCTCTCTTGGGAGAATGGTATGAATGTTTACCTCCGGATGCTCCGCAGCGAACGCTTTCAGGAAGTCCAATAGGTTGTCCTTCGTTTTCATGTAATCCTCGATGATCACGCTGTCGCTGAATCCGAGCTGTTTCAGCAGGATCGCGGAAACCACGCCGGTTCTGTCTTTTCCCGCGCCGCAAAAGTACAGCACATTGCTTTCCGCCTTCACAATGGCACAAATGATCCGCTCCATCTGTCCATCTATCATCTTGACATAAGCATCGGCAACAGAATCCGGAGATTCTGGTACGGCTCCGCCCCCGGTAACAGGCAGATGATAGTAGGTAAACCCGCTTTCCGTCTCAAGTCTGCATGGCTTTTCTGCATATTCAGTCTTATCTCGCAGGTCAATGATTGTAGTAACGCCATTTTTTCGCAGCCAGCTGACTTCTTCATCCGAAAGGCACCCCGGATAATCGCTTCTGATATACCGCAAGGTTCCCGTGGGAAGCGCTCTCGTATTCCTCGTTGATTTCAGCAAAGAACCCATACGGTTGCCCTCCAATCCTCCTTTTGGCAAAAATTCATTGGTATCCTCCTCACAATTTTTTTACGCACATACCGACCAGCAGTCCGACGAGCATCCCAGTGCCAAAGCCGGTAAAGCGAGCGTTTGCCGCAAGGCAGCTCCAGCCTAACGCTATGGACACAAGCTGTGCAATCACAACGCCCAGCGTGGCCATGCTCATCAGTAGTTCCACTGTGTGAATGGACTTTTCTTTCCGCTGTCCGATTTGCCGCGTCCGGATGCCGCGGCGCTTCTGCGCCAGCATCTTGGCATAATATATGCCGTAAAACACTGCCAGCACAAAAAGGGCAAGCAGGGAATAAGGGAGAAGTTCTTCCATCGGATATTTCATTATGCAACTCCTCAAATGAATCTTGTTTTAGCCATGAGCAAAGCGCAAGGCAACCTGTTACTTTTTTTGATTCTTCCTTGTGCAGGCCACTCGGATAAACGGTACAAGCAGCAGAAGACATACCAGAACAGAGCCGCTCAGCTGCCCGTAGGACATCCACACATTTGATTCCGGCGGGCAGGGATAGATCGCCGCCACAACCACCCGGAAAATCCAAAGGGCCAGCAAAAAGCCGTAGAGATAGAACGCCTCCGGGTTTCCTGCAAACACCTTTTTGCCCCACAGGATCACGGTAAGGCTCAGCCCAGACAGCAAAAAGGAAAAGCACAGGTTTACATAATTGATGGGACCACCAATGTCTCATAGGGGATATAGGAATCCCAGCCAAACATCCACGGCACGGTAAAGTGCCACAGCCCCACCAGCAGGCTGATCGCAGCTCCCGCATAGTACATGACCTGATACTTTTTCATCGGTTTTCACCTGCCTTTCATAGCCGGTTCCCTTTTGCGAGCAGTTATTCGGAACAGATAGAGGAAATAGACCAGCAAGACGATAAACTGTACCGCACCCAGAAATATCTCAAACTGAGCGGAAGCCTCCCCGCTGATGAAGGAACAGAAGTCATGCAGAGCGTGGAGCAGTACGCAGGGGAGAAGACTGCCGCTTTCAGCGAAAATCAGGGCAAATACCATCCCGTAGACCAGAGCGAAGCAGATCTGGAGAACTGTTTCCCCCAATTCTGCACCGCCAGCTATGTTCAGGAGATGGCTGAACCCGAATAGAACAGATGAGATTATCATTGCCTTTCCCACGCCGCGCTCCAACCACAGGCCGCAGATGATGCCCCGAAAGAAGATTTCCTCCGCCATACCGATTCCAAGCGTCAAAAACAAGTTTGCTAAAATCAATGCCGCACCACCGTTAAAGTTTATTCCCGCCGTAAAAGGGGAAAGGGCAATGAGCAAAAGCGGCGAAAAATAGAGCATTCTCTTCGCTGCCCCTTTTTCCGCACTGCGAAATCCCAGCTTTAAGATTCCTTTGTATCGGATGATGGAATTCGCCAATGTGATAATCACAAGCCCCCAGATTACAGCACCCCTGATCAGCGCGGAGGGAATGCCCTCTATTCCCGTGATCACCACGATTGCTCCTTGCGCGAAAAAGAACAACAGCAGCACAAGCATTGCCCCGGCGGTTTTCAGTACGATTCTGTCTTTCCGTTTCATTTTCATTTTGAGCCTCCTGTCCCATTCCCCGGCAATGTGCCAAAAGAAGTTCTGTCAATGCGATCTGTCTTCCACAAAATCGGAAACCGCTTCTTTGATTTCCTCTGCGTGTCCTGTCAGCAAATGCCCGCCACTTTCAAAGGAAATGAACGTGCAATTTGGGAATCTTGCTACCGCCCTCTCCGTTTCGATGTAGCTTGCCAGCTTATCGTCCTTTGCGTGGAAAATCAGCGTGGGGACCTGTAAATCCTCAATCGGATACTCCCCAAAGTCCCTCGCCATATCGGGGTTGGTAACGGAAGCGTCCAGTATCACGCCGACTTTTCTGTCGTTTATGGGTAGCATACTGTAAATGGTGGACTGCTCCATCCCCATGATCGGCTCAAACATAGGGCTTAACAGGAACATGACGTAATCGTTGCACAGGAACGGGGGCGGTCCGGCATATTCGGCATATTTCTCCGGCTTCTCCACAGGCGGCATGGCGGAGCAGTATAAAATCAGACCCTTCGTGCGCTGGGGATAATCAAGGGCAAATCGGATCGCGACGCTGCCGCCTGCCGATGTGGCCAGAAGGTGCACCTTGTCAATGCCCAGCTTGTCCAGCAGCTCCACATAGGCCGCCGCCTGCCTGGCGGGCGTTCCGTCGCCGGAAACGTCGCTTCCCAGGTATCCGAACCGTGAGGGAGCGATGATCCGATAGTCGGAGCAAAAGTCCTTACAGGTGTCATAAGCCTGGTCATAGCCGCCGAAAATGCCGTGGACGGATAAAATCACCTCGCCCTCACCCGAATCGACATAGGTTATTTCGCCGTAGCTTAATGCCGCCGTCTGGGCATTGTAAGCGGCAAGACGGTTTTTACTTTCCCTCACCGCCGCACCGCATCGTATCCCCTGGACAATGAAATACATTGCCAGGGCAAGGAATACTCCCCCCGCTATGTAACTCCACATTCGCTTACACCTTCTCTTTTCAGTCACTGATTTCGTAAAATCAAACCTCCAGACACTTCGCCCGCTGAGCCAGCTGTTCGATCAGCCGGTTTACGATTTCCGGCTGGTCATAGACGCAGCTCCAGCAGGTTTTCTCTCCGCCGTTCTCGCCGGGGAAGTTGCTCTGTGCCACAGCCGCCAGCGAGGTGCGGACTTCCTCGGCGGTCATCACGCCCTTTGCCGCATTCCGCCGCTGGGTGAGCGTGTTAAAACGCACATAGGACTGTCCACTTCCGGAGGTGCCGTCGTCCCCGTGGAGATAGAAGTTGGTCACCACCGGGGTGTCCGTCACCACCATCTCGCCGTTTTGCCACTCCACCGCCACGCTCCGCCCGGCAGCGTCGGAGAGGGAGAAGTGCTGGGCGCGGCCCAGGGAAAAGTGCATATCATACTGCGAAAGCAATTCCAACGCTTCCTCTACATTCGCCGCCTTGTCCAGCAGCAGCCGCAGACCGGAGACAATGGTAATGTCGGGCTTATCGGTATTCTGGTCTACACCCTCCTCGTGGCTCACCATGAGATCAGCCACGCACAGGCCCTTTTCGTTCATGCCGTCCAGGATAGCGTAGACGGAAGCCAGCGCCATGAACTTATCGCCCATGCTTCCATCGGGCTTCCAGTCCTCCCCAAAGCCCAGGAAGTCCAAATTGCAGGTGGCGATGGACTCATAGCCATTCTTGGGGATGGTATGTACCAGCATTTTGTCACATTCTTCCCAGTCGAAGTTGCGGCCAAAGAGGGCCGCACCGTCGGGACTTGTCACCGCGACGGTGGAGCAGCCGTAGTTTCCCCCGGCGGTGGAGATGTCCGGCTTCCAGAAGCCGTGAGAGAGGAATGAGGCGATGCAGTCTCCCATCTCGGCGTCGCTTTTTGCCCCGCCCTGCCCCAGAAAGCCATCGAAGCCATAGTCTCCCTTATATTCCATACTCCACAGATGATCATCCAGCTTCTCGATGGTCATGGCCGCCGTGAGCTGGGTGCCGAACATAGTCCACGCTCCCGCAAGGGCTACAATCAGCACAGCCGCAATAACAAGAAGCGCGATTATCGCCTTTCCAAGTCTTTCCGAGGAAGACGAGTCCGCTTCGTTCGATTTACAAAGCTCTTTTTCCGAAACGATCATTTTCATATACTCCTTCCTTACCCATCGGGGCGCATTTATCATTTTATTCTGTACCTGCTTATATCGTAAGTCATTGTCGTGTAAACGAGAATTTATCTTACCCTTGCCATATAGTAATCCAATTGTTTCATCAAACTCCAGAATTGTTCTGCTTCATCCACGGATAGTGTTCTATACTCCATTTTCATATCCTCGCAAATTTTGATTCTCCGGTGAGCCACTCGTCTCTTGAAATTGCAAACACACCGGCTTTTCATTGCCCTCATCCGAAAACGCATCGACATCCCAATTTTTCTATCCATAAGCCGCTTTCCGCCCTCATGCACTTTCACTCCTCAGAGCCGTATTTTTCAAACCGGCACTGCTCTATTACCTCGTCCCCGAGCAGCGTGATGGCCTTTTGGGGGCAGCGGCTGATACAGCGGTAACACATGGTACACCGGTCTTGCGCGGTGGCTTTCCCGTCTCGCATGGAGAGATTTTTCGTGGGGCATAAAGAGACGCACAGCCCGCAGCCCACGCATTTTTCGCTGATTTTCAGCTTGTCTGTGTATCCCGCCGTCTTGCCGTAAAACCACAGCCGCTGTCCAAAAAGTCCCTTCAGGTGGGAAAAGAAGGACAGCCCGTCCTGGGGGTAGTTTCCTTGCTTGATCTGCCGTGCGGCAGCTTCTATCTTTTGGTCGGCCTGACGTACGATCTCCCGGTTTTCCTCTGGCGTTTTCTTCAGCAGTTTGCTGTCGCAGACGGAATCCGGCATTTTGATCTGCAAACCGCCGAGTATTGTCGCCCCGCGTTTTCTTAAAATTCGAGCCGTACATCCTGTTCCATCACCGCTGAAAAGCCCCATCGTATTGACGCAAAAGACCTTTTTCCCATTCCATAGAGAAGAATGATTTTTAATAAAATCACGCACTATGATAGGGGCATTGGAAAACTGCGTCGGGTAGCCCAGCGCAATGATGTCATGCTTTGTCAATATTTGAATCATCTCTGTATGTTCTAACGGAAAACTCTGAGCAGACGCGTCCAACAGTTTGACTAACTTTTCGACACAATGTTTTGTATTTCCAGTTCCGCTAAAATAGATTCCAATCATGAACGCATCTCCTTCCTTAAATGGGAAATTGCTTTTTTACAGTGCGGTTACCCAAAAACATACTGCTGAAATTGCATAAAGTGGTGTCATAATATCTTTTCATTTTCATCTACACAATGCCTATATTTGCTTTTACACATTCCGTAATTTTCTGTCATTCATCTGTTCACTGGTGATGGTTTGTACGATCAACTTACTTCATCCCATAAATTTCAACAAAATGTGACAGATGCACACCTATCTGCGTCCACATTTCGTCCGTCCTGTCAGGCTCCCGGTCTGCAATCTCTATCATCACTGTTACCGGTGCTACGATTTCCAGAGCAAGCAGATTGGCATCAAACCTGCGAATCAAATTCTTTTCCATCATTTTTTCTAACATCAGAGCATACATTTCCTGATTTCCGGTCAGCTGGTGCTTTGATGTAAGTGCCGCAATCTTTTCATTTCTATACTGCTCCTTTGTACAAAATCTTCTGACCTTTTGTATCTGCGGATCCTTCATTGTGAATCCAACTCGTCTCAGACAATCTTCCTTGAATTCATCCAGTGATTCCGGAATCTTATCCAAATGAGAGCTATTTCCGAAATTCTCGTCATATTTATGTTCCATCATGGCAATCAGGGAATCGAGAATATCTTCCTTTCCCTTATAATGTGCGTATATGGATGGACCTTTTATTCCCACAGCTTCTGCAACTAAATCAATGGATGTCTGGTCATATCCCTTTTCAGAAAACAAATCAAGCGCTGCGAAAAGAATTCTGTCCTTTGTTTTTATCTTTTCCATTTCTTTTCTCCAATCTTCATATTCCTAATAGTCGTTAGGAATATTATACCTAATATTCGTTAGGAAGTCAATATGTCATGAAAACGAATCACAGCAAGTTTTCATCCTTGTTGTTCAATATTAACGATACAAAAAAGTGTCTCCGACACTTCAACGCCCCACCCCTCATTCATGAGGGGTTACAAAGACATTTGTTCAGCAGAATATGCAGTTGTGTTGTTTTGTGAGCACGCATTCCAAAACGCAAAAATCCCCGGAATACCATCTGATCAGAAGATGATATTCCGGGGATGACCTGAATCACATTTTCTATTTACGGCACCTACTCGATGTTCAACTCAGCAAGTCCTCCGCCGCGAATCTGGGCGTAGGAATTATTGCCATACAGCTCTCTGCCTGCGATATAATCCGGGAAGGCAGCAGCATCGCTTCTGGCCCATTCCGGCTCCGGGTCTCCGGGATTTGCCACCGAGGAATGATCGGCATACAGGAAATCCGCCGCCAGCGTGATGCCATCTTCTGCCATGTCGCCGTTGATATCCGCACAGGTGGTTTCCCCGAGGCTGTTCTCGCTGCGCTTCAGTGCATCAATCCTTCGTGGCTCTCCCCGCAGGAGCAGGACATCTCCAACCTTCATCTGATTGACGGCATCCTTATCAAAGGTCTCGTAGCTCCAGAATTTCAAAACCATGTACTGACCGTCTGCGTCTGCCGATTTCCCTCGTGTCATTCTTCTCCTGGATGAGTGCCTCCAGTTCCTGAAATCGGCTATGCTTTTCACCATAAACGGTGCGGAGCTTCTTTTCGTTCTCTGCCTGCTCCGTCTGATCCAGGGCTACACTTGCATTCTTGTCCCAAATTGGACTATCCACCTTTAGGCTCTTCTCATCTCCATTCAATCATTTTCTTCTCCTAATGGAACTTCCCGGATAATAATTCGGTATCTCCATAAAAGCCATATTCGTTACGCAATCTGTGACGTTCCACATATCCATGATGCTCTAATTCCTTAATTGCGGAACGAACAGAATCAATTCCATCTCTGCTCAATGTTGCCAGTCCCTGCATGTTATAATTCCAATCGTCTGGTAGGCTTAACATCAGCGACAATAAGCCTTTCGCTTTCAATGTCAGATTCTTATTCTTGAAATGGTGATTACTCATTACCGTATAATTCTTAGTTCTCTCCACACGAAAAATCTGTGCCAAGCTCCTCACCTCCTTATGAAAAAAGACACAAATCAATTTTCATGACCTGTGCCTTTTCCTTCATTTATTCTGTTTATTTATTATTTCATTAAACGTAAATCAGTTCTTCTAAAATGATTTCCTCTGCGATTGCTCTGTGTTTGTTAGCAGCCCTTACCCAAGCCATCTGGTCAACCCCTTTCTCTGCCAATGGATCACTTTTTTCCAGCTCTCTCAGGATAATCTCTTCCCGTTTCCTTGCCGCCTGGTCAATCTCCAGAAGATGTTCTCCTATTGTGTCCTGTAAAAGCATTACCTGATATTTCGCCCATTTATGATTTTTCAAATAATCTCTGCGGAGAAATCCATATTTTCCAAGTTGTGTCATCTGTTCTCCGGATTTATACTCCAGTTCTGGAAGCAAATATCCGTTTACATTCCTATAATTCAGTTCCATAGCTTCTTCACACTCCATTTCGTAATCATATATTGCGTCACCATCGTCTGACGTTAACTTTCTCCCAAAAATTGGAAAAAGTCTTTCTCTATAATACCTAATGCACATTACTTTTCCTATTCTTCTGTGCCCACCCTTTGAGTAACTTTTCAATCAAGTCTGCCTGTTGAGCCGGCGTATAATCTGCCGGGAAATACTTTCCGATCCGCTCAAGTGGGATTTTGATTTGTTCCCTCTGGTTCGGCTTGATTTCCTCCAAAATTTCGTAAATCATATCCATATCAAGACATTTTTGTTGGCTCATCCGCTTTAACCGGTTCGCCTGCGAAATGTTTGGGACACACTGTTCCAGTTCCATCACAGCATGAAGTTCATACTGTTCTGCTTCCGTCAGGAAGGAAATTTCCACCGCTGAACGAATTGCAAGCAGCTCCCGGTCAACCATATCCAAAATCTTTGGAATCAATTTTGTCAGACGGATATATCTTTTAATCTGTGTCACACTTTCCCCCACCATCCGGGCAAGCTGTTCATTGCTGCGATTGTTTTCCATATACTTCGGTCCCAATGGGTCCGAAGTCATATCATCTACTCTGCCTTGATGTTTCATTGCTTCCAGTCGCATCTTATAGGCAAATGCTTTTTCACTCGGCAGAATTTTTTCTCTTTGGAGATTACTGTCTACCATCGCAATGATTGACTGGTCATCGTCCAAATCACGGATAATGGCTGGCACTTCTTCCATACCTGCCCATATGGCTGCCGCCTTTCTTCTGTGTCCTGCGATAATTTCATAACCGTCACCATCCGTATTATGGCGGATTAACAGCGGAACCAAAACCCCTTCCTTTTCCATGCTTTGGCGTAATTCAAACAATTTCTGATTTTGCTCCACCTTAAAAGGATGGTCTTTAAAATCATGAAGTTCTGAAACCTTTACCAGAACAATACCTGCACCCGACTCGTAATCCTTTGATGAACACATTACTCTTTTCTTTGTCATCTCAATTATCCTCCATTTAATCTGAATAAAAGAAAAGGACTCTTACCTCTCAGAAATTCTGAAAAACAAGCGTCCTTTTGACTGTTTTAACGATATTCAAATAAAAATGAAATTTTCTTTTTCATGTGTCCACTCATACCAGATGCAGAACTACCGATACCTCGATTCCGTCCATAATCTGCTTTTTTCGTCCCTGTTTACCTGTAGGTGCGAAACTCATATATCTCGCAAAGTGCCTAAAACAAAGGACTTCTACGAATTCACCCGATGTAGACAACATACGGTCTCGACATGCCCCGTCATAGGAAACATATCCACCGCCCGCACCTTCTCGAGTCCATATCCATTCTCACACAGGTATTTCAAATCCCTCGCCAGCGTCGCAGAATCGCAGCTCACATACACAATCCGGTCCGGTCCCATATTTACCATGGTCGAAAGCACGCTCTCTTCGCACCCTTTCCGCGGCGGATCCACCACGATTACGTCTGCGTGTGCATTTTCTCCCGGATGCTCTTTGGCATACGCGGCATAATAATCCGGCAGGACTTCTTCGGCTTTTCCGACATAGAATTCTGCGTTCTGAATTCCATTGATTTCGGCATTTCTCTTAGCATCCTCGATTGCCTGCGGTACGATTTCGACACCATAAACTTTTTTCGCCTTCTGTGCAAGGAAGAGCGAAATAGTCCCAATCCCGCAGTATACGTCCCACACTGTCTCGTTTCCGGTGAGACCGGCGTATTCCAGCGCCTGTCCATACAGCACGTTCGTCTGCACCGGATTTACCTGATAAAAAGAAAGCGGGGAAATCTGGTATTTTACATCTCCGATATAATCTGTGATATATTCCTGTCCCCATAGTAAACGAATTTCATTTCCCATAATTACATTTGTATTCTCACAATTAATGTTATAGGTAATGCTGGTCATTCCCGGGATTTGAGCCAGGGATTCGGTCAGTTTTTCAGCGCATGGAAGCTTCGTTCCATTAATTACAAGGCAGACCATGATTTCTTTCGTGATAAATCCAAACCGGATCAGCACATGGCGCACAAGCCCCTTTCCGGTAGTCTCATCGTAAGCGCTGATATGGTTTTCTTTCATAAATGCCAGCACTTTTTCCAGAATCACACGATTGATCGGAACTCCAAGTGCGCAATCGTGATTGGAAATAATCTGATGGGTGCGTCCTGCATAAAATCCGGCAATCAAGTTTCCTTCTTTGTCTTTTCCAATCGGGTACTGGGCTTTATTGCGATAGTGAAATGGTTCTTCCATTCCCGCGATCGGCTCCATGATCCGATCGATCAGTTTTTCTTCAAATCCACCGATTCTGATCAGGTTTCCTCTTACTTTATTTTTCTTGAATTCCAACTGTTTTTCGTAGGAAAGGCTTTGAATCTGACAGCCGCCGCACTGTCTTGCGACCGAACAAACCGGTTCTGTGCGGTATGGAGACGGCTCCACGATTTCCATCAGGCGGGCGTAACCGTACTGTTTTTTTGCTTTCATCACTTTTACATTTACAACATCTCCGATTACGGCATCTTTTACAAAAAGTGTATATCCATCTACTTTTCCGATTCCTTCGCCATCCACTCCCATATCCGAAATTGTCACAACTGCCATATCATTTTTCTTTAACATGATGTTCTCCTTCATCCAATCTATAAAGGACGAAAGATATTTCTTCCGTCCCTTCTGCTTCTTGTTAAATGCTGGACTTTCTCAGGTTCGATTCAAACAGTTTGTTATATCCCAGCCAGTCTGTTGTATTCTTATCTTTAAAAATCTCGGTCAGTGTCTGCATCTTTGCATCTGTGCAGTCTGCGAAATTAAGTGCCACCGCTTCTGCAAGTGCCGGTTTTTTCGGAGATCCGTATTCCAGCTCGCCGTGGTGTGCGATAATGCAGTGCTTCAGTTCGCTTGCCAGTCTTTTCGGGAAATCCGGTATTTCGCGAATCGCATCATCGATCATCTCCACACCGATCACAATGTGTCCCAGAAGCTGACCGTCATCTGTATAGTCATTATCAGGGAAAGGAGAAAGTTCCCGAGTCTTTCCGATATCATGGCACATAGCTGCCGTATAAAGCAGATCTTTACTTAAAATGGAATACGCCCCAGCCATGTATTCACACATTTTCACAACGCTGAGTGTATGTTCCAAAAGACCTCCTGCAAAGCCATGATGTACTGTCTTTGCTGCTGAATGGCCTTTAAATCTCTTGATAAATGCTTCATCTTTAACAAAATAATACTGAATGATCTGCTGTAAATATGGATTCTTAACCTGTGCACCGTAGCGCATCAATTCTTCGTACATTCCATCCACGCTCTTGTCACTGGTCGGCATATAATCGACCGGATTATATTCTCCTTCTCCTGCAACTCGGAGCTGTTTGATATTCAGCTGCAGATTTCCATTATAACTGATCACATCACCAAACACTTCCACAAAGTCTTTCTCATCATAATCTGCAATCCCGTTGGAATTCGGGTCCCAGATCTTTCCATCCAGAGTTCCCGTCTTATCCTGCAGCATCAGATTATCGTATGGTTTCCCATTTCTCGTCTCTGCGCTTCTTTTTCCTTTGCAAAGATAAATTGTTCTAATTGTCTCGCCTTCGTGTAATGTATTGATGTATCTCATGTCTATCCTCTTTCTAACTTCTTTAAACTTTCCGGACCCATCCGGTGCCATATTCTTATGGCAATCTTATTCTTTGCTTCCTACTGTGACAGTAAATTCTACATCCACATATCCGGAAGCTCCCTGGCGCTTTCCCTTCACCTTGATCTGCTGCCCGACTTCGCATTCCATCAGACGCTTTCCGTATCCGGAGACCGTCGATATCTGATTCTTATTCAGCTCCACGATCACATCTCCGCTCTGAATTCCTGCTTTCATTGCCGGAGAATCTGCTTCGACTTCCTTCACGTAAATGCCTTCCGGAATTCCATCCGTCTCTGCAACACTGTCAGGTACCTCTACTCCCTTTACTCCCAGATATGGAATTGCTTTCCCATTGGAGAGCTGTTCTATATACTGTTTCAAATCAGAAACCGCATAAGCAGTAACCAGATTCATGCTTTCATTATCGGTAATCTTCTGATCGATAATCCCGATAACTTCCCCATTCGTATTAAACAAAGCTCCGCTTCCTCCCGGAGCTGCCGCTATATCAGTCGTAAGCAGCCTGTACTCACCGTCCGCCACGGCCACCCGGTTTTTCACAGAACTGATAATGCCATATCCGGTACCTCCCGCGTATCCAAATTGTTTGCCAAGTGCAATTACAGGGTCTCCTTTTCCTACAATGTTGGAGTTTCCAAGCGTTGCCGCGACAATCTGCCCTGCTGTCGAACTGGAAAGCAACCTTCGTTCAACAGAGAATACTGCCATTCCCAGATTTCGATCCTGTTTCTTTAGTGATGCCGGATACGTTACACCGTCTGAAAATGTCACATTCAGGCTTTGGGCATCCTTCATGATTCTCGCAGGTGCCAGAATTATGATTTCCAGTGCATTCTCCCATACAATGGTGCCGGAAACACTGTTCACATCATCATAGACAATATTTTCCCAGTTATCCTCATTCTTTACTGCACTGACCTCCACGACACATTTGTTTGCCTGAGAAGCCACCTGATAGAGTGCCCGGCTCATTTCCCGGTAATTATCGACCGTCAGGGCAGGATATGTAACCGCTTCTTCCTGCTGTACGTCTCCTTCTCCTTCCCCCGTCGGATCCTTCTCCGTCACATCTTCATCCGTATCTTCGGGAATCGAAACGGTGCCGCTTTTTCCTGAAAAAATAACTTCTGCCCACGGTCTTGCCGCACAAAATGCCAGACAGGCAGTAAGACCGAATATCAAGCCTTTGCCTGCTGTTTTACAGATTATATTTCTTAGCTTTTTCCCAGTCATCTGTTCATCTTTAAACGTCTCCTGAAGAAAAGAATAATGTTCCTCTTCTTCATGATCGGACGCTTCCGGATTCTGTGACATAGATTCTTGCACTTTCTGATCTTCATCCCGCTTTTTGAACATGTTATTTCTCCTTCAATTCAAAGCGTTTCGTTCAATGCTCTCTTTAGTAGTATACATGATTCTGCTTCAATGTTCAATGATAATAAATTTATCCTTTTCACTTTCATTTCCAATATAAATACTGTAGAATAGAAACAGATAAAATATGAGGTGTAATTATGAATAAGAAAACTTTATATAAACTTGAATTTGATAAAATCATTAATATGCTCACAGAACATGCTTCCTCCCCGGGAGGAAAACAGGCCTGTCAGAAGCTGAAACCGATGACTGACATCGGAGCGATTGAAACCGCCCAGGAACAGACTGCCGCGGCATTTACCCGAATCATCAAGAAAGGTCATCTTTCTTTCAGCGGATGCTATGCTGTGACCGATTCCCTGAAACGACTGGAAATCGGCAGTGCGTTAAATGCAGCGGAACTTCTTCGAATCGGAAAGCTTCTGAAAGTGGCAGCACGGGCGAAGGTTTACGGCAAACACGATACTGTGGAAGAATGCGCGGATTGCCTGGATGCATACTTTGAACAGATTTCTCCGCTTGCCCCGGTCTGCGCCGAAATTGATCGTTGTATTATCAGCGAAGACGAAATCAGCGATGATGCCAGTTCAAAGCTGAAGCAGATACGCCGCAGCATTTCTGGAATGAATGACAAAATCCATTCCACATTAAACGGACTGTTAAACGGCTCACTTCGTTCCTATTTGCAGGATGCCATCATCACGATGCGTGGTGACCGGTATTGCCTTCCGGTGAAAGCAGAGTACCGCAGTCAGGTACAGGGCATGATCCACGATCAATCCTCTACCGGCTCTACTTTGTTCATCGAACCAATGGCGGTTGTAAAATTGAATAACGATTTGAAGGAGCTTTATGCCCAGGAACAGGAGGAAATTCAGGTCATTCTCGCCCGGATCAGTGCGGATGTGGCTGAATATACCGAAGAGATCCGCACCGATTACCGCGTCATGACCGAACTGGATATGATTTTTGCAAAAGGTGCTCTGGCACTGGATATGAACGCAAGTCGTCCCACTTTTAATACAAAAGGGCGAATCCGAATCCGTGAGGGTCGACATCCTCTTCTTGACAAGAAAAAAGTTGTGCCGATCAGTGTTACGTTAGGAGATACTTTTGATCTGCTCATCGTCACAGGACCAAATACCGGCGGCAAGACGGTTTCTTTGAAAACGGTTGGGCTGTTTACTCTGATGGGGCAGGCCGGACTTCACATTCCGGCACTTGACCGTTCAGAACTTTCTGTATTCCGGCAGGTTTTCGCGGATATTGGGGATGAGCAGAGCATCGAACAGTCTCTGAGTACGTTTTCTTCCCACATGACGAACATCGTATCGTTCTTGAAACACGTAGATGAAGATTCGCTGGTACTTTTCGATGAGCTTGGCGCAGGAACAGATCCGACAGAAGGTGCTGCACTTGCCATTGCAATTTTGTCTTATCTGCATAATCGGGGAATTCGCACCATGGCTACCACACACTACAGCGAACTGAAGGTATTTGCACTCTCGACACCGGGCGTGGAAAATGCCTGCTGCGAGTTCGATGTTGAAACCTTAAGTCCCACCTACCATCTACTGATCGGAATTCCCGGAAAGAGTAACGCGTTTGCAATTTCTGAGAAGCTCGGACTCCCCTCTTACATCATTCAGGATGCCAAAAGCCGTCTGAGTGAGGAGGACGAATCCTTTGAGGATCTGCTGACCGATCTGGAGGCAAGCCGCAAAACCATTGAAAAAGAGCGGGATGAAGTTGCTTCCTACCGTCGGGAGATGGAACGCATGAAATCCGAAATGAAGATCAAGCAGGATAAACTGGACGCACAGCGCGACAAGATTCTCCGGGAAGCCAACGAAAAAGCAAGCGCTATTGTAAGAGAAGCGAAGGATTTTGCCGATGAGACTATGAAAAATTTCCGCAAATTCGGCAAGGAAAATGTGTCTGCTGCCGAGATGGAGAAAGAACGGGAACGCATCCGTAAACAACTGGCAAAGACACAGAATTCTTCCCGTATCGAACCGGCAAAACCGAAAAAGGAGCACAAGGCTTCTGATTTCCACCTCGGAGATTCCGTCAAGGTACTCAGTATGAATCTTACCGGAACAGTGAGCTCCCTTCCTGACGCAAAAGGTAATCTTTTCGTACAGATGGGAATCTTGCGCTCCCAGGTATCCATGTCGGACCTTGAAATCATTGAAGAACCACTGACAATTACCGCAAAACAGATGCGGCGTACTTCCAGCGGCAAAATGAAAATGAACAAATCCATGCACATCAGTTCCGAGATTAATCTTCTCGGTAAAACGGTGGATGAAGCCGTTGCTGAACTCGACAAATACCTGGATGATGCGTATCTTGCCCATTTAAGCCCGGTCCGCATTGTACACGGAAAGGGAACCGGTGCACTGCGCAATGGCATCCATCAATATCTGCGCCGTCAAAAGCATGTCAAATCCTTCCGTCTCGGAGCATTTGGCGAGGGAGATGCCGGTGTAACGATTGTAGAATTCAAATAAGACTGTGCGAACAGTAAACCACAGGTATGCTATCTCATTGAAAGGACATAAATCATGGTAACAAAACAGAAAATTTTAATTGTAGATGATGATGAAAATATTGCAGAGCTGATTTCTCTCTACCTGACGAAGGAATGCTTTGACACAATGATGGTACACGATGGTGAAGATGCTCTGACTGCGTTTGACAGCTACCATCCGAACTTAGTTCTTCTGGATCTCATGCTTCCGGGAATTGACGGCTATCAGGTATGTCGTGAAATCCGCAGCAAATCCAGCACACCGATCATCATGCTCTCTGCAAAAGGGGAGGTTTTCGATAAAGTACTCGGTCTGGAACTCGGAGCTGATGATTACGTACTCAAACCCTTTGATTCCAAAGAGCTGGTCGCACGTATCAAAGCTGTTTTAAGACGTTATCACCCTGCAAAATCGGAACAAAATACTCCGGACCGTGGAAAATGTGTGGAATACCCCGGCATCGTGATCAATCTTACCAACTATTCCGTCATGGTGGACGGTGTAAATGTTGACATGCCGCCGAAGGAGCTGGAACTTCTGTATTTTCTTGCTTCTTCTCCCAATCAGGTATTTACCAGGGAACAGCTTCTGGATCAGATTTGGGGATATGAATACATCGGAGATACCCGCACGGTCGACGTACACATCAAACGTCTTCGTGAAAAGATAAAGGACCATCCGTCCTGGAGACTGAGCACGGTCTGGGGCATAGGCTATAAATTCGAGGTGAAAGAATGAAAAGTACTCTCTACATGAAATTTGTGCTTTTATATGCTATTTTCGGATTTTTGAGTCTTTTTACGGTAAGTGCACTTTCATCGACACTGACTTCCAGTTATCTGGAACGTGAGATATCGGGAAATTTATATCAGGAGGCGAATCTGGTCACCTCCGACTATCTTCCAAGATATTTTTCGGAACAGATTTCTACCGCGGATGTCTACACACAGCTGAACGGAATGCGCTCTTATCTGGATTCAACGATCTGGTTTGTTGACAAAGAAGGAAACATGATCGCATCTGCCAAAAGCGAAGATGCTTCCTATATTCCTTCTTACATTGAGGATTTTGATCCGGCTGAAGCGGGAAGCAGTCAGTATCTGATTGGTGATTATCACGGATATTTTGATCAGAAAATGATCACTGTGATCGCACCTGTAACACAGAAATTTTCTACCAAGGGGTATCTGCTGATCCATAAGCCTTATCGCGACATAGATCAAAGTCGTTCCATCATTACCCGGAACACCGCAATTATAGTATTAGTTGTATATTTGTTGTCTTTCATGATTTTTATGGGAATACATTTTTTCATCTACCGTCCGCTCTGTAAAATCACGGATGCCGCCAAGCAATATGCTTCCGGCAATCTGGACGTCGTGATTCCGGTTGATACTCAGGATGAAATGGGCTACCTGTCCGCTTCCCTGAATTACATGTCTTCTCAACTAAAAGATATGGAAGATTACCAGAAAAAATTTGTGGCGAATGTCTCACACGATTTCCGTTCCCCTCTGACTTCCATCAAAGGTTACGTGGAAGCCATGGCCGATGGCACAATCCCTCCGGAAATGCAGGATAAATACTTGAAGATCATTCTGTTCGAAACGGAACGTCTGACAGATCTCACCCGAGATTTGCTCACCTTGAACGAATTTGACACCAAAGACCTTCTTCTGGATAAGACATCTTTCGATATTCATGAAGTCATACGAAACACAGCCGAATCCTTCGAAGGGACCTGCACGGCAAAGAAAATTACGATTGAGCTTCTGTTTGCTTCTCGCAAACTGCATGTTTATGCTGACAAACGCAAAATCGAACAGGTACTCTACAACCTTCTGGACAATGCAATTAAGTTCAGCGGCACGGATTCCTCGATTACCGTCGAAACCACTGAGCGCGGAGAAAAAGTGTTCATTTCTGTAAAAGATAACGGAATCGGCATTCCCAGATCCAGTCTGAATAAGATATGGGAACGTTTCTATAAAACAGACGCTTCACGGGGGAAAGACAAAAAAGGAACCGGACTTGGTCTTTCCATCGTAAAAGAAATCATCCAGGCTCACAATGAAAACATCAACGTGATCAGTACAGAAGGCGTTGGAACTGAATTTATTTTCTCTTTGCAGAAAGGATAAAGAAACCCGCCGTATCCCGATCCAGCTTCTCGCTGAGTCTTGATACGGCGGGTTTTCCTATAGCTAATCATGTCTGACTGATTCTCTGATTGTTAATACATCATTTTCTGAATTGCTTCGCTGTCCATATTATCTCTTGTCACCCAGGTGAATCCTGCATTCACTTCTGCTTCATTGCCCTGGCTGAGGATCGCGCGTGCGCAGGCTACGACTGTAGCGTAACCGATTCCGTATGGATTCTGAACAATCAAGCCATCCAATGAACCTTCTTCCAGACGCTCCAGCTGTTCCTTTCCGCCATCAAAGCTGACCACTTTGACATCATTTCCATCCAACTCCTCCAGAACACTGAGTACCAGTTTTGCCGTCGTTTCATTCGTTGTATAGATTCCCTTCACATCCGGGTGTTTTTCCAATATATACTTCACTGCATCTTCCTGAGTCATACTTGCAGCAGCCTCGTCCACGTCCGGAGTATCACTGTCTTCACCATCTTTCTCCGGCTCGCTGCTGCCATTGTCCTCTGTCTTATCTTCTTCTTTTTGTTCCAGTTCAATCTGCTTCTGTAAATCTTCCAGATCATCCAGGTGATACTTTTCTACCACCTGCACATTCGAATGCTTCTGCTGAATCGTATTTTGGAATCCTTCTTCTCTCTCTTTTGCTGAGGTTGATTTGTTATCATGCATCACAGCAATTACTTCGCCCTCATTATCAATCATATCGCAAAGCTTATTCGCCGCCATGGCCGCTGCTTCCATGTTATTTGTATCGATCATACATACGATATCCTGATAATCTGTCCCCGAATCAAATGCTACTACCGGAATTCCATTTTCAGCCGCCAGATCAAACTGTACTTCACAGGCCCCAGAGTCAACTGCCGCAATTCCTATTGCTGACGGATAGCGTGCCAGTTCTTCATCCAGAATATTTACCTGGTCATCCACATCATCTTCCATCGCCGGTGCAGAATACGTCAGCTTGACTTTATCATCACCCTTATATCCCAACATACTGTTCATATCATCAATGGCTCTCTGAGCTCCTGCCTTGATTTCTGTCCAATAAGCAGATGAACTGCCTCTTCCAATAATGGAAATGCTTGTTCCCTTCTCAAGCGTAAGCCCCTGTACATTTCCATAAGCCATCGGCTGCAATACATCCAGATTGCTCTGCTTTTCATTGGTCTGCACTTCTGTCTTATTCGTAGCAGTATTGCTGTCATTTCCAGTATTCTGCGCCTGTTCACTGCATCCCATTACAAACAAAGATACGCACAAGATCACAGCTAAACTATTCCATCGTTTTCTCATATAACCTCGCTCCATTTCGTCTGTCCAGTATTCTTTCTCTTCGTGTAAATATCAAGTTCGACTCGGCAGAACCGCAAATCCGCTTGTTCATATACTAACCACTATACACCAAAACCCTAAAAATGGGGAGAAATTTTTTCTTAAGATTTCGTAAAGATTCTATGCATAATTTACAAAAACATGAGCAAGGTTATGCAATGTTCATAATTTAAAGCATAAATTCCCTTGTATATTTACGAATGATGTATTAGAATAGAATCATGCTGAACAGCAAAACTTTTATATAAAAGGAGGATACATAACTATGGCACATGTAATTTCTGATGAATGTGTAAGCTGTGGCGCTTGCGAAAGCGAATGCCCAGTAGGAGCTATCGCTATGGGTGATGATCATATGCAGATCAACGCTGACGCTTGTGTTGATTGCGGCGCTTGCGAAGCAGCTTGTCCTACAGGAGCTATCAGCGCTGAATAATCAGCTTTCTGCAACTCTGATGTAGCAAAGTAAAAGGCAGTGGATTTTAGAATCCGCTGCCTTTTTTGCAGGATTTGTCGAACGATTTTTCCTCCATTTTCAATATTCTATGCTACAATGTAAGTGTTACATGTACTAGCTTCAGAAACTTTTTTGTTTTCTGAAGGTCATTAATAGAATAAGGGGGTATCGTATGGGCGACGTTCATTATATGATATCAGAAGCGGCAAAACAAGTAGGCGTGGAATCCCACGTCCTGCGTTATTGGGAAGAAGAACTGAATCTCCCGATCGGACGCACTGATATGGGGCATCGACACTATACGAAGGAGGATATACAGCTTTTTTGCTGTATCAAAGAACTGAAAAATCAGGGTATACAACTAAAGGATCTTAAAGGATTAATTCCTGACCTGATTCGTACCCGGGAAATACTGAAAGCCAAAAATAATCACCCCAAAGAAGATCCGGATCTTAAAGGCCGAACCTCTGAGCCACTTCCTTCTGAAAGCGGTACCGGCACTCCCGTCCAGGACCCAACTCTTGCATTTCGCGCAGTAGTACAGGAAATCATTACCGGAAACAATAAAGTTCTGGAAGAACTCATTACCAGAAGTGTCTCTGAAAAAGTAAACAAAAACATGGATTTTCTTCTTCAGGCGAAAGAGCGCCAGGAAGAAGACCGGTTTCGAAAACTGGATCACTTGATCCGGCAACAGCAGAATAGTCGACGCGAGGCAGCAAGACCTGCTCCTGTACGATATCTGCACAAAATCTTTGGAGAAACCTAAATCTTATTTTCATATTAGGCACTTACACAAAAAGATTGCACCACGGTGCAATCTTTTTACTCGTCATAATCCTGTTTTCTCTGTGAATTTGCAAATTTCGTGTATTGTGGCAGCCAGGTCAGTGTAACCGTACCGATTGGACCATTTCTCTGCTTGGCAATAATGATCTCTGCCTCATTCACATGTTCTGTATCTTTATTATAGTAATCGTCTCGGTAAATAAACATAACCACATCCGCATCCTGCTCGATCGCCCCGGATTCACGAAGATCCGAGAGCATCGGACGATGATCCGGTCTCTGCTCTACCGCACGGCTGAGCTGTGATAACGAAATAACCGGAACATGCAGTTCTCTCGCAAGAGCTTTCAGTGAACGGGAAATGTCGGAAATTTCCTGCTGACGCGACTCACTTCTTCCTCCTACACTTCCGCTCATAAGCTGCAGGTAGTCGATAATGATCAGTTCCAGATTGTGTTCCAGTTTGTATTTTCTACATTTGGAACGCATTTCCGAAATAGAAATTCCAGGAGTATCGTCAATGATCAGATTGGATCGTCCGATGATTCCTGCACCCTCGATCAGCTTCTCCCAGTCGGAATCTTTTAGATTACCGGTTCTCAGAAGCTGTGCATCCACATAGGATTCCAAAGAAAATAATCGATTTACCAGCTGTTCCTTTGACATCTCGAGACTGAAAATAGCTACGGTTTTATTCTGCCTGAACGCAACATGCTGCGCGATATTCAGGACAAATGCCGTCTTTCCCATAGACGGTCTGGCTGCAACCAGAATCAGGTCGGACGGCTGAAGTCCGGATGTCTTGTAATCCAGATCAATGAAACCCGTCGGGATTCCGGTAACCGTACCTTTGCTTTTCGAAGATTTTTCAATTTTCTCCAATGCATTTAATACAACCTGCTTGATTGGTACGAAATCCCCGTTATTTCGATTCTGAACCAGTTCGAATACTTTTTTCTCAGTCCGTTCCATAATCGCTTCTACCGGTTCCTTAGCCAGATAACAGGCATTCGCGATTTCCTCATTCATCTTGATCATTTTGCGAAGTGTTGACTTTTCAGCAACAATCTCCGCATAATACTTCACATTTGCCGAAGTCGGCACAGCAGCGAGCAGATCCCGCACAAATTCCAGACTGCTGATTTCCTCAGGAACATCCTTCTCTTTCAAACGGTTCTGCAACGTGATCAAATCAACAGGCTTTCCTTCGTTGAACAACTCCACCACCGAATCAAAGATCACTCCATAAGCGGTCTGATAGAAATCATCTCCACAAATAATCTCGGAAGCCGTTGTGATCGCATCCCGGTCCATCAGCATAGCACCGACAACAGACTGTTCTGCTTCTATACTGTGCGGCGGTACCCGCTTGATAAGCGCTTCATCCATTCACAGCTCCCCCTATGCCTCTCCTACATGTACTTTCAGCTCTGCCGTTACTTTCGGATGCAATTTTACCGGCACAAGATGCATTCCAAGTGTTTTTATCGATTCTTTTAATTGAATTTTCTTTTTATCGATATCAATTCCCATCTGCTCTTTGACAGCAACTGCAATCTCCTTTGATGAAACAGAACCAAATGTCTTGCCGCCTTCCCCGGTTTTGATCTTCAGTTCTACTTTACCTTCTCCAAGTTTTGCTGCCAGTTCCTTTGCAGCATCAAGATTTTCCTGAGCAACTTTTTCCTCATTCTGCTTTTTCAGCTTCAGATCATTCAAATTCTTTCCATTTGCTTCAACCCCAAGCTTTTTCGGTAAAATAAAGTTTCTTGCATATCCGTCATTTACATTTACAATTTCTCCTTTTTTCCCAAGAGACTTCACGTCCTGCATTAAAATAACTTTCATCTAGATATCTCCTTCTTCAATCATAATATCAATTGTTTTCTTAAGTGTCTCGATTGCTTTCACCATATCGGTATGTTCGAACTGCGCCCCGGCTGTATTGATATGTCCGCCTCCGCCCAGTCGTTCCATAATGATCTGAACATTTACCTCATCAATCGATCTTGCGCTGACATAAATCTTTCCGTTATATACAGTAAGTACAAAGGACGCTTTGATTTCCTCAATATTGAGAAGTTCATTTGCCGCCTGTGCACCAATGATCGTCGGGCTTTCAATTCCCAGATGTTCTCCTCTGGCGATTGCATAAACATCCCTGTAAACTTCTGTACTGCTGATAACCGATGCTTTCGCTCTATAAGAAGCCATGTCGTCCCGGAGAAGTTTGCGAACATAGGTAATATCCGCTCCACATCTTCGCAAATATGCTGCCGCCTCGAATGTACGTACTCCTGTCCGATTCATAAAATTATTCGTATCAACCAGAATACCTGCATACAGACTGTTTGCTTCCATCACAGTCATCTTCAAATCGTCTGCAATATACTGCAAAACCTCTGCAACCATTTCACAGGCAGAAGAAGCATACGGCTCAATATAAGACAAAACCGCATTTTCAATCACTTCATCGCTCTGGCGGTGATGATCCAGAACCGCAATCGTCTTCGTCATGCGAAGAAGCCGTTCGCATTCCGTCATCTTTGGCTTATTCGTATCCACTACAACAACCATCGTATTTTCATCCGCCAGTTCCTCCGCCTCTCGGGGGGTGACAAACAGATCCTCCGGGTATGCTGTATTATTAGAAAATGCTTCATACAATGGCCGTAATGTTACCGAAATATCATCCAACACGATATTGACCTTCTTCTCCATCGCAGATGCCGCACAATAGATTCCGATTGCTGCGCCAAAAGAGTCTACATCCGGTATCTTGTGCCCCATAACGATCACACGCTCTTTTGCAATGATAAACTCCCGGAGTGCCTCAGCCTTGACACGGGCTTTCACACGCGTATTTCTGGAAGTCTGTTCACGTTTTCCGCCATAATAAGTAATTCCTTTGCAATTTTTTACAACTGCCTGATCACCACCACGGGCAAGAGCCAAATCAATTGCAACGCGGGCATAGTTATACCCCGCCGAATATGTGTCCTTGCTCAGTCCCAATCCGATACTGAGCGTAGCCGGAACCTGATTTCCAATATTTACGTTCTTCACATCGTCCAGAAGCGAGAACCGATCCGCTTCCATCCGATTGAAACTTTCCTTCTTAATTACAATAAAATACTTATCTTTCTCCAGCTTCTTTGCAATACCATTCAGATTTGCAATATACTGGTTGATCTTACGGTCGATCAGAGCCACCAGAAGAGACTGACGAACCTCTTCCACACTCTCCATCACTTCATCATAATTATCGATGTAAATCAGTCCGGCAACAAGGCGCTGTTCCTCATTTTCACGAATATAAGCATTCAATTCGGTTACATCCTGCAAATGAACTGCAACGAAATATTCCTTCTCTTCCGGAAATTCCAGCAACTGTTCAGATTCATTAAAATCCTCCACAGATACATATTGGATTTCTGCCTGATAATCCTTGTCCTTGTAACCGAATTCCAGATTGACCGTCTCCCCTTCTTCCTTCGGGAAAGCACTTCGGTTCAGTTCCGGAATATATCTGCTCAAATACGCATCTTTTCTCTTTTCTTCTCCCAACACATCGTCAAACTGTGTATTGGTCCAGATAATCTTACCATCACTTTGCAATATTGCATATGGTATAGACAATTCCTTTAACAGTGTATTCTGGACTACGCTGTACTGCGCAGCGAACTCCACCATGTCCGCCAGTACCAGCGATTTACTGTAAAAGTACATGACAGTCACACACGCAGCATACACGAGAACAAATACGCCCATGACGATTCCGGCTTTCTTATCGATCCAGAAAATCCAGATATTCATCGCTATCAGAAATAGCGTCATGATTGACGGCCACTGCATATAAAATTTTAATTGTCCTTGTAATTTGATATCCTGCTTCATAATAGTCATTCCTCATAATCAGCTGTACTGGTTGAACTTCGTTCTTTCGCTCACGGGCTTTCGCCCTATGAAAATCATAGCCCGCAAGCTTGCCTGCCAGCAGGCAGTCTGTCACTTTTGGTTTTCGTTTGGTTTTTCCCCGCCGTGCCAAGCTCAAGAACTTCGTTCTTTCGCTCACGGGCTTTCGCCCTATGAAAATCATAGCCCGCAAGCTTGCCTGCCAGCAGGCATCTTGCTATCTCTGATTTTCGCACGGCTCATTGCCTACTTGAACATTATAACACCTTTCTTTTGTTTAGGGAAGTAGAAATGATTTTGTATCTTTATTCTAGTGTGCTGGCGTGAAGTTTTGTTTGGTATCAGGATGGTCTATATAATCCACACAATGAACTCATCTAATTCAAGCCATCATGTATCCAACACCACAATTCCACCTCCGTGGCTGCTCCGATAGCCAAAATCATAAGCATTTACGGCAAATAGTACAACAATTGTTAATTAGCACGTAGTATTCAGCACATGTTACGGCACACACCAAAAAATCCATAAAATGCTACGTAATGTCCCCTCTTTTCTCCGCGACTTCTCAGAGTTCCCTCCCCATTTGAAAAAGTCAGCCCGAAGAAGGGCGCATAGATTGATATCGAACAATCCAGTCGTGCTTAGCGGAGGTGAAATCCGGTGCTTACGCAGTCTTAGGTGCGAGGGCATTCCCGAGCACCTTAGTCTGCGTTAGCAACTAGTTCACCGCAGCGTCACGACGTTCGCTATCAATCTATGCGCCCTTCTTCGGGCGTCCCTTATTCAAAAAAACACTTTTTATTATTTTGTATTATATCCATCTGGATTCTGGCTCTGCCATCTCCATGAGTCTTCACACATTTCTTCGAGTCCGCGCTCTGCAACCCATCCGAGTTCTTCTTTTGCCTTCGTTGCATCAGAATAGCAGGTTGCGATATCGCCAGGTCTTCTTGCTTTGATCTGGTAAGGAATCGGTTTTCCACATGCTTTTTCAAATGCATGAACCATATCCAATACGGAATATCCGGTTCCGGTTCCAAGATTGTACACGCATACACCGGCTTTTTCTTCAATCTTCTTAAGTGCTTTTACGTGGCCGATTGCAAGGTCTACAACATGGATGTAATCACGCACGCCGGTTCCGTCATGTGTATCGTAATCGTCGCCGAATACGCCGAGGCACTCCAGCTTGCCGATAGCAACCTGAGTGATATACGGAATCAGATTGTTCGGAATTCCCTTCGGATCTTCTCCCATCAGACCGCTCTTATGTGCTCCAATCGGGTTGAAGTAGCGAAGAAGCACTACATTCCATTCCGGGTCTGCAGTATGCAAATCTGTCAGAATCTGTTCAAGCATCCATTTTGTCCATCCGTATGGATTGGTACAGGTTCCTTTCGGGCATTCCTCTGTGATCGGAATGAATGCCGGATCTCCGTAAACAGTAGCTGAAGAGCTGAAGATAATATTTTTAACGCCATGATTGCGCATCACTTCACAAAGAGTGAGCGTTCCGCCGATGTTATTCTGATAGTATTCCAACGGTTTTGCTACAGACTCACCTACTGCTTTCAGTCCGGCGAAATGAATAACGGAATCTATGCTTTCTTTTGAGAAAATCTCATCCAGCGCAACTCCATCCCTGATATCTGCCTGATAGAAAGTTACCTTTTTCCCGGTAATCTTCTCCACACGTCTAAGTGCTTCCTCAGAAGAATTGCATAAGTTGTCCACAACAACTACGTCATAGCCTGCATTTAAAAGTTCTACGCATGTATGACTTCCAATAAATCCAGCTCCACCCGTTACTAAAATTGCCATGATCTAATCCTCCTATATGTTCGAATCATTTCTTCTAAACTTACTATATCATACTTTTCTGAAATAGGGAATACTTTTTACTAAATTTTTCAATTATATTTACTAAAAATATTGGTCGTTTTACTAAACGCCCATCCTTTTATATAAGATAAAAGCCCTTGCCGGACAAGCACGGGCTCTCTATCTTTATTTGTACTTATCAATAATCTCACGCATGGTATCCCATTTAGCTTCCATATCCTTAACCAACTTGAACTGAGTTCTGCAGCGATCCAGGTTATGATTTTCGCGATGGATCTTAAAATAAGTATCCCCCTGCAGGTAATCGGTCAGGAAACGCATACCACATTCAAAGGTCATGACCATAGCGCCCGTTGGCATCAGGTCGATTTCCTTCTCTGTCAGTTTACCTCCACAACCCTCAATAAATCCCTTTGCATAGAGATCGAAGAGTTCCATATCGCAGGAAACTTTCGAAAGATCCTGTTCATCTTCCGTAGCTGTACTCGCTCCGAAACGGATCGAATCACCGAAATCATTCATGGCAAGTCCAGGCATAACCGTATCCAGGTCGATTACACAGATGCCTTTCCTTGTCTTGTTATCAATCATGATATTGTTCAGCTTCGTATCATTGTGCGTAACACGGAGCGGGATCTCTTTCTTTTCCAGCAGATCCGCGAACACATTTGCCAGATGTTCATGCTCCAGAACAAACTGAATCTCCTTCTGTACAGAAGCAGCACGTCCGCATACATCATCTTCCACCGCTTTCTTAAATACCTGGAATCTTGCTTTTGTATCATGGAATCCTTCAATCGTCTCATGAAGCGTTTCTGCCGGATATTCTGCAAGGAGTCTCTGGAAATTACCAAAAGCGACTGCACTCTGATAAAAGTCTTCCGGACTTTCTACCTGATCGTAACTGGTTGCATCCGTAATGAATTTGTAGGATCTCCAGTATTCACCTTCAGAGTCTACAAAATATGGCATATTATCAACGGTACGGATCACATTCAGTGTCTCACGGTCCGGATCCCCTCCGTTTTCAATAATCTTCTTGCGCAGATAAGAAGTCACGTTCAGGATATTCTCCATAAGTTCTATCGGTTTTGTGAAAATGTTCTTGTTCATTCTCTGTAAAATAACCTTGATCGTTCCCATTTCTGCGATTTCAAATGTCAACAGATATGTATCATTAATATGCCCGCTACCATAAGGTCTTTCATCGATCAGCACGCCTTCATACCGGAACTGGCCTATCGCTTCATCAATTTTTCCTTTTCCCATTATGCTTCCCCCCAAAGTTTCTCAGGATAACGTCCTTCTGCCTTCATTTTCTTAATTGCCTGAACTACAACCGGTTTGTCTTCTTTATAAGTCACCCCATACCATTTATCTGCAGAAGCCAGAACTGCAACCGTTGCACGTCCTTCTTCCAGAAGTGTACTTACGACAGCCGGAAGGAAATATTCACACTTCATCGGATTTGATGCAAGTCCCTTTTCCAGAAATGCCGGGAATCCAGCCTTGATTTCATCTAGAATGCTGCGTGTGAATCCCCACATATTCATAGACACCAGTGTATCTCCCGGAAGTTCGGTCCATGACGCTCCATCATCTTCAGAATAAGCGATTCCACCGTTTCTCTTCTCAATACGTGTTCTTTCTGTGATGCGTACCAGTTCTCCGGCCTCATTCGTATCACACACTCCACGTGCCACATGACCATTGTCCGTAACCGTATTTTCCAGCTTATATCCTACCATCGTGTAACGATATTTATCATCATCCTCATGAGTTGCAAGATAATCATAGATAACCTGGAACGCATCTCTTCCATAGTAGTCATCTGCATTAATTACAGCGAATGGCCCGTCTATCTCATCGATCGCGCTCAGAACCGCATGAGCCGTTCCCCACGGTTTCATACGTCCTTCCGGCACTTCAAATCCTTCCGGAATATTGTGCAGATCCTGATATACATAAGCAACCTCCATCTGCTCTGCCATACGATTTCCGACAGCCTCTTTAAAATCTGCTTCATTTTCTTTTTTGATAATGAAAACAACTTTTTCAAAGCCTGCGCGCTTTGCGTCAAAGATGGAGAAGTCCATGATGATATGTCCCTGCTCATCTACCGGATCAATCTGTTTGAGTCCACCGTAACGACTTCCCATTCCTGCCGCCATGATTACTAATACTGGTTTTTTCATTTTCCATCTCTCCCTACTTTTATTTTCGTTTTACTTACTTTAACTAAGTCCATAATATAACTTTTTCTCTCTTTCGTCTTTATATAATCAATCTCTAAATTTGTCTTATTATATCCTTATATATAGATTATTTCCGATTATTTGCACATATGTGAAAAATTCATTTGTATTATCTTTTTATCATTTTGCACTATCAGCCACTTATGATTGATTTTTTCCGAGCATTGGTTTAATATACTTATTGAGAATATATATTTCGGTTCAATGACTCTGATTATTTATCATTCGCACCGTCACACTGGAGGCAATATATGGGTTATATTGGCGTACAACTTGAAGATTCCATTCATATTGATGAATTATACACTGTTCATTATTTTGAGTACATGAATAATTTTTCTTTTGCAGGTGAATCCCACAATTTCTGGGAGTTTCTCTATGTAGACAAAGGAGAAGTCGGTGTCATTACGGAAACGACCTACCACCTGCTAAAAAAGGGCGATATTATTTTCCATCAGCCCAATGAGTTCCACGCAGTAAAGGCAACCGGTGATTCTGCCCCCAATCTGGTCGTGGTATCATTTGCATCGAAATCGCCAGCCATGAATTTTTTTGCCGGTAAGATCCTGCGAATTGATGAGTTGGAGCGAAACCTTCTGGCAGATACGATCATCGAAGCAAGAGACTGCTTCGCGTGTCGCCTGGATAATCCGTATCTGCAGCATATGGAAAAGAAAACACCAAATTCTTTCGGGGCAGAACAGATGATACGACTTGATCTGGAGCACCTGCTGATTCATCTGGTCCGCCATAATACCAATCCGATTGTTTTTAAGAAAAATTTCCCAAAACTCCCTCCCAAGTCAACCACAAGCCGGAGCGATACCGAGATTTTCAACCGGGTGGTAAATTATCTGGAAGCCCATATTCACTCGCATGTGACCATAGAGCAGATCTGCCGCGATAATCTGATCGGACGTTCGCAGCTTCAGAAGATTTTCCGCGAAAAATGTTCCAAGGGAGTCATCGAATACTTCTCATCCATGAAAATCGATGTGGCCAAGCAGATGATCCGAACAAATCACATGAACTTCACCCAGATTTCCGAACAGCTCGGTTATACTTCGATTCATTATTTTTCCCGGCAGTTTAAGAAAATCACCGGGATGACTCCTTCCGAATATGCCTCTTCGATCAAGGCCATGGCAGGCGGCAGTTTTGATGATTAACCGAATACACGCAAAACAAAAAGGCTGAATTCCCGGAAAATTTCCCGAGATTCAGCCTTAATATTTTAATTAATCCTGAACGTATGGCATTAAAGCGATATGTCTTGCTCTCTTGATTGCTACTGTAAGAGCTCTCTGATGTTTTGCACAGTTTCCTGTGATTCTTCTCGGAAGGATCTTTCCTCTTTCAGAAACATATTTCTTTAATTTTGCTACATCTTTATAATCGATTTCGTTGTTCTCTTTACCACAGAATACACAAACTTTTTTTCTTCTGCGTCCGCCTCTTCTCTTCATCGGAGAATCTGGTCTGTTTCCTTTTTCGAATGCCATTTTGCACATCTCCTTTCCTAGTTAAAAGGTAATTCCTCATCAATTCCGTCCGGAATATTCATGAAGCCGTCACCAGCATCTACGCTTGGTGCCGGAGCCGGGGCGTTCTGATAAGACTGTGCGCCGCTCGCATTCTTGCTTTCTGCAAATTCCTGCTCCTCAACAACAACCTCTGTTGTATAGACCTTCACACCATCTCTGTTGGTATAGCTTCCGGTCTGGATTCGTCCGCAGACCGTAACGCGCATTCCCTGACGGAAATAACGTTCTGTAAATTCTGCGCTCTTACCGAAAACAACACAGTTGATAAAATCTGCACTCTGTTCTCCGTCACGCTTGAATCTACGGTCTACAGCCAATGTATATCTTGCAATAGCGAGAGCATTCTCACCTTGTGAATATCTTACTTCAGGATCTCTTGTCAAACGTCCCATTAAAACCACTTTATTCATACGCTGCCTCTTTCTAAGCTTCGTCTTTCACGCATAAATATCTGATTACACCGTCCATGATACGGATTCTCTTCTCAACTTCGCCCGGTGTAGTTGTATCAGATTCGAAGTGGACAAAGTAGTAATAAGCTTCTTTCATTTTCTGGATTTCGTAAGCTAATCTTCTCTTTCCCCATTCATCAACGTCAGTTACGTTACCGCCGAAACGTGTTACAAGTGCTTTCACCTTTTCGATAACTTCTGCTCTGGCGTCGTCTTCGAGTTTTGCGCTGACAACAACTGCTAATTCATATTTGCTCATGTCCTGCACCTCCTTATGGTCTCTGGCTCCCGGATTCGCCGGGAACAAGGATAAAAATAGTATATCACAAGTTGGTATGATACCATAAATCAACACACGTTTCAAGCTTTTTTTCTAATTTCTTTTGTATTTTTCTCCACAAGTTTTCTGGAAACCATCACCTGATGTCCGCATCCCTGGCATTTCAGCCGGAAATCTGCTCCCACGCGCAAGATCTCCCACTCCGAGTTTCCGCAGGGATGTGGCTTTTTCATCCGGATGATGTCTCCCACTTCGAATTTTACATCTATAGCCATCTTCTCCTCCTGTTTTTCAATTTTGTTTCCTAATTTTTGACCTCAACCAGCATCCCGTGAACGACTAAACGTTCATCATTATTCGCCTTTGTACAGGTTGAAAGCGTTACAATTTTGGAATCCAGATCCGGTTCCACACCTGTATCGTAAAAGCTGGATTCTTTTGTTATTTGAAGGAATGACCGGAACGCCTCATCATCCGCAAATTCATATGTATAATTCTCAGCTATATCTTTTACAATGCCCGCAGAATAGATCTGATATTTCAGCTGTGCGCCATCCGGAGTATAAATATAAAAGCAAGGATATTTCTTCCAGAACTCTTCACTTTCATATTCATCCAGTTCATTAAACATCGTTCCGTTATTCATATGATGTCCGTAAATAATTGTATTTCTGTCAGTAAAATCCGGATTATTATCCACATTAACGAAAATCGTTCCAACCGTATTCTCATACCCCTTAAACGTCTTCGACAAATATTCACTGTTGTCTTTTCCCTGAACTACCGGATAATTTATAATCGCAGGTTCATCGAAACGAATCCATGCCACGACGTCCGGGTTGATTTCCTTCAACGCGTCAAAGTCCACCTGATAACGATCCGCTTCCTCTTGATCAATGCTCACAACCGTTTTCTCAATTTCGTCATATTCTGCTTCTCCTTTGTGATATCCATAATAAATATCAAACAACTGATAAGCTGAGTATGCAAAAACTGCCAGAGCAATAATCAAAATGATCTTGCTGATAACTCCAGCCGCCTTTGAGCCTTTACTGTGCCGTTTCCTTGGGCCTCTTCTGTGCGTTTTCTTTTTGTGTCCCGTGCTTTTTCCAGCCATATGCTCTGATTGCATTTCTTTTTCCTGTATGCCGGTATGCTCCGCATACTCTTTTTTCGGACGTTTTCTACGCTGTTCTTCGTTCATTCCTTCCGGGCGTCTTTTCGGGCGTTCATTCATCATACCTTCCGAATGTTTTCGCCGACGTTCTTCTCCCGCTCCTTCCGGACGCTTCCTACGACGTTCTTCTCCTGCTCCTTCCGGACGCTTCCTACGACGTTCTTCTCCTGCCCCTTCCGGACGCTTTTTTCTATTTTCTTTCTGTATATCTTCTTTTTTTATTTCCCTATTTTTTTCTTCTTCCATTACTGCCTCCCGGGAATCTTGTTATAACCAGAAGTATAACACACTTTTTAGACTTTTTTAATAAGAAGTTTATTGATTCCACAGAAAGTCTGTGTAAAATAATAATATACCTTTTACCACAACACTACTATAAAGATTGGATGATTAGAAATGAAAGAAAAATTTATGCGTTTTATGTATGGTCGCTATGGGGTCGATTCTTTTGGAAGATTTATGATGTGGACCGGAATTATCATGTTTCTTCTTTCCGGCTTTTTTCGATGGAACTTTTTGTACTATCTGGCGTTGGTAATACTTATTTATACTTATTTCAGAATGTTCTCCAGAAACATTTACAAGAGATCCTCCGAGAATCAATCTTTTCTGAAAGCGACCGCAGGCATTCGGAACTTCTGGTGGAACCAAAAAAAACTTTTCAAGCAGCGTAAGACGCATCATATCTATAAATGTCCTTCCTGCAAACAGAAAATCCGTGTTCCAAGAGGAAAGGGCAAGATTGAAATTCGCTGTCCGAAATGTCAGACTACCTTTATTAAACGCAGCTGATATTCTTAATTTCAATACATAATTTAAGGGAGCATATCACATGCTCCCTTAATCTATATATTTTCGGCATCATTCTGTTGATATTTCGTTTTGTTTCTTTCTGAAATATCATTATATCACTACAGATTTTTTTGCTTCAACTCTTTTCCCCATTTTCGTATAGATATGTTATACTTATGCATAGCGTTGCCTTACACCATTGGTGTATTGCGCAAAAACACAAAAAAGGAGATTTTATATGAAAAAAGGAAATTGGAAAGCACTTCTTCCGATCGGAGTCTTCCTGATCATGTATCTAGGCCTGGGAATTCTTTTTGAATACGGGCTGCATATCACAATGGGCTTCTATAATATTCCCATAGTAGTCTGTTTTCTGGCTGCTCTTCTGGTCGCCTGCCTTCAGAATCCAAAACTGAGTTTTGATGAAAAGCTGAAGGTCATGGCAAAAGGAGTCGGGGATAAGGATATCATCACTATGATTCTTATTTTCATGACCGCCGGAATTTTTGTCGGTGTTGTCGGCAGAAGCAGTGCTGAAAGCGTTGCCTATTTTCTGCTTTCACTGATTCCCGCGCGCTATGCAGTTATTGTACTTTTTATAGTCAGCTGTTTTGTATCTCTTGCCATGGGAACCTCCGTCGGAACGATCACTTTAATCACACCGATTGCTCTCGCCGTAGCTGAAGGTTCCGGTTTTGCCGCACCACTCTGTATCGGTTCTGTCATGAGCGGTGCCATGTTCGGTGACAACCTATCTTTCATTTCCGATACCACGATCGCCGCCTGCAATGGACAGGGCTGTGAAATGAAAGACAAATTCCGTGCCAATTTTGCCATTGCCCTTCCTGCGGCGTTAATCACTCTGTTCGTGTTCTTTATCCGCACCTCAGGGCATGCAGGATCTACGAATTTTCATACCGATTACAACCTGATCCAGGTTATTCCTTATCTGCTCGTCCTGATTGGTGGAATCATCGGCATCAATGTATTTGTTGTCCTTTTGATTGGCATTGCATTCGGCTCCGTCATCATGCTCGCGACAGGCACCACAAAGGCCACAGAACTTCTGAGCCACATGGGAGACGGTGTTTCCAGCATGTATGAGACTACCATGGTCGCTATCCTCGTTGCCACCCTCTGTGCTCTGATTCACGAATACGGAGGATTCACCGCCCTTCTCGGTCTGGTCAAACGCATATTCAAAAGCAGGAAAAGCGGAAAGCTTGGCATGGGGCTTCTTGTTGGTGCAATGGACATTGCCACCGCAAATAATACCGTGGCAATCGTCATGGCTAACCCGATTGCGCGCGAAATGGCTGAAGATTATCAGATCTCTCCCCAAAATGCCGCTTCTATACTGGATACATTTTCCTGCGTCTTCCAGGGGATTATCCCATACGGTGCACAGATGCTTGTGGCAATCTCGGCAGCTGCAGGACTAGGATATGAGATTTCAGCATTTGACATTATGCCGAATCTTTATTACCCCTATCTTCTGCTGATCAGTTCCCTGGTGTTTATCTTTCTTGTTCCGGAACGGGATACAAATAGATAACGGATTGCACAAAATTTCAAAATAGGATTGCATTTTGTTTCAAAATCTGTTTATCTATTAAGTAGAATACATATTAATTTCAACTTAGCGAGGTGTAGAAAAATGAAACCTATCAAAGAAGGAAAAGTCCGTGAGATTTATGATAACGGCGATAGCCTGATTATGGTTGCAACAGACCGTATCAGTTGTTTTGATGTGATTTTGAACAACACAGTGACCAAGAAAGGAACTGTTCTGACTCAGATGTCCAAATTCTGGTTTGATCTGACTCAGGATATTCTTCCAAACCATATGATTTCTGTAGATGTAAAGGATATGCCGGAATACTTCCAGCAGCCACAGTTTGACGGTAACAGCATGATGTGCCGTAAACTGAACATGCTCCCGATTGAATGTATCGTGCGTGGATATATCACCGGAAGTGGCTGGGCAAGCTATCAGGAAAACGGAACCGTATGCGGAATCAAACTTCCGGAAGGTTTAAAAGAATCCGATAAACTTCCGGAACCTATTTACACACCATCTACCAAAGCCGAGATCGGTGACCATGATGAAAATATTTCTTATGAACAAAGTATTACTCATCTGGAAAAATATTTCCCGGGAAAAGGGGAAGAATATGCCGCAAAGCTTCGTGACAACACTATTGCACTTTATAAGAAATGTGCAGATTATGCACTAAACCGCGGAATCATCATTGCAGACACCAAGTTTGAATTCGGTCTGGATGAAGAAGGAAATCTGGTGATCGGTGATGAGATGCTGACTCCGGATAGCTCTCGTTTCTGGCCTGCTGAAGGATATGAACCAGGCCATAGTCAGCCCTCCTTCGACAAACAGTTTGCCCGCGACTGGCTGAAAGCGAATCCGGATAATGACTGGACTCTTCCGGATGAGATTGTTCAGAAAACAATCGATAAATATTTGCAGAGCTACGAAATGCTTACAGGCAAAACACTTTAATATATAAGAAACATTACGAGAATCTTCCCACTGTAACATAATATGGAAGATTCTCGTATTTTTACACCAATAAAAGGAGGTTCTTGAATCATGTCAGATACGCACATTTCCTCTCTCTATGAATACAGACAACATGGAACGCTGGAATTCCCTTATGTTGTCTATCATTTTCAAATTCCGGTTTCCCTGTATTCCTGCCCTATGCACTGGCACGATGAGATGGAATTGATGTTTGTTCAGAGCGGATGCTGTACCGTTACACTGAACAAAGTGCCTTTTACTGTCCACACAGGGGATATCGTGCCAATCCTTCCCGGGATGCTGCACGCCATTGAACAACTCCATGAAGAAACCTGTGAGTACTTCAGTATTTTATTTGATCTAAAGATGTTGGGACAAGATTCGCCTTCCGACTACTGTTACACTACATATATAAAGCCTTATCTGGACGAGCAGATTTCCCTTCCTTTCCGGATTCCTTCCAACCATCCACAGCACGACCGGATTTCCGAGATACTGACTTCCCTTACACAGACTATCTCCGAGTCCTCCCATGGATACGAACTATTCGTGAAGTCTCAGCTTTACCGGATTTTCTGGCTGTTCGAATCACTGGAAGGGCGAACATTACATGCTCCTCCCGACCATTCACAGCTCACCCAGATTAAAAAGATAAAAGAACTACTTCTTTTTATCCACTCGAATTATGCGAGTCCCTTGTCTCTTAAGGGAGCCGCTGATTTCTGCGGCTACAGTGTCTCTTATTTTACAAAGTTCTTCAAGTCATTTACCGGAATGACTCTGGTTGAATACATGAACCATTATCGTCTGGAAAAAGCGTGCGAACTGCTTCTTACCACCGATTTGAGCGTGATTGAAATTTCTGAAAATACCGGTTTTGAAAATCACTCATATTTCATCCGGTTATTTCACAGGCAATATCAGATGACACCTTTGAAATACCGCCGATCAAGTGACAGAAAGGAGCAATTATGTCAGGAACCATCTCTCAGCAGGTAGACAATACTTTAAAAGAGCTCGGCTCTCATGGATCCTTTGAACTACCAGTAGAAACCTACACCGACAACTGCGAGATCTTCCGTTCTCTCTACCTGCACTGGCATGAAGAAATGGAATTTATCTTCATCGAATCCGGAAGCGGACTGGTACGGTTAAACCGAGAGGCACTCCGTGTCAGAGAAGGTGATCTGCTGATTGTGAACCGTGGGGTCCTGCATTCCATGAAAACGGATCCACGCCACATCCTCTACTATAAAAGCATTGTTTTTGATCTGAATTATCTTGCAGGAACCGCCGGGGACTTATGTCAAGAGCGTCTAATCGCTCCGCTGGCGGCAAATCAGGCGGAATTTGTTCATCGTATCACGCCGGATGTCTCCGGCTACGACCGCCTTATGGAGATTTTCGGTCAAATCCACTCTTGCCTTGACAAAAAGGAACCTTATTATTATGTACGTCTCAAGGCACTATTCTACGCATTTTTCTATGAAATGCTCGCAGGAAATTACATCATCACCTCAGACCACGCTGAGCAGAATAAGAGTCTTTCTTCTATAAAAAATGTGCTGGACTACATCAACTCACATTACAATGAACCGTTGAATGCCAAAGAACTGGCAGGGCTTTCCAACTACAGCGAATACTATTTCATGAAACTATTCCGCCAGTATACCGGAAAAACTCTGATTGAATATATCAATGACCTACGTCTGGAAAAATCAAAGACGCTTCTTCTGCATTCCGATGACTCCGTCACAGAAATCGCGCTGGAATGCGGATTTAACAACACAAGCTACTACATCAAGAAATTCCAGCAGGCAAACGGAATCTCTCCCCACAAATTTCGCAAGAACATGTCATAACAGAACAATTTTGTTGTATTTTTCACCTTTCAGGGCGTGCTATAGTCTATACATACACAGTAAACAGACATTTACCCCTGAAAGGAGATACAACAATGAAATCATTAGAAAATTTAATTTTTGACATGTTTGGAAAAGACTGTTCACAGTGTTCAGATGAAGAAATTTACCATGCATTATTAGTTTATACAAAAAAAGCACTTTCTGAGAAAGGCTATCAGGATGGCAAAAAGAAAATTTACTATATTTCTGCAGAATTTCTGATTGGAAAGCTGCTTTCCAATAACCTGATCAATCTCGGTATTTATGATGAGGTTGCAAAATTCCTTGAAGAAAATGGCAAATCTATTTCAAAAATCGAAGAAGTGGAACCGGAGCCATCTCTCGGAAACGGTGGCCTTGGACGACTGGCGGCATGCTTCCTTGACTCCATCGCCACACTTGGACTTCCGGGTGAAGGAATCGGTCTCAATTATCACCTTGGACTTTTCAAGCAGGTATTCGAGAACCACCTGCAGAAAGAAACTCCAAATCCATGGCTGACAGACGAAAGCTGGTTAACACCGACCGGCATTTCCTATATGGTTCCTTACCGCGGCTTTATGCTCAAATCATCTTTATATGACATTGATGTAGCCGGATATCAAAACAAATCCATCCGTCTGCGCCTCTTTGATATCGACATCGCAGAGGAAAGTATTGTCGACGATGGAATTACATTTGACAAAAATGATATTCTCCACAATCTGACCTTATTCCTCTATCCGGATGACAGCGACGATGCCGGAAGAAAACTGCGGATCTACCAGCAGTATTTTATGGTCAGCAACGCTGCACAGCTGATCCTCGATGAAGCAGTAAGTAAAGGATGTAACCTGCACGATCTTGCAGACTATGCTGTTGTCCAGATCAATGATACACATCCAAGTATGATCATTCCGGAATTCATCCGTCTCCTTACCGAAAGGGGAATTGAATTCGAGGAAGCCTGCGATATCGTGACACACGTATGTGCTTACACCAACCACACGATTCTGGCCGAAGCACTGGAGAAATGGCCAATCAGCTATCTGGAAGAAGTTGTTCCTCACCTGATGCCGATCATCCGCCGCCTGGATGAACGTGTCAAGATGCAGTATCCGCAGGAAGCCGTTGCCATCATCGACAAAAACAATCTGGTTCATATGGCACATATGGATATTCATTATGGATTCTCAATTAACGGTGTGGCTGCGCTTCATACGGAAATCCTGAAAAGCAGTGAATTAAAAGCTTTTTATGATATTTACCCGGAAAAATTCAATAATAAAACCAACGGAATCACTTTCCGTCGCTGGCTGCTTCACTGCAATCATGCACTGAGCGATTATATTTCCAGCCTGATCGGTACAGATTATAAGAAAGATGCCTCCGCTCTCGAGAACCTTCTGAAATACAAAGAAAACGAAGATGTTTTAAATACACTTCTTGAAATCAAAACAAATGCGAAGAAAGTATGCAAAGACTTTATTCTGGAAAATACCGGTGTCGAAATTAACGAAAACAGCATCTTCGACATTCAGATCAAACGTCTGCATGAGTACAAACGCCAGCAGCTGAATGCTCTGTACATCATTAATAAATATCTGGATATTAAGGCAGGCAACAAACCCGAACAGCCAATCACTTTCATTTTCGGCGCAAAGGCTGCTCCGGCTTATGTAATTGCAAAAGACATTATTCATCTTCTCCTCTGCCTGCAGGAGCTGATTGCAAACGATCCGGAAGTTGCTCCATACATAAAACTCGTTATGGTGGAAAACTACAATGTAACCGCTGCCGAAAAATTAATTCCGGCCTGCGATATTTCCGAACAGATCTCACTTGCATCAAAAGAAGCGAGCGGAACCGGAAATATGAAGTTCATGCTGAACGGTGCTGTCACACTCGGAACCATGGATGGTGCAAATGTAGAGATCAGCGATCTTGTAGGCCCTGAGAACATTTATATCTTCGGAGAATCAAGCGAGGCTGTGATTGAGCACTATGCAAAGAGTGACTACAATGCTTACGCAATCTACTCTTCTGACGAACGCATCAAGACATGTGTGGATTTCATCGTTGGAGACGAAATGAAAAAGATTGGAAATGAAGAAAACCTGACCAGACTTCACGATGAGCTGGTTCACAAAGACTGGTTCATGACCCTTCTTGATTTCAACGATTACACCGAAACCAAAGAACGCATGCTCGCCGATTACAGCGACAGAACTGCATGGGCCAAAATGATGTTGGTAAATATTGCGAAAGCCGGATTTTTCTCATCTGACAGAACAATTGAACAATATAACAAAGATATCTGGCATTTGAACTAAGAAATGCAAAGCAGCGCGGATCCTACTGAATGTGTTTTACACGGATCCGCGCTTGTTATTGTTCGTTTTAATAATCTGACAAATTCTCGTCAAATCACTGGCACAGGATCCCCGATTTTGATACAATACAATTATAATCGGAAGGTACTACTATACTATTTTCGGATAAATTGAATTTTCTAATGAATCTCACACAGACTTCAAACAAAGAACTTGCGGCCGCCATTTCGGTGGATCGCTCTTTGATCAGCCTTCTTCGCACAGGAAAACGGGGAATGCCTCGAAACCGCGAGCACATTTCACGTATGGCTGATTTCTTTTCCAAACACTGTGTAGCTGACTTTCAGCGTCATGCGCTTTCTGAAATGCTGGAGCAGAGTATTCTGCGTTCTTCCATGCCCTCATCTGCGTTGGCTGAATATATCTTTAAATGGCTTTCCGATGATTACGATATTGTTGAAAATACACTGAGCAGGATATCTCACACTCCGGCTGTCCCTGAACCAAAACACAACATTTCAGCATCGAACCACATTTCGTCTTCTAATGATGAAACAGAATATTTTTATGGCAACAGCGGAAAAAGAGAAGCCATTCATCGATTACTCGGCCTCATGCAAACGCTTGAGCAACCTTCTACGATTCTGTTTGCTTATGACGACAATCTGGAATGGCTGTTCGAGGACTATTCCTTCACCCTTGAACTTCAGTCCAGCTTAATGGAAATTATCACCAGAGGCTTCACGATATGCCAGATCATGCCATCTATCAATTTTATGAATCGTTATGTCGAATCTCTGCGTTACTGGCTTCCGCTTTATGTAACAGGCCAGACGAAGGTATATTATTATCCCCGACTGCGCGATAATCTGTACCGTCATTCCATGATCGTTTTGCCCGGTCATTTTGCAATCTTCTCTACGTGTGTCGGGATGACAAGCAACCCAATCACACTACTTACCACCAATCCGTCTCTCGTTTACGCATACACCGGACAGTATAACGATTATCTGTCCCTCTGCCAGCCGGCACTGACTGTACACAACACTTCGGAAGAACTTATGGATTGTTTTGAGGATTTCTTTTCACAGCCGGGATCCATCGTCCAGAAAGTCTTTCCTATTTCAGCAACTACAATCCCGAGAGAGATTCTGGAACAGCTTCGAGATAAGACCGATCATGTATTATGGAAGACTGCTTATGAAAAGAATTTAAACGAACTATCCTCTTTTGAAGAGCATTTGAAGCATACCCCTTTTATCGACATATGCGAGCTGTCCGACCCGAAGGATATTCGTTCCGGGATGATTCCGATTGCAGCGCCTTACAAAACATACGGCGGGCAGTCTATGTATACCCCGGAAACCTATGTGCTTCATTTAAAGAACATTCTTCGCTTGATGGATACCTATGAAAATTACTATTTCATTCCTTCTAAACCGGACACCAGACATGATTACAATCTCTTCGTCAAAAAAGAAGGAATGGCTCTTCTTGTCCGCAATACTGCTCCGACGCTGATCATAGAGCTGAAAAGACCGGAAATCGTAACCGCCTGCCGTGAACATCTTCTGCGTATGGCGGAACAATACTGCGACGGCATGCAGCGTACGAAAGCCCGCATGCAGATCAACGCCCTGATTCATGATCTTCAGGAATAAAGAAACGACCAGTTTTTGCCAAATTATAAGAAAAGAAAAAAACAGATTGACTCCCGGCATTCTCCGGTACTATAAGAGTTGTATTAAACAAAGGCGTTTTGCATAATTATGCAAAGCGCCTTTTCTATTAGGAATTACAAAGGAGGAGGAGAATTATGCAGGAAATGGATCTTTACAGGCACACCGATACGGTAAACGAACTGCTCGCCCGGTATGGTGTCAAGTTTGGTATTTATAAAAATAACGTATTCCATGAGCGAGAATTTCATCCAGCGTTACTGCTTTGACGCAGATGATATGAATTCCATTTATTCCAATCTGATGCGCGCGTACGACAATGGCATCACATTGCGCGAATCCATCGGAAGCGAAACACTTTCTTATATTCAGCTTGCAGTTTATGAGCTGAACAAGGCGCGCGTTTCACAGTCACCTCTTATCGAGCTTCAAAAAGTCATGGACAATATCCTCGCGTTCTGGGGTATTGCAGATGATCCGGCATTTTCGTAAAGACACGCTCTCATGGCGGTTTTGTCCGGAAGGGAGACGAAATCGGTCAGATCGTCGATCCACTGCAGGGCATCCTGAACTTTATGTCCAAGCAGCACATCATTCGCTACAACGGAAAGAACGGATATCTCTCACAGGTCATCGAAAGCGAGGACTTTATACCGGTGCGGGCGGCGGATGCAGGTTTCTTTGAGTCTTTCGTAAAAGCCGGTGATGAAATCAAAAAAGGGCAAGTTCTTGCACGGATCCATGATCCATATCTTGGCACGGTGCGCAGCACACTTTGCGCTCCGGTGCATGGGACAGTCGCTTTTGTCCACGATGAGGCAATGACTTATGAACATACCGCTGTTCTTAAACTGATTCGGGAGGAACGTTAATCACCGCTTCTTGCACTTCCTTCTCTCTTCTGCTATAGTGATAGGAAGAAATGGAGGCACAAAAGATGAGTTATTCAATGTATGAACTGCTATGGTTTTTTATTCTGTATTCCCTGGCAGGATGGGCGCTTGGCACAGCCGCGGCTGCTGTAAGAGAGAAGAAGTTTGTCGATATCGGTTTTCTGTTCGGTCCCTACTGTCCGTCCTACGGTATCAGCGCCCTACTATTTGCGGTCTTTCTGTCGGAGCTGAAAAGCAATCTGTTCTTTCTGTTTCTGGGAGGAACCGTCCTTTCTTTCTTCGTAACGATTGGAACCGGTTTTGTCTTAGAACGTATTTTCCATAGAAAATGGTGGGACTATTCCAGAAAGCGTTTCCAGTTCGGAGGCTACGTCACACTTCCTTACACAGTTCTCTGGGGACTGATCGCTGTATTCTGCGTTTCATTTGCCAATCCGCTTCTTACAGATCTGATGCATCTGATCCCAAGAAGCATCGGCGAACTGATCTTGATCATAGCCGGAATCATTCTCGGCATTGACCTGATCGGAACCATCAGCGGCATTCTGACCGTGCGCTCCCGTGTAAATAAAGCGTCTATTGTATACAGGATTTCTGAAGACCTCCAGAATGCAGCGGACACACTGGGAGAAGATCTGACCGGCTGGACACTGAAGCATCTGAAAAAAGCCTATCCGAATCTGGACGAAAAAGCTCTGCTGCAGGCGAAACTTGAGAAAGAACGTGAACTGGAAGCAGCCAAAGAGAAAGCCGGCGTATTTGCCGTTGGATGCTCGTTCTATAAACTGGTATGCCTGTTCTTTCTCGGGGCTTTCCTGGGGGATATCACCGAAACCATCTTCTGTCTGATCACTGCCGGGAAACTAATGAGCCGAAGCAGTGTGGTTTATGGCCCGTTCAGCATTGTCTGGGGACTCGGATGCGTGCTGCTTACAGCCATTTTATATCAGTACCGGACCCGCAGCGACAGCTATATTTTCGTATTCGGCACTATACTCGGCGGGGCCTACGAATACATCTGCAGTGTCTTCACTGAGATTGTTTTCGGCACGGTATTCTGGGACTACAGCCATATCCCGTTCAATCTGGGTGGCCGAATCAACCTGCTGTACTGCTTTTTCTGGGGTATCGCCGCCGTTGTGTGGCTGAAAATCCTCTACCCGCTGTTCTCAGGCTGGATTGAAAAGATTCCGAAGAAAATCGGCGTAACTTTGACTTGGGTGATGATTGTCTTTATGATTTTTGATATGATCATGTCCGGGCTTGCGATGGCGCGCTATTCCATCCGGCAGACCGAAGGTGTGAAAGCATCGACAGGGCTCGAATATTTTCTGGATGAACATTTCCCAGATGAGCGAATGGAACGGATTTATCCAAATGCAATTATTGTTGAATAGAATTAAGGCTGCCAAACGGCAGCCTTTTGCATGTATCATATTCGCTTATCCCTTCACAGACCCTCCCATCATTCCGGAAATCAGATATTTCCTGAACAGCATAGCTGTGAGCGCCGGCGGAATCAATGCGGTCATTCCGGCCGCGGCAATCAATCCATATTGAATAGAGTCTTTCGTCATAAATTCCGACACAACAATCGCCATCGGCTTTGTCCCCATGGATGAAGCCAGAATAAGCGGTATCTGAAACTGACTCCATGTATTCAAAAACATAATCAATGTCACGGAAAGAATAATCGGGCGGGAAAGAGGTAAGATGATCCGGGAAAATGCCGCTCCTCTTCCACATCCATCTATCATAGCTGCCTCTTCCAGCTCTTTTGGAATCGTCGCAAAATAGTTGGATATCAGCCATGAAGCCATCGGCAGATAGGAACTGACATACACCATGCTGAGCCAGAAAATATGATCCAGCATTTTTCCTGCTGTAAACATACGATAAAGGGGAATGATCGTTGCCATTACCGGAATCACCATCGTGATCAGGAAAAGATTCTTGATCACCTTTCTCCCCTTGAACTCCATCCTGCTTAAAGCATAGGCACTCATCATTGCAATCGGGATTCCAATAACGAGTGTAATACCTACTGCCCTCATCGAATTATACATTCCTTTAAAAAACGCATTTCCTCTTCGACTTCCTGAAAACAATTCTACATAATTAGCAAATGTAATACTCTCCGGCAGCATTTTAGAAGTCGGAGCAAAAATCGCATAATCCGGTGTAACAGATATCATGAATGTCCAGACGAATGGGCCGACTGTAAATATCAGAAACAGAATCGTTTCCAGAAAGTACCCTGCTCTTTTTACATATTTCACTAGTATTCCACCTCCTTATTCAGGCTGCGCAAGTAGAATACTCCAAGAATCAACGCAAAAAACATGACGATATAGGTCATGGCACTTCCTTTTCCAAAATTCAGGAACGTAAATGTCGTAAGATAGCTCTCCATCAATATATTTTTTCCCAGATCGCTATATCCTGAAAGTGCAACAATTTCATCAAATACATTGATCGCTGTTACGGATGTCGATGTGATACCCACCGCAATAAACGGTCTCATGAGAGGCATAGTAATATATCTGAAAATCATTCCCGGTGTTCCGCCGTCCATCTTAGCCGCCTCATAAAAGTCCACCGGAATCGACTGTCTTCCCGCCAGACAAACCAAGGCCATAAAAGGAATGCTCCTCCAGACCACCACAATGGAAATCACCAGCAGAAGCGTCCATCTCGATCCAAGAAATTCGATTGGTTTACTAGTGGTCCCAAGGCCTATCAAAAGTTTATTCAAGAATCCATATCCGGAGAAAAATACAAACTTCCACAATACTCCATTTACATACGGCGGCAACGCCCATGGCAATATAGACAATGATAGCAAAATGCCTGACCATTTCACATCTACATTCAAAAATGATGCCACAAGATATCCGATCAAAGTAGTAAAGACCACAACAAAGACCAGAATAAATATCGTATTCTGCATACTGTACCAGAATGAGTCCGACTGAATTATATCAAGATAATTCTTGATTCCCACAAAATGGATATCTCCCGGGGCCGTCAGTTTCCATTTCTTTAAACTATATGAAAATGTCGCAATAATCGGATAAAATACTAATACACCCATGATGAGAATCATGGGTGTTAGTAAAAGATAAGGTAATATCTTTTTTTTCATTATTTATTTCCTAACTATTCGTTAATTAACTTTTCCAGCGCTGTTTCCATTTCATTGAAAGCTTCTTCTGATGTAAGTTCGCCGAGTGCCATTTTGTTGATTGCATTATACATTGCACTGCTCATTTCTGCATAGTAAGAAGGTACACCGTTCGGGAACGGAGAAGCGATCAACTGTGCCTGTTCCAGCATTGCTCCCGCATTCTGAATCGTTCCGTCATTGATCAGTTCTTCCAAAACCGAATTACGTGTTGGAATTGCACTATTTGTTTCATTTAACTGCTTCTGCATATCAGCAGAGGTATACCATTCCACAAATTTCTTTGCAGCTTCTTTGTGTTCTGAAGTTTTTGTTACACCAATAGCCTCCGGCAATGCCATTGTCTGCGTTGCTTTTGCATCTTTTCCCGGGACAAGAATCGGCGCGATCTCACCGACAACGCTGCACTCTTCTTCATTATTTGTTCTGGATACAAAAGAAGTCGGTCCGGTCAGAAAGCTTGCGCTTCCGGAGCAAATACGTTTGTAAGCATCCATTCCTGAAGATGTCTTGTCTTCCGGTGCAACCAGTTCTTCCTTTACAAGCGTTTCCATATACTTAAGAGCTTCCATTACGGATTCTTCGTTGAAGGTTCCGTCTTCGTTCCATACAACGCCGTTCATGGTATAGGCAAGCCACATCAGGCATGTTGATGTCTTTTCTTCCGCATTTAAAGCGATTGCAAACGGATACTCTGCCGTTCCGGTAGATTTCAAAGTTCTGCAGGCTTCCAATACGTCATCCCATGTCTGCGGCTCCTCAGTGATACCGGCCTCTTCAAACTGTTTCGTGTTGTAGTATGAAAGACGATAGTCATTTGCATATGGTATCGCCAGGACTTGTCCGTCTTTTGTAAATGTCTCAAGAGTAGGCATGTCTGCTTTGTCCGCATCTGATACTTCCAATGGTTCCAGCCAGTCTGCCGCATAGAACTCTCCTACCCAGGACCAATCAACCTCTACTACATCCGCTGCGCATTGTCCTGCTGATGATGCAGTCGCCAGTTTTTCGCGGATATCATCCCATCCCACTTCAGAAATCTCAACTTCAATTCCGGTTTCCTCTGTGAAAGCCGCAAGCTGATCGTCCGTCGGGATTGCCCAATCCGGTGCCATAAAGGTAATCGTTTCTTTGGCTGTTCCTTCCTCTTCTTTTTGTTCACTGTCACCACTTCCGCTCTTTCCGCCACATCCGGTAAGCATGACACCAATCATCGAAGTGATCAACAGTATGCTCATTAGTCTTTTTTTCATAATTTCATCCTCCCATAGACTATCTCTTTTATATATACTATCAATATATTTACCGTATATCAAATAGATAAAATCTATATACCAATTATTTATAGATTTTATCTATTCATAATTCCCATCAGAATGAGCAAAATACCAAAAGGGAGCCTTCATTAAGAAAGCCCCCTTCTATGTATAAGTCTTTGTAAAATATGCTTAAATATTCAGCAGATCACTATATTCCTTCAATGCACCATCTGTATCATGTGCCAGAACTCTCTTCGCCAGCACTTTACCAAGCTGTACGCCTTCCTGGTCGAAGCTGTTCACATTCCATACGAATCCCTGGAACATGATCTTATTTTCAAAGTGTGCCAGAAGTGCGCCCAACGCCTTCGGGTCAAGCTGATCACCGATGATAATGCTTGACGGACGGCCGCCTTCAAAGTTCTTATTACGGTTCTCATCTGCTTTTCCACATGCAAATGCAACGATCTGAGCCACTACGTTAGCGCAGAGCTTCTGCTGGCTTGTGCTGTCCTGGATCACAACATCTGTACCGATCTGGCTGTTCTTAAATCCCACGAACTGAAGCGGTACAATATCAGTTCCCTGATGAAGGAGCTGATAGAAAGAATGCTGTCCGTTCGTTCCCGGTTCTCCGAAGATCACCGGACCGGTCGGATAGTTTACAGGTTCTCCAAAACGGTTTACGGATTTACCGTTGGATTCCATATCAAGCTGCTGCAGATGTGCCGGGAAACGGCTCAGTGCCTGAGAGTATGGAAGGACAGTTGTTGCCGGATATCCAAGAACATTACGCTCATAAACACCAATAAGTGCATCCAGCATTTCCGGATTCTTCAATACATCTTCATTCATAGAAAGCTTGTCTTCTTCTGCCGCGCCTTCCAGGAACTCTGCAAATACTTCCGGTCCAAATGCCAAAGATAATACAGCGCCACCAACTGCGGATGTAGAAGAAAAACGTCCGCCGATATAGTCATCCATAAAGAATGCTGCGAGGTAATCATCACTCTTTGCAAGCGGAGATGTTTCACTGGTAACAGCAATCATATGCTTTGAAGCATCCAGTCCTGCATTTTTCAGAGCATCCTTCACAAAGGATTCATTTGTCAGAGTTTCAAGAGTTGTACCTGACTTAGAAACCAGTACGAAAATAGAATGTGCAACATCAATAGAATTCAGAACTGCTGCCGCGTCGTCCGGGTCTACGTTGCTGATGAATTTCGCTTCCATCTTGAACTTGCCGTTCTTCTTTGCCCAGTTCTCAAGTGCCAGGTACATCGCACGCGGACCAAGGTCACTTCCGCCGATACCAATCTGTACAACCGTTGTAAATTTTTCTCCTGCTGCGTTCGTAATCTCTCCCGCATGTACTTTATTTGCAAAATCAGCAATCTTATCCTGCTGCTCTACATAAAATGCACGTTTGTCAACGCCGTCTGCCACTACCGGATCACCCAACTGTCCGCGTGTCAACTGATGAAGCACAAGACGTTTTTCCCCTGTATTGATCACTTCACCATTATAAAGAGCTTTGAATTTCTCCGTAAGCTGTGCCTCCTTGGCCAGTTTAGCAAGAGCGTTTAATACATCATCATCTACCTGCTTCGCCGCATAATTATAAGTAAGCCCTGCAGCCATCGGTATACTATAATTTCTTACACGTTCTGCACCATTTTCACCACTCATCACTTCCGCCAGATTCACACGATCCACATTTTCCAATTCCTGATAGGAAGCAAGGGTATCTAAGTTCTTCCAGGTAACCATAATAGTTTCCTCCTTAATAAAGATATTGACTTATAAATTCTCATGAACTCTTATAATTATACTATTAATAGGCTCTGAATTCAAGACTGCGGGCCGCAAGTTTCTTAACAGGTACAAGATGCATATATTATTCCCCCTTATACTGTCTTCTTTAACGAAATCAATAATAAAACAATTCCCACTCCGGTCAAAATATGCCCAATTCCAGCAATCCCTGAAATGGAGGCGCTAAGCGCAGATGAAAGTGACAAACCGAGTACCTGTGTCACACCGCGCACCAACATCATTACCGCTGTGAGCGGAACTCCGATATTATAAATCCACATAAATACCCGGAAACTTTTCACTTTCTGCAGCTCCTGCCATAGCAGCAATCGCGTATCCCAGTGAAAAATTCAAATATTTTTTCAATAATTCTCGCTTCCTTTCATCGCTTTGTAACCAATCAGAACAACCCAGACATAGGCGCATGTCTTCGGAATCATCAGCATCCCTACAGGCGGCACTGTATCCGCAAACAGCACAACCGGAATATAACAAGCGAAACTAAAGATCACAGCAAGATACAAAAACCGGAACGCTTCATCCTTCGTCTTCTCTGCACTTTGACAGAACAAAATCACAATTAATATACCAAGAATGGTAAACGGAATATTCCGGTAAATTCCCCAGGACAGTGGTGCCTCGGCACTGGTCCATTCATTTTGCGGCATGAGACACAACACAATTCTGCCGAGCGCTGTCGTATAATTTTCCAGCCCCGTCGTGCAAAGTGCAATCGCTCTCGGTACGAGGTGAAACGCATCGCCACACCCCAGAATGACCGCCATCATTCCAAAAAGGGTATACTGCCTGCGCCCTTTACTGCCGCGTATCATCATGATACCAATCGTGACCACCGATACCAGATACACAATGTCAAATAGTGTTTCAAAAATAGCCTGCATAAATCTCCTCCTGAACATCGTTCATTTTTGTTCCATAAAGAATCCCGCCATCTGGCGGGAATTATGTTACCGGTAAAGAACTCTGCTTATGATCTCAACAAGTGTGTCACAGTTTCCGTTTCCTTGTATAAGAAAAAGCAATATATTGTCGAGCACAAATCCAACAAACGTCTCCTCAATAAATGACTCCGAAAATGCGCCTTTGGCAACTGCCTGATCTGCGTGCAGTACATTCAAAAGTCCCGCATTCATATGCGTGAAATAACGCTGCATAGTGCGTTTTGCTTTCCCTTTTTCCGAATTCGCAAGGCTGATTGAATGGGTGGCAAAAAAATCCGGGTATTCCCCGACTCCCTTCTGTACGCATTCAAACAAATACCTAACATATCCGGAAAACGAAAAATCGCTTCCTTCGATGTGATGCTCGTATTCATTCCACTTACCTCCAACATGAACAATGTTCATAATGCCACTATTTTGCTTCCATGTCTATAAACGCGGGCTCGATTCACAACAAATTTACTTACAAAGTAACTGCGAATGAAATTTCAAGTACATCATGATTGCAAATACTTCCAGCCCGATCATCAGAACAATCATCGCATTGCCTACCGCATCCGGAATATTCGGTATAAACAGGAGAACCAGAATGCAAACGTCCACCACTGCAGTACACACTTTTCCGTACCACTGTGCACCATTTAACGTTTTTTTCACCTTCAGCAAATAAATCCCCATGACCGCCATATAGATTTCTTTGACCAAAAACACAATAAAAAACACTTTCATCCATGGATGTCTGAGCGCAACCGCAAGGGCAAGTGTTCCCTGAACCAATTTGTCCGCCACTGGATCCAAAATTTTTCCAAAATTTGTAATCATGTTAAATCTTCTCGCGATAAAGCCATCCAGAGCATCTGACAAAAAGATCAGTCCCAGAATCACAAACGTTATAGTAAATTCTTCCCTTGTTTTAGCCCGGTAATAGCATATCAAAAACACCGGCAGCATCAGTATACGAAAATATCCGAGCATATTTGGTATTGAAAATAGTTCTTTTTTCCTTTCTTTCATCATCGTATCCTCCTAGTGACTAGTACACCGAAAAATAAGTTTCTGATACATTGACGCAGGATGATTGTTTCATATGCAAGGCGGAAGAATGAGGCGTAGCGGTGGCTACGTCGATTGACGACAACGCTGCAGATGAAAAATCAGACAAGTCAAGGTGTCAGTTACTTATTATTCGGTGTACTAGGGGGACGGGTTCCCTGGTCACTCTAATTTTGTATCTATAATGTTGTTAAAAACATTATAGATGTTTTGTGTGTTTAGAAATATGTTCATGTTATGAGCTAATGAGTTTCACTTATATTATAGCATTTAGGCGAAAAAAGTAAATATGAAGGAAAGTCCAGGTCAGGGTTGTTTCACGAAGTATTTTGAAACTACTAAGACCTCCACATTTTTTGGCAAGAAACACTTTTCCCTCTTATATATTTTTCCTTAATTTCTCTGTCATCCGCTAAATAAATCAGCCGTTCCAGCCTTTTTCCCACATCTAGTTTCTGCGGATGCTCCAGGCGGCTGTCATCCAGGACAACCGCATCAAATTCATATCCCGGTTCAAAACTTCCTACTCTTCCAAAGAATGCTCCGCCTCCTTTTGTGGCCATATAGAATACTTCATCAATTGTGAGTGGTTTTAAGGAAGAATCCAGCATTCTCCATCTGAGCTTGGAGACCTGAATTGCCTGTGTCATGGCATAAAAAATATTTTCTGATGAACCGGCAGCCACGTCACTCCCCAGCCCAACATGAATTCCTTCCTCCAGGAAACGACGCACAGGTGCTGCTCCCGATGCCAGATTTGCGTTAGATTCCGGACAATGAGCGACAAAAACGCCCCGCTCTTTTATCATTTTTATTTCTTTCTCATTACTATAAACACAATGCGCCATTATTGTAGGACATTCTCCACCAAACAAATCAAATCTGGCATATGCATCTGCATATACTTCTGCCCAGGGACATAATTCTTTCACCCATTCTCCTTCACTTGGATTTTCCGAAAGATGAGACTGTACTGGAAGCCTATAAAGCTTTTGTATCTTATTCAATTCATTCATAAGCTCATCTGTACAGCTTGGAGTAAAGCGTGGCGTAAGAATCGGAAGTGTATTTTGATATTTCCGGTTCTCCACTTGCATCAGCCATTTTACAGTTTCTTCCGCCGATACCCTGTAAGACTCCTCACTCAGATAATCCGGTGCATTCCTATCCATATTTACTTTACCCACCATAGTTACTAATCCACTTTCTTCCAACCGATCCATCAAAAGCATCGTTGCATCACGATGAACCGTCGCAAACACACACGCCCTTGTCGTTGCACTCTTTTTAAGATTATCGGTAAAAATTCTGTAAGCTTTATCTGCATATTCTAAGTCCTTAAATTTGGCTTCTTCCGGGAACGTATTTGTTTCCAGCCAATCCAAAAGTTCCAGGTCCATTCCAAGGCCACGGAATGAATACTGGGGTGCATGGATATGCAGATCCGTCAGCCCTGGAATAATGATGTGATCTCCATAGTCAATAACCGGCAGATTCTCATATGCATCCGGGATTTCTTTGAATACACCTTCGCTTCTACCTTCCACACAAATTACATATTGATTTTCTGCCACTTCAATATTATCACTCTTCCGGCTGTAGCAAATATTCCCTTTAAGAATAAAATCGGTTCCCATTTTATTTCTCCTCTCTCTGAACGTAGAAATTCCCACTGCTTTGATATAAAAGCAGCGGGAACTTATAGTCAACTATTATGGTAGTTTGTAGAAACGTTCAACCAATCTTGAACATATATAAGTTTTTTTGTTTTTATTTTACCATTTTTTCTTTATCATTTCAATAGGGGACAAACCGCCCAATTTATTATATAATATACACACAACACTAATTATATTAACGGCGGTATACATATGGAAAAAACAAAGATTACAAACAAATTAAAACTGATTCTGTTTTGCGCCATCCTTGGTTCAGTCTCAGGTGCAGTTCTATGGCTCTTTCTGAGATTAGTTCACTTCGGAACGGAGTTTTTATGGAGCAAACTTCCGTCTGCTGTGGGAAGCCCTATCTGGTATCCTATTGTAGCCTGTACTGTGGGCGGTGCCATCATCGGCATATTTCGGAAATGCTTCGGTGACTATCCGCAATCGATGGTAACTGTCATCGGTACAGTAAAGAAAACCGGCACCTATCCTTATCGCAAAATTATAATCCTTCTGATTGCCGCAGCTCTTCCGCTTATTTTCGGAAGCAGTGTTGGTCCGGAAGCCGGAATGGTAGGTGTAATGGTAGCTCTGGGATGCTGGGTAAATGAAAATGTTAAATTTGCGAAAGACAATACGGATTTTTACTCCAAAGTCAGCGTGGCGGTTTCACTGTCTGCCCTCTTTTATTCCCCACTTTTCGGCTTCTTCTCCGCTGTAGAAAATGAGGATGTCTCCCAGACGGAAGAGAAAGAAAATATAGACTCTAATTCAAAGCTTCTGGTTTATGGGGTTTCCATTGCCTCTTCGCTTGGGATTCTGACCTTACTCAACCAGCTTTTCGGCAAAGTTTCCGAAGGTTTTCCTAGTTTTGAAAATGCCCAGCCCGACAAATGGGACATAGCAATGCTGCTCGTATATCTGATTTGCGGAATATTGCTTGGCCTTTTCTTCGAGAAATCAGAAATGTGGTTCGAAAAACTTGCCGAAAAAACTCCTCCGATCTTAAGTGAGCTTCTGGCCGGACTGGTTCTTGGCTGCGTAGTTGCTTATCTTCCGGTTATTCAATTTTCCGGGGAAAGTCAGATGGCAGTGCTTATGAACGATTACGCCAAATATGCACCTTTAGCAATGATTGGAATTGCTTTTTTGAAAATATTGATAACAAATATGTGCATCCAGATGGGCCTCAAAGGAGGGCATTTCTTTCCGGTGATTTTCTCGGCTGTCTGCCTGGGATACGGGATCTCCCTTTTTGTATTTCCACTAAGTGCTGCCCACGCAACCTTTGCAGCTGCAATAACCACGGCAGCCACTCTAAGCGTATCCATGAGAAAGCCTCTGGCAGTTACATGCCTTCTGTTTCTTTGCTTTCCCGTCAAGATGGGATTATGGATATTCCTTGCCGCTGTTCTGGCAGGCCAGGTGGCAAAAAATAAATTATAGCTTCTAACGGGGTGCTCGCTTGATTGGCACCCCGCATCAACACACATACAGCTGCAATCTCTGCTAAAGAGTATTTCTTCTCATCTGATAAAGCTTCATAGCCAGTTCAACCTCTGTATGTAAAGTAACATCTTTCAAATCCATATCCAGTATTTCGCAAATTTTCTGAAATCTATACTTTGCAGAATTGTAATGAATAAACAATTTCTGTGATGCTTCTTTGATATTCCATCCACATTCTATAATCATGTCGAGAGTTTTCAGCAAATCCGCATGGTTTTTTGTATCATACAATTCCAGGGGCTCCATATATTTCTTGCAGAACACAACCGTTTCACTCTGATCGGAAATCGAAAAAAGCAACCTGTAAATCCCCATTTCATCATAAAACATGATGCAATCAAATTTTTCCATTTGATAGCCTAATTCCACTACCCGCTTCGCTTGCTCATAGCTTTTGTGAATATTAATGATTCTGTCAACATATTCCCCGACCGCCATTGTAATCGTGAACGGCACCACATTTGAAAGATACTTCTGTATCTGATGAAATGCTTCTTTCAATTTTCCTTTACCAGCCGGAGTATAATCATCAGAAATTAAAAATGCAACCGTATCACTCTGCTTATAATATTTTGAATTAGGAAAAAACTGCTGCATATATTGAATGGACGCACGAAATATACAGTCTGTATAATTCTGTAATTTTGAATTCTCCTCCGGATCCAATTTCGTCAAATAATTCTTTTTGATATTATTGATGTCTACAAGAACCGCAAAACCTCCTTCTTTAAAATCCCATCCATACAGCTGAGCTCTTGTCCGAATTTCTTCTATCGTTTTAACATTATTGAAAAAAAGATCCTCCACAAACGAAGTTTTGTATTTTTCTTCAATCATTGTATTGCTGATTCTCATCTGCATCCTCAGAATGATAACAATGCTTGCATATTCGATAGCAGTTTTATAGATATTTATTTCCCAATCATTTTTCCCTGCCATTTTATTTCTTTCTGTGAGATCTACAAGATACCCATATTGTCTTTTTTTATCTTCCACAACAAAATATTCATATTCATCTGTATAATCCGAAATATTCTCACAATAATCTTTATACTTTTCATTTTCATCGGAAAAATAGTTTTTTTCAAACACCTTATCTATAAATAGCACAGGAGATTTAATCAAATCACTCAATGTATATAGAATCTCAGGTATACTGCTTCCTTTAATTGCCAATTCTATAAAACTTTTATGAATATGGCTGGATTCCTCCAATTCTGACGCCTGCACAGATATAATATTAGAAAGTACCGGGTTGATAATATCACAAAAGGCAAATTCTCCCGGACACGATATAAGCGGAAAATGTTCCTTATTAGCCAGTCCTATTGCTTCCTCCGGAATTTCTTTCAGATAACGATCTAATTTCACAACTAATGCACTGATTCCCTTATGAATTACTTCCTTTGTAAATTCAATAAATGTTTCCTCTTTATCACTTACCGCATATGCTGTAGTGATCACAACTTCATTTCCCCGAAGCCAGTTCAATCCGTCCGGAGTATCTATAACAGTAACTGATGATATTTTTCTGTCTAATCCTGATTCTCCTGCAATCACTTTCAAATTATTCTTCAATGAGGGAACCTGCAGCAACTCATATACTGTCATCCTATTCTCCTTTCTTCTGAAGTCTAAGGTTTTCTGGTATCTAACATTGATAGTATAATATTTTATTACAAAAACGTCTTTGTATCTTATGTATAAATAAGCATATATTATTTTGTATGTCAAACACAATTTTTGTTATTTCAATTCTGTTTTTTATTTCTTTTTTTGTACTTCAAACACATGTTTTTTTCATTTACAGAATGCTATACTTCTTAACATAACAAGTGTTAACACGAAAACAATCAAATGATTATAAGGAGTGAGATTATGGATTATGTAAAAATTTCAAATTCAGGCGTTCTTTGGCTGTTGTGTGGTGTTACGGTAATCATTTCTTTTGTTCAGGCACTTTTATATATGCGCATGGCAAAAAAAACTGCAGTAAAAGCAAATATTTCTAACGAAATTCCCAAAACCGCTTTTCGTGTCGGATTAATATCCGCTATCGGACCGGCTCTTGGTGTTTTCATTGTTATGGTCGGTTTAATGTCTTCGATCGGAGGTCCACTGGCATGGCTTAGGCTCTCCATCATCGGCGCAGCTCCCACTGAACTAACAGCAGCAACGCTCGGTGCGGAAGCTTGCGGTGTGGAGCTTGGCGGCGCAGGATTTACGTTAACTGTAATGGCTGTCAGTTGGTTTACAATGACATTAAATGGTGCCGGATGGCTCGTATCTACAGGCGTGATCACACCTGCTCTCGAAAAAGTCCGAAACAAAATAAGCGGCGGTGACGGAAAATGGCTGATTATTCTAAGTGGTGCCTGTTCTCTTGGTATCTTCGGTTATTTAAATGTAAATGAAATTTCCAAAGGATTTGGAAATACAGCTGCCGTATTAGGCGGAATTTTCAGTATGATGTTCCTTTCAAAATTTGTAGTACCAAAATTTCCAAAACTGCGTGAATATACTTTAGGTATTACCATGATAATCGGAATGGCCTGTGCAATTATTTTTGATTTGGCTGTCGGTTTATAGTGAGTTTACAGGAGGTAATAGAATATGGACAATAATCAACTTTTAAAAGAATGGAAACGAAATAGTATTCGAATCGGAAGCCCTACCAATCTTCTAGCAGCCATCACTTCATTCATCCCGGTTATCTGGCTCTGCACGAAATATAATTGCTGGCCAGATCCAAAACTGATTTTTTCTGCATGGGGAATGGTTGCCCTGTCTTTCGGTGCTTTCTATATAGTGGAGCCGGTTTCCTATTATGCTTCACTGGGTCTGACTGGTACATATCTAAGTTTCCTTTCAGGAAACATAGGAAACATGCGTGTTCCCAGCGCAACAATGGCTCTGGAAACAACAGGAAGTAAACCCGGAACTCTTCAGGCTGAAGTTGCATCTACCATGGCAATCTGCGGTTCCATCGTAACAAACCTGATTGCCACAACCAGTGCTGTATTAGTTGGTTCAGCTGTTGTATCTGTCCTTCCTGAATTTATTACAGCAGCCCTTACCAAATATGCTGCTGCCGCCATTTTCGGAGGAACATTCGGAACATATGCAGCCAAATACCCTAAAATAGCTGTATTTGGCATTGGACTTCCATTACTTTTAAAATTCACAATTGCTCCACCGACATGGATGCTTATCATCGTATCTGTATTCGGCAGCCTCGGATTTGGTAGATTTTTATATGTAAAAGAAAACAAAAGCACTGCATCAAAGAATGCATAAAAGAATAATAGGAGATGTTAAAATGAGCATGTGGGAAGAATGTAAAGAACTTCAAAATGACCTTGTAAAAATGAGAAGAGACCTTCATCAGATTCCGGAACTTGGCAAGATTCTTCCAAGGACCCAGGAATACATACTAAATGAATTAGAAAAGCTTGGAATTCCTTATAAATGTTCAAAAACAGATAGCAGCATTATTGCTGATATCGTAGGGGGAACTCCCGGCAAAACGATTGCGCTTCGAGCTGATATGGATGCGCTCCCGATCAAGGAGCTGAATGCTGTAGATTACGTTTCTAAAAATGAAGGGTGTATGCATGCCTGCGGACATGATACACATATGACTATGCTTCTTGGCGCTGCAAAAGTATTAAGTCAACATAAAAATGAATTAAAGGGTACTGTGCGTCTTCTGTTTCAGACCGCTGAAGAATTGTCCAAAGGGGCACAGATCATGATAGCTGACGGCGCTATGGCAGGTGTCGATGCTGTATTCGGGCAGCATATCGGAACAATTCTCAACAAAGACATCCCTGCCGGCAAATTCATCCTCACCCCAGGCTGTTGTATGGCTTCATTTGATCGATTCGTTATCAAAGTAGAGGGACATGGGTGTCATGGCTCTACTCCCGAAAAAGGTATTGATCCTATTAATATCGCTTCACATATTGTCATTTCTCTTCAAGAAGTAATTGCAAGAGAAATTTCCGCCACCAAACCGGCTGTTCTCACAATAGGTTCAATCCATGGTGGTAATGCATACAATGCGATTCCGGACACAGTTATGATTGAGGGTACCATACGTGCTCTTGAGGAACCTATAAGACGTAAATTAGCTCAGAGAATTGAAGAAATTGCAAATGGTGTCGCCTCTACCTTTGGCGGAACCATTGAATTTGAAATGGATTGGGGTGCGCCTCCGGTCATCAACAACGATGCTATGGCCCACCTCGCGATCGATGCGATTACGAAAGTAGCCGGCTCTGAAAATGTGATTACACAAGTACCTGCTCCAAACATGGGCGGTGAAGATTTTGCTTACTTTTTAAATGAAGTTCCGGGGGCATTTTTCTTTTTAAGTTCTTCTAATAAAGAAAAACATACGGATGTCGCACACCATAATCCGTTATTTAATATAGACGAAGATGTTTTATATCTTGGATCTGCTGCATTTGTTTCAATAGTAGAAGAGTTTTTGAAATAAACAAAGGGGGCCGTGCCCCCTTTTGTTCACTCTATTCTTTTTTTTCTAAACTTCTCCTGACCTCACACAGGAGTCCGGTTCCTGACAGTAGCAATATCATGATCCAGAATACTGCCTGACTCTGATCTCCTGTTTCCACCTTTGTTTCACTGCCATCCGGTGGCTGATCCTCATCTTTTGCATCATTCCCCGGAACATCTTCCGAAGCTGCTATCACATAGGCTTTGACTTTTGTGCTCCCGGCATAGTCCGCATCTTTCGCCTCCTCAGCCAGAGCTGTCTTGGAAAAACCCAGGAAGCAGATACAGCTAAGAAGAGCCAGGACCATAACTCTTCGTATCAAATTTCTCTTTGTAGAGATATGTTCTTTTCTACTGTGCATTCACGTTTACAATTCTTGTATAGAAGTTCAAAGTTCCGGAATATGCGCCACCCCAAACATCCAGATCTTTGCCATATAACTGGTTGCAGTTTAATCTCAACTGATTCGTGTGCTCCTGAACTGCACCGGTGAATGTTATAAACAGAAATCCATTCTGATACCACGTTCCATCCTGAACGTTCGAATTTTGGTCATACATCTCATATGTGAGGGAACAATCTGAATTTTCTCCCAGCAGTTTAAATGGATCATTCATTGATTCTGCAGTTTCATCTTTCACCAGAACAGCAATGCCCTGACCAGCTGCTAAGCCTTCAGCTTTTATACATTTGACTGTAATATCTACAGAAGAATAGGCATCTGCATCTGTTGTAGGCTGTTGCAGCGTTCCAAAGTCAACACTTTGCGGAATGGTAATAAGATAGTCAGGTTTATTATCATTATCCGTAACATTGGCGTGTACTTCCGTATCTCCCCTTTGCCTGGTCTCTTCTGACGGATCAAGCTCAATATCTGCTGCCAGAACGCCCATTGTGCAAGATACCAGCATTGCTGCTGTACATAACCCTGCCATCATTTTTTTCATTACTGCTTTTTTCATCTGAATTCCTCCTACTTCACATACAATTGAAACTCTGTGCTTCCGCCATTTAACGGACTGTTGTCCTCGATGGCGTAGCATTTATATTCTATAACCGCCTGATACTCTCCTGTTTCAAGTTCCTGTTCGATGGAAATTTCCTCCAGACCTTCTCCTGGTTTTAACTCCTGAGACTCAAAGAGTTTCGTTCCGTCTGCAAGCTTCAGTACGATTATAAAATTACATGTATTATCTGCCGGATTGCCGATACTTACGGTCTGCTCTTTCGTATTCGCTTTCATGACCATACTTGTATATCCCGGTATCATAATCTGTTTTCCCTCAGCGGGTTTTTCCGGTTCGATATCCACATCCCATGCAACGACCTGGGCAGATGTATGTTTTGCTTCTTCTTTCTTATGATTCATCATAAACCAGAAGATTCCTGCGGCTGCTATGGCAGCCGCAATAAAGATAATGATTATGATTGTTTTAGTTTTTCTTTTCATTTTATTTACTTGCTTTCTTTCTTCTCCAGTAAAGGATACCTGCCGATGCAGAACCTGCCAGGATAAAAATTCCTAACCAAAGGAGCAGATTACTGGTATCTCCTGTTTTTACCACCTGAGACAAGATGCTCTTTTTCGCCAATACGGCAAAAGGAGCAAGTTCTTCTACTTCTTTGGAAGCAATCATCTGCTGATTGATTGCCAGTTCTTCTACTTTATCGTTTCGGTAAACAAGGACTTTATAATCTTTTCCGCGGTATTTTGACAGATCCAGTTTCAGCTTCAGTGTTTCTTCATAGGCAGCCGGCTGTCCGTCTTCGTATACCAACGCCGGTTCTCCACAATAGAGGATCTGTCTGTCTGAATTCTCCACATACTTCTGGAAAGCCTTGTAAATTTCATTTTTCTTATCCAGTTCCGTCAGCTGAAGCTTGGTATCTTTGTGCATAAGGCCTTTTACCGTAAGTCCTTTCGATGCATTGATTAATTCTGTTTCCACTACCAGAGAAGATAAAATCTTCGGATAAGCAGAATTCTTTGAATCTGACCTTGTCCATCTGCAAAGTCCCTCTTTTCCTTCCGTCAGAGTATTCAGTTCATCCTTGAAAGCATCCGATCTCATCTCTTCTTTTGCCTTTGCTGTTCCCTGTTCTTCCCCTCCGAATAATGTATTCAGGTAGAACGTATCTGAGATTGCTCCTTCACCACTTCGGGCAACCGCCGTTTCATTTTGCCCACAGACAGCCCCAACGGTCTTAGCTTCTATTGATGCAGAAGCACAGTATGCTATATGAATGATTCCGTTTCCTGTCAGTGTTCCGGTAATTCCGCCTGCGATTCCGTTTTCACCCGTTTTCAGTTTTCCCATACTCAGACAGTTTTCTATGGTTCCACTATTGATTACAGCAATTCCACCGGCAATTCCGTCCGAAGAAGCTGCCGTAGCCTCTGCATAGTTTGCGGTATTTCGTATCACTCCTTTATTTTCAACAACAACACCGCCCGCCATGGACTTACCTTTTACAAAGGTTGTTGTTTCGGATAACGGAAGGGTTTCTCCTGATAATTTGTCTACAAAACTTCCGGAAAGATTTGATCCGCTGATACATTCATCGATCAATCCATAATTAGTAAGGGCAATTCCTGCTGCCTTCTCTCCTTCAACAGTCTGGAAAAAGATACCAAGGTTCTTGACGGTTCCCATGGAACCAATGGTGTCAAAAAGTGCTGCGTCCCCATCAGTCGGCTTCATATCAAACCGATAGACGTAATATCCTTGTCCATCAAATGTACCATTGTATGGCAATTCCGCTGATCCGATCAATTCTGTTAATGTTTCACCATTTCCGAAAATGGTATTCATCAATTTGAAATCAGCTCTGTTATTCTTCTTGACAATTTCCGGAATCTTCTTGAAATCTTCAAACGTGTAGATCTCATATGTTTCTTTCTCAGGCTCGGTATCATAGTTTGAATAGGTTCCGTCGCTCAAACGGTATACAGTACCATGCGTATTGTCAAGTACCGGGTAATCATCCGGTGTTTTTCCATTATCAATATTCTGATACCATACCTGTGTTCCATCAGTCACTTCCCGGTTCAGAAGATATGCTTCCTCACCGCTCTTAAACTCGCCTGCCGTCTTCGCCAGTGCAAGTGTATTGTCATTTACAATATCCGCATCTCCCAAAAACGGCTTGCTTCCTATTGTGTCAAGATAATAGCAGTTTTCAATTCCATCTTTCTTCGCATGAGTGGTTCCGGAGATTGTACCATAATAATCCATTCTCTGTGTAGAAACCTGTCCATAGTTATAACAATCCGACAGAATGATGTCTTTTCCGCTCATATTAATCAGACCGGCAATACCGCCTGAACATCCGGATCCGCCCACGTTTTCGGCCGTATAATAGTCAATTTCCCCATAGTTCGCACAGTTTTTAATGATTGTGCAGCCCGGATAGGAATCATCCTGATATACAACACCAACGATTCCACCTGCACCATAAAAGTCCATATTCAGAACAATACGTCCGGAATATGTACACTCCTGTATCGATGTCTGTGCATTGATCTGTCCTGCAATTCCACCTGCGCCATACAGCATTCCGGATATGATATTAACATGAGAATTTACTCTCTTGATCACACCGCCGGAAGTTGTTCCCACAACACCGCCTACAGCACTGCTTGTACTGCCCGTTGTAGTTAGATTTCCTTTCAAGGTAAAATTCTTCAGCGTCGCTTTTTCTGATTCCTCACTCACTTCCGGTGCCGTGACAAGGCTCTGGAAAAATCCGGTATCCGAATCCGCCTTAGTCATTCTATAATCAGAAATGGTATGTCCCTGTCCGTCAAAGTATCCTCTGAATTCTACGATTGCTTTCCATTCGTATTTCTCATCTGCCGGATTTTTAAGCGAAATATCGGATACAAGAACACCATGTGCATCCGGTCTGGCTTCCTCAATAATTGCATGTTCCGCATCTCCATTTACCAGAGAAGCAAACCAGAACATCTGGCCACCATTTCCTATCTCATAATTGCCCGTTGATTTGTTATAAACTGCCGGCTGATACTCACCACAGGTCATACAGAATCCGTTGTCATAAGGATGATCCACACATATTGCTTCATAGTATAATGTGATATCATGTCCCGGCATTACAAAGCTTCCCTTTCTGTCACCTTCATAATTTGTTTTTAACTGGATTTCCTTATAGGTGTCACCCTCATAATAGCCAACACTCTTCACGTTGTCCCTCACATAAAAAACAACGGTCTCTCCTTCTTTAAAAACATTGCTGTAAGAATCTAGCGTGATTGCATCATCAAATATCTGATTTGTGCCCTCCGTATACACTTTAAAGCCTTCGCATGTATTCAGCACAAACGTTGCGTTGGAGTAAGGAGCCGGATATGTATACGTAATATATCCGTCTGCATCCGGAATCAGATTGTTGATCTGCTCTTTTTTCAGGATGGTTTCCTCAGAGGTTATTTTCGTCGGATTATCGTAATCATTATGTCTTTGCAGTGTAAGGGATTCAAATGTCGTACGTTCTCCTATTTTAAATTTTAATGTTACTTCCTGCCCGGCAGAAACCGTAACCGCTTCACTTGTAGTAGTTCCATCTTCTGACAGCAATGCGATTTCTGCAATTCCCGATCCGGCTACAGCCGTATTGATTTTTGTTTTGTAGTATCCATCACCGTCACTTTCTCTGTCCTGCTTCAGGATGACCGAATATGCCGTTGTATTGTATAATCCATTTTCCCTGTCCGGCTGAATATCACTTGCATTCAATTGCGTAATCTCAAGATCCGTTCCGGGGTGCTGACTCTTCGTATCCACCAGATAAAAGATCGGATAGTCTGTGCCGAATGCGCCGCCAAGACTCATATCATACTGCGGGAAAACAAAATATGTTTTCGCATCGTCTGCCTGTAACAGATATTCCTGCAAATAGTTTGCCGGTATGCTGCCCAAAGCGCTGAATACTGGTGTCGCAAATAAACTGTGACAATCCGAATTCGTCACTACACAACTGAAGTTCTGCAGACCGTCACTGTAACTTCCTCTTGTTAAATTAAAGAAATCGCAGCTCGGCACATGGACATCCTTTGACGCAGCATAATCTTCTTTATGATCCATATTAATCAATCGCAGATTCTCCGGAACAGGGTCACCTGAAGTCCATGATGAATTGCCGTTTTGTGAAAGATCAAAAACATAGTAAATATCCATTCCTGACGGATTTGCTTCTGTTTTTTGAACGGGAACCGCTATCCTGTTAAATTTCATGTATGAACCAGTTACATTTGAAGATGATGAAACATCATCAAGCACTCCGGAGGCATTACCATTTTCCAGATTATAAGCATCGATTATAGTCTGCTCAGCTTTATAGTCATCAGAAGTAAATTCACTTATGTAATCTTCGTTCTCCAGATTAACCGTTGCGAAATCTCCGGATTTAACAAACTCCTCCAGCTTAAGACGAATCGATCCGGCTGCGGATTCACTGACTACAACATCCCTGTCCAACATGGAATTCATAGCTTTGGCAACATCATCATTCAGAGTATTTAGATCCTTAGCCCAATTCGCGTAATTGTTCCAGATCTCATCATCATCATCGTATTTCTCTTCAAAATAATCTCCACGCTGTGACAGGAACTCTTCATACATCAATTCCAGCTTAATGATTTCCATAAATTGTTTGTCAATGCTTGTAATAATGTAATTATACTGATCATCCGAAAATCCGTAAGCCTTGTATGCAAATTGTGCCGTGGCATCCGCGTAATTCTTCTCATTTCCAAGAGCATCGGTCATCTTCCTAATAACTGATTTGAATACTCCGTCAATCGTACGATCCCCGAATATGATTTCGCGAATCTCCTCTTCTTCTTCGTCTCCAAAGGCATATGCTTTCGCTTGATAAACCTCACTGAAAGCTTGATACAGGTCTTCTTTACTCTTATTCACCTCTTCAATCGCTATCGTACCATCATTATAGGCCTTTGCTTTTTCCATATACGCCATATAAGCTTCTAATGCACTATCGACATTATATAAAGATTCATATATTTCAACATCCTGGCGCCACTGCTGATTGAGTGCATTCTTTGCCGCTGTATAATCAGAATTCGCAAGCGTCTGTTCTATTTCCGCATTATAATCCGTAAGATGCTGGTCTATGACCTTTACCTCATTCAGGATCTCGTTGCAAAGTGCCTGAATCTCAGCCAGTGTCTGTCCGGTACTGCTTCCTCCGAAAACCCACGTATTCAGCATCGAAGCTACCTTCTTAAAATCTTCATCTCCGGTTGCGTTGGCCACTTTAACAAGCACCGTACCGCAAAGAGAAAGTCCGGTAGAGTAAAGTTTATTAATACCAAAAGTGGTTCCCGTCTTCGCAAATACATTTTCCTTGACCGCCGGCGCACTCGCGGTATCTTCCGCTTCTTCGGCAATTGCTGAGAGAGGCATCGCTGAAAATGCAAGGCTCAGGCTCAGCAAAGCCGCCGTCATTTTTTTCAGAAATCTTTTTTTCATAACCGCTTCCTCCTCGTTATATAGGGGTAAATAACCGAATTGAACAAATAATCCTCAATCAAACACTTTTTTCAGCATCTCTAAAACTTCTTATCTGCCGCGTCACCTCTATCCCGTTCATATCGGGCAGTCGCCAGTCGATAATATACGCATGGAACGCATCGTTTACCTCGATTGCCTGTTTTGCACGCAGAACCGCCTCTTTACCTGAGACAGTCCATTCCGACATGTATTAACATTTTTGTAACACTATCACGAGTATAAAACTGACTGCGATGATCTCATATTCAAATCCTTCGTAAATTCCGGAAACAGCAGGTGTAGCAAACACCATAATCTGTGGCTGACCGTAGGTAGGGAACCGCGGTTAAATGGTCGAAATCCCTCTTCAACTCCTTCAACACCGGATTTCAGATATTCCTTTAGCTTCGTTCCATCCATTTCACACTGGTATGCCTCCAGCGAATTCGGCATAATCATGTTGCCAACCGTCTTCTCGGTATAATCCGCTTTGAATAAAGAGCCTGTAAAGCTGTACGCAGGTGCAATCAGTACATCGCTGCCATAAAATCCGCGCAAAGTATTTGCCATAGCGGAATAGGATTCATTGCCGCCTTTTTTGTGGAATATGCGGGAATAACTTCGATTGATGGACAATACCGTCTTGGCAGTATCCTCCTTCGGCTGCTTCAGCTGTGCATCAAACGCCTCATAAGCCTGCTTTGCGTCATATTCCCCCTCTATCATCTTTGATACAACATCCTCTCCATTTGCAAAATGATTCTGACCTTCTTCTGAAAGCATAACCTCCAGCACCTGCATTGCTTTTTTCTGCCGTTTCGTATCCTTCTCCAGATCCGTAGGAAGAATGTTCACATCCTTTATAAATTGTTCCATACTCTCAAACGCTCCCGGCCATACATCTTGATCCAGTCCCACCGAATCTTCTGACGGATTTTCGTAATCGCTGCGCCACATACGCCCTTCCATAGATGTGATCTCCGGGATTGACAACCCCTGAAACACTTCCATACAGGTATAATCATAAGCAAAGTCCGCAACAAATCCACGGATCCCTTTCTCTTCAAATGACTGACAGGCAGAAACCATACTGTCATAATCCGTTGGCAGCGGGATATCATATTCCTCAAATAGAGCCCGGTTGGCTACAAGACTGTCTACCGTACCACAGATTGGAAGCCAGTTGACCGTTCCGTCCGAATTGGTAAAATTGTCGATATAGGATTCATAGATCGCGCCTGCCTCCTCGGTCGTGGACAGATCCAACAGTTGATCCTTCAAGTCCGCCGCATCATGTAAGGAAAAGCGGTGGCAGGTGATGATATCGGGCAATTCTCCATTTTCATTCATAAATTTATAAAAATCCAGATCATTATTGCCCACAATAAATTCGATGTTCACATCCGGCAGCTGCGACTGGATATAGGGTGCGAAACGATCGTTTAACATATTCCCCCAGTCTCTCTATTTCTTTCCTCCAGATTCCAGCCCCAAAACTCTTCGAACAGGCTGTTCAAAGGCAATCATATCAATCGGCTCCACCAATCCCATCCGCGTTTTCGATAACCTCTTTTTCACTCAGTACCGGATTTCCCGCAGGCAGCTAAACTTAATACCATAACCGTTGCCAAAAACAGACTTATAAACTTCTTTGCTTTCATAGCTTTTTTCTCCTTCAAATAACTCTCATCTTTCGTTATCAGTAACACTGCACTTAGAATTATCACAAATTCCGAAAAACGCCGCGTTTAAACGACTTAAAAAACATAGATATTGATGTTCAGATCCGACAGGAACGTGAAATGCTTTCATTGACACGGGAAAGATTGGCCGAAATATAAAATGACATAATAATCCATTTCATCAACACTCAACGTATTGTTTCATTATACTATTTTTTTGCGGAAAACAAGGCGTATTATCTATTTTTCTTAAATATACGATTGTTGTCACAGGAAATGTCACTATTTCATTTTTGTCACTTGAAATTACACTTTTTTTACATAAAACATAAACTCTGTTGTTCATATTCCTGCCTGCGCATTAGCGGCGGCATCGTCTTATGCAGGGCAAATTCCAGAAACGTATTTTCATATACCCAGTCTTCCAATTCAGATCTGTCCAGTATCAAAGGCATCCGATGATGCACAGGACTAACCGATTCATTTGCCTGAGTGGTTAAGATAATGAAATGATCTTCATCCTGAAATCGATTGTAAAATCCAGCCATGAATAAGACAGGCTGGTTTTCTCTAAGGAATGTCACTTTATTCTTATCCGGATCCCATTCATAGAACTGTTTTGCCGGAATGATGCAGCGTCTGTGCAGCACACTATCCCGGAACGTCTTTCTTTCCAAAACAGTCTCCGCTCTTGCATTGATCAGCAGCCCTTTTTTCTGATATTGCGGGAAGCCCCATGACATTTCTTCTGCCGTAAGATATGGCTTTCTTCCAATGATTACCGTGGCCAAGTGAGAGGGATAAATATCACCGGTCCGTTCTCTTCTAAGCTTCTCATCTACCTCCCGGACCACCTTTTCTATTTCTTTAGCTGTATCATTATCCACATAATATCGTCCACACATTATCTTTTTCCTCGTTATTAATGCACATCCTAATACAAAGTTCCCATATATTTCTCATCTTTCAGATGCATATAGCACTCATTGATCTGTTCAGACTCCATCATCTGCAGGACATAGTCCATTCCTGTGGCAAGTTCCTTTTCTTTGAACGCTTCTATCGGAATCCAGTAAACGCTTCCTTCCTCAGAGCTATGTAATGTTCCTGAATACCGATTCGTTTTATACAGAAATATCACATGATGAGTATTTGATTTATCCCAATGATATATACCACAGAATATGGGATTTTCAATCGTAAGTCCAGTCTCTTCGAATATTTCACGAATAACAGCATCTGTAAAGCTTTCTCCTTGTTCTACATGCCCACCCGGGAACGTCGTTCCTGTATAACTGTCGTTTACTTTATCCAGCGCAAGTACATTTCCTTGCCCATCCTGCACCATACACATATTCATGAAGCAGACTGTTTCCGTTTTCTTCTCCTCATATTGGTTAAGGTCGCGTCTCACACGTTTATTAATATCAGACCTCTTTTTCTTATAGTGTTTTGCAACTTCGCCATATGGGATCCAGATATCCGCTTCTACGATCCGATCGTATACTTTGAAGATGACTTCCTCGATGTACTTATCTCCGGGAAATGTATAATTCTTTTCGTAATATGCTTTTGTCTCCAGATACATCCATTCGGCTATTTTTTCTTTCTGTTTCAGCTTCAGATGCGAATATTTTTTATCCGTCTGAAGAAGTTTTCCATCAATCATCTCATGATTTTTCCGCGACAACGGTACCATCCCCTTCTATTCTTCCATCTTTTTTATAATTCCCTAAACACCTGATTTTATTTTACATTTTTTGGTTCTCTTGCATACCATTATTTACCCCATAGAAATTCCACCCGGTACCCCGATTTTGGGGCTTTGCATTAAAAAAGGGGACTTGACCCCAATCTGGTGTAAATCAATCCATTTTATAAAGAAAATTTTCGTAATCTTTTACGTAATATCTGATATTTTTTCGGCCTTTTTGAATAATGATATGTCCCTATCCATTTTCTCCTCAAAGTAATGCATCAATCTTATGTTAAAATCCCACTTGTTCTGAGGATATGATCCATATCTTTTCTTCACATCACTCATTCTCTTGTTGGTAACATAGATTATTCCTTCCTTCATTTTATGTTTGTATGTCTGTTTCAATGGCTTCCAGACCGGAAAGCCCATCCGCACAGTGATCCACCTCATAATTTTCAAGGCGCAGGATCTGACATAATGCCTGCGCCATCCTTTTTTCATCTTCAACAAGCAATATTTTCATACTGGTACACCTCCACTATTATTTGATTATAACATAAAAGTTTAAAGAAACATTGAAAAAACTCTCTCTGCTATTTCGTATGGTTTTAGCTGACTATTTGCATAAAAAATACGCGTCGGGAAAACATAATTATATGCTTTCGCAACGCGCATTCGATCAGAGTATTTCATTTCGATTGACTGGAATCACAAATTATCCTCCGCCTGCACCCACGTGATTCCTACTACTTTTTTCCCATTGGAAAGACCGCTGTTTTTCATTCCGCTCTTAATGATCTTTTCCATGGAGTTGCAATCCAGCTTAATCGTAGAACTGTCTTCCAGTTCTACCAGACAGCATTGGCATCCCCTGTTTTCATGATCACGCAACTGATATGCGGCTCCACGTTTCAGAGCCCCGATTCTTTCAAGCGCATCAACCGTCCGATAGACTGTTGCGATCCCGATTCCCGGATCTTTCTTCGCGGCGAGAATATATACTTCTTTACAGCAGCTGCAGCATTCGTTCAGAATAATATCAATTAATATTTTCCTTTGCTTTGTAATCCGAAACCCCTGTTTTCTGAGACACTCTATCGCATAGTCTTTTTTTATTTTATGATCTTCCATGGCAATGTCCGCTGCAGTGATTGCAATTTTGTCCGCACTGTAAGGATTTCCCGGCTTTTTTATCCTTAATCATGCTTCGTATAATCATTCCTACTACTCCCACAAGTAAAACAAATACGACTGCTGTTCCCATAAACTCTGTGCCTCCTTATTATTTATTGCAAATGATTCCTGTTATGCTCTTACTTTACCGGCTACGCTTTTCGGCACAGTAAGATTCTGGCTTTCCTTATAAGGACGGAACAACAGATACAAAAAGCAGGCAATGATGATAAATGCCACAACTGTCCCGATTCCAAATGTACCTGCCGTGATTAAAGTTCCAACCTGGTATACACACAGGGATGCTGCATACGCGAGAATCGTCTGATATCCTATGGCAAACCAGAACCATTTTACATTGTTCATCTCTCTTTTGATCGCTCCCATCGCAGCAAAACAAGGTGCACACAGCAGATTAAAGATCAGGAATGAATACGCTGCCACTGCTGTCATAGATCCGGCAAGGCTTCCCCAGATCTCTGCTCCGTCTTCTGCCACTTCTCCAAATCCGTACAGAATACCGAATGTTCCGACTACATTTTCCTTCGCTACAAGTCCTGTAATTGCAGCCACTGCCGCTTTCCAGTCGCCCCATCCGAGCGGCGTAAAGATCCATGCAATGGCTGAGCCAAGGGCTGCCAGAATACTGTGATTCATATCCTCTACCATACCAAAGCTTCCGCTTTCGAATCCGAAGCTCTGCGCAAACCAGATAACAATCGTAGAGAGAAGAATAATCGTTCCTGCTTTTTTAATAAAGGACCAGCCACGCTCCCACGTACTTCTAAGTACATTCCCTACCGTCGGCAAATGATAAGCCGGAAGTTCCATCACAAACGGTGCCGGGTCCCCTGCGAACATTTTCGTTTTCTTCAAAATAATACCGGAGCAGATAATCGCAGCAATTCCAACAAAATATGCACTTGGTGCCACCCATGCAGCTCCGTCAAACAATGCACCTGCGATCAAAGCAATGATCGGGAGTTTTGCACCGCACGGAATAAAGGTAGTTGTCATAATTGTCATTTTACGATCTCTGTCATTTTCAATGGTTCTGGAAGCCATAACACCCGGAACGCCACATCCCGTACCGATCAGCATCGGAATGAAGGATTTGCCGGATAAACCAAATTTTCTAAAAATCCTGTCCATAATAAATGCGATACGTGCCATATATCCACAGCCTTCCAGGAATGCAAGGAAAAGGAATAATACAAGCATCTGAGGAACAAATCCAAGCACCGCGCCAACGCCACTTACAATACCGTCGACTAAAAGACCTGTTAACCAGTCCGCACAGCCGATGGATTCCAGACCAGTCTGTGCCGCAGGGATGATCCATTCGCCAAACAACGTATCATTGGTCCAGTCTGTCAAAATGGTTCCCACGGTAGTAACAGACACATAATAAACAATAAACATCACAGCTGCAAAAATCGGAAGTGCAAAGAAACGATTGGTTACGACGCTGTCGATTTTATCTGACACCGACATCTGTTTTTTTACACGTTTTTTATAACAATCTTCAATCATACTTCCAATGTAGTTATAACGTTCTCCGGTAATGATACTTTCCGCATCATCCTCCATCTCTTTTTCGCAGCTTACAACGTCTTCTTCGATATGATCGAGAAGTTCTTTCGCAAGATTCAGGCTTTCGCGCACTTTTTCATCCCGTTCAAACAATTTCACAGCATACCAGCGTTCCATACTTTCATCTACATGTCCCGAGATCGCTTCTTCAATATGCGCAATTGCATGTTCTACGCATCCCTCAAACTTATGCGCCGGCTGTACATTTTTCCCGCTTTTCGCAATTGCAACCGCCCTGCGAATCAGCTGGTCGATTCCTTCACCCTTAAGTGCGGAAATCTCAACGACCTTACAGCCGGTGTCTTTGGAAAGACGGTCGATGTCCAGTTCTTCTCCATTCTTTCTTACCAGATCCATCATATTTACAGCAATAATTACCGGAATTCCAATTTCCGTAAGCTGTGTGGTCAGATACAGGTTTCTCTCCAGATTCGTTCCATCGATGATATTGATGATCGCATCCGGTTTTTCACCGATCAGGAAATTTCTGGATACCACTTCTTCCAGCGTGTACGGTGACAAAGAATAGATACCCGGAAGATCCACCAGTATGGCTTCCTCGCCTTTCGTTGTATATCCTTTGATTTTTCCTTCTTTTTTCTCTACCGTTACTCCCGGCCAGTTACCTACAAACTGGTTTGAGCCGGTAAGTGCATTGAACAGCGTCGTTTTTCCACTGTTCGGGTTCCCTGCAAGTGCAATTTTGACTCTCATATTCTTCCCCTTTCCGATTATACACCGCAAATTATTTTTAGTTTTCCCTAACCTCTTCTCAAAAAAATAAGCACTATTGTACCTCTACCATTTCTGCATCCGCTTTTCTCAAAGACAGTTCATATCCCCGGACAGTAACCTCGATCGGATCTCCAAGCGGTGCCACTTTTCTTATGTAGATTTCCACATTCTTCGTAATTCCCATATCCATGATTCTGCGCTTCAGGGCACCCTCACCATGAATTTTCACGACCTTTACGGTCTGACCGCACTTTGCTTCTCTTAATGTAGCCACGTCTCATTCCCTCCTATATCATAATCTTCTTCGCCATTTCCCTGCTGATTGCCACCCTCGAATCTTTCACTTTCACAATCAGATTTCCATTAATCTCTGATATAACGGTGACGAATCCGCCCATCACAAATCCCAGACTTTCCAAAAAACGTCTTGTCTCATCCTTTCCTCCGATTTTTCTAATCCGGATCTCCCGACCGGTTTCAGCCATTGTTAACGGCATCATAATCCACCCGCTTTCACTGTCTAATAATAATTATCAGTTATCCCTTACGCCAGTTAGTATATACTTACTCAGTTTTCATGTCAATATCTTTAATTGATAATTATTTTCATTTATGGACAGTGCCTTTTCCATTCTGAACTTCCTTGACAAAAAAGTATGGATGATTATAAGTGCCCTATACCATCACATTGGGAATCCCACAAAAACCACATCATACCATCGTTACAAGATATTACCCCAGACGAAAGAAAATACATCATAAGATTTGCTTTCTTTCTGGTTGCGAAGCGTTTTTGAGCGGCAATTGCTGATTTATCTCTCTGCTCAACCACCTACCAAACTAGAAGTTATCGCTCAACTCGCACTTGTTTTGCAATTATTATATACTCACCGCCCTCCACATTCTGAACGAAAGCAGCATAATCATCAATATTCTTACTGAAGTCGCCTAATACATCAAAGCAATTCAGCATATCATGTTCATCGTCTTCATCATAGTTGTAATCGCCTTCTAACAGAAACACTTCTTTTCGTCTATCAAAAGTTCCTCTCGTGATAGATTCAATGAATCCTTTATCTCTAATACAGTACAATCCAAAGGCTTCAGCACCTATCATGCAGTCGAACAAATTGATTCTGAAATCAATTGCTGCAACATTACTAAAGTGAATTTTTACGGAAATTTTCTCTCCGTTCTCTTCATCATACATCTTTGATGAGAATACCACTTTTGAGTCAGTGTTCTTCGGCTTAATTTCTATTTTAGGAATTCTGGCATCGAAGTTTGCCAGAATCAGTTCTGCTTTTTTCACACTCTATGTTCTCCTTAAATTCCGATTATATAGTTCTGTCAATATCCCCAGGTCATCAATTTCCACTGACCACCATCCGTACGAGCCAGCCACCACTGCCAGTCGGTGTACTCTTCATCTGCATTCCACGCTCCGCCACCTTTTTTTGGTGAATGAAAATCACTTTTGAACATGATACATTGTGTAAATGTTGCCTTCGCATCATTAGCTTCTTCCAACTCGTTCATCCATGCAATGTTGGATTCACTACATTCATCATCGGATGAATAGGAAATACTATGCAGTTCGCAACCATCCCAAGTATTGAATTCCTTTTTAATCAGTTCTATAGCTGCATTCATATCCTCTTCTGTATAAATAGAAGAATTCCATCATACTGAAATTTTCCTGCTTCTGTATTATCAGCAAAAAAATCGGATAAGGTTTTTTCATATTTCAATCTCCGCCCTTCAAGTATGCTGTCGGCATTTCTCTACAGCTAATCTTCTATGGATTCTACTTTCCACATTGTTTTCGTTTTACCAATCTCATTTTAATGAGATGGGTGTACCTTTTGACACCCTAATCATTTTAATACAATTATTCAATTTTTCCACCTAACGACACCGAGCCGCCTGATAAATCAGACGGCTCCTTATGCAGAGCAAATTCCTAAAATGCATTTTTACAGTGCTACAGCACATATCTTTCTTTTATCCCAATTATAAACATCCTTCCAACGGAAAACACCTTACTGGATTGCCCAGATATCTGGTTTATCCTATATACTACAAACTTTTCAATGAATGTATGCGTGCCGTAGAAAACAAAAGCTCTGTTCATTATGCTCCCAAAAACAAACGGAAAAACAAGTAAAAATCCATGTAAATCACGCAAAAAGCAGGAACCTAATTTCCCCGCGAAAAGCAATTGTTCCTGCTCTTTTTTCTACATACTTCCTCCATACTTCAAAATTAATTAACCAACTCTATCACGATTAGTGCAGTCAATAATTTTTTATCTGCTTCACCATACAATAGCCAATCCCTATATGTGTCTGGATACATTTATTAGAGCTATCTTTCTTTTCTATTTTCTTTCTTACAGTTGCCACATGAACCCTGAGTGAAGCAATGTCTCCTTCCAAAGAACTTCCCCATATTTCCTTCGCGATGTGGGTATGAGTCAGCACTCTTCCAAGGTTTTTCGCCAACAGGCATAAGATTTTATATTCAATTGGAGTTGCATGAATTTCTTCCTCTTTCACATATACTGTCTGCATTTGATAATCAATGGTCAAACTGCCATTATGAAAGACAGAATCTCCCCCCTGCTGATTATTTTGTATGTACTGAATTCTCCTATAGTTTCCTCTGATTCTTGCAAGAAGTTCCGCTGTTGAAAATGGCTTGGTAATATAATCATCAGCACCGGCATCCAAGGCATCAATCTTATCTTTATCTTCACTTCTGGCACTTATCACAGTAATTGGAACAGTTGACCAGGTACGTATTTTTCTTATTACATCAACCCCATCTATGTCAGGAAGTCCCAGATCCAACAGGATCAGTTCCGGTGCCTGTGTTGCAGCTTCCATAATCGCCTGATTCCCATTTTTTGCCACATGATATTTATAGTTTTCTGTCTCAAGGGCGGTTGTGATAAGACTGCGAATGGCAGCATCATCTTCTACCACTAATATATTTGAATTATTCATGAATCTCTACCTCCTCAGCAGGCACCGTAAAATCAAAAATGGCACCTTTCGGTTCATTATCATAAACCATTATTTTCCCACCATGTGCATTGATAATTGATTTACAAAGAGCAAGCCCAAGACCCAGACTCCGTTTCGAATCCGTTATTTCATTATTTGCCGTATAAAACATTTCAAAAATATGCGGTTTATCTTCATCCGGAATTCCCTTTCCATTATCCGCGATCTGCACATGTACAAAACTTTTTCTTTCTTTGTAGATATCACAATCTCTCCGCCTGGAGGCGTATACTTCACCGCATTATCTGCAAAAGGTCTGGATAAAGATGAAAAAGATAAAGAAGGGAAATATATCCGCCACGAGCGTTATGCCGGAAATGTAAGCAGGAGCTTTTATGTGGGAAATAACGTTCAGAGAGAAGACATCCATCCGAAATTTGAAAATGGTATTCTTTCCTTTACTGTTCCAAAAGAGCAGACGGCAGTAGAAAACAGCTCCCATTATATTGCCATTGAAGGTTAATCTCAAACGGGCAGGGAATAAAACCCCTGCCTGTTTATGGTCTTCCTATTATCTTAGGAGTTGCCATGATGTTTTCCGGCATTATAGATATCGTGATATTTGCATCCGGTCATGATTATATGGCAGGATCTGGCTGGTTTCTTGCTGACGGCATTCTGACCGTACTGATGTCTTTATTCATTTTGGGAAATGGATGGTTTACAGCAATGACAATCTCCTTTATTTTAGGAATGTGGCTGATTTTTTCAGGTATCACCAAACTGGTTCATTCCTTTGACCTTCAAAAACTGGGGGTAAAGGGCTGGTTTACTGTACTTGGAATCCTGCTGCCTGTGATTGGTTTTCTGTCATTCACACATCCATTTGCAAGTATTGCAGCTATGGCTTGGGTAATCGGATTTTTCCTGCTCCTTCAGGGTATTGTATCCGTTATGCGTGGATGCTTTTCCAACCGTTTCTGGTTGTAAAAATATAACAAAACCTAATATTGCCAAAGAGGAAAAAGGCACCTCTTTATATAGATTCGGCTGCATACAAAATTGTGTGCAGCCTTTTTAATGAATACCTAATTCTGAAAATAATCTTTTACTCTCTACGGATAATCTTATCCTACAACAATTTTTTCTTTTTAAAATAAATGAGTTCCAGAATAATTGTTATTACTGCAATTGCAATCACTGCAACATATCCGTATTTCCACTGTAGCTCTGGCATATTCACAAAATTCATACCATACCATCCAGTCAAAAGTGTAAGTGGCAGGAATAAGGTTGTCACAACTGTCAATATACACATAATTTTATTCTGTTGTGCATCCTGCTGAGATTGATACAATTCACGTAACTGCAGTATATTTTCTCTAAGCAAATGCACATGATTATGCAATCGTTCTGTCCTGAGTGCATAACGATTCCACGATTCTGTATTACGGATAATAGGCAGTCCATCTTGAGACTGTAATAGATCACCAATCATAGCCAGCTGTTCATAATATGCATCCAGCTCAGAGAGTTTCTGTCGATACTTTGTAAGAACCGAAAAGAAATTATCCGCAACACCTTTTATAAGCTGATCTTCCATCTTTTCAATTTCTTTTTCCAAATGTAACAAATATAGAAGATCATTTTCAATCATCAATTCCATCATCTTAAGAAGAAACTGATCCGGTGATTTCAGCTCCTGAAACTGTTCTTCCTTTTTCTCTAACCAGTGTTTCAGTTCCCCACTCTCCTCAATTAAAAAAAGTTCTTTATCTGTCATGTAAAATCCACAGACAACATGCGGTGTACGTATTTCATTTTTTTCCGGTACTCGCAAGGTTCCCAGAATACAATCCCGAAACACTTCTGCTTTACAGTATCGGATTGATCTGATACTGTGTAATAATTCGTTATCATGCGGAAAATCTTTCTTCAACTCACGAAATTCATCTTCCCGTAAAATCGTAAGGAAATGTATATTCACCATAGAATCTCTCATTCTCCTTCCTTCCTAATATTCTTCTCTAGTAAATCAGAATACTCTTTATTTTTATGAAATGCAAATACGAAATGGCAGGAACTATCACATAATCCTCATTCCACTAAAATGCCTTATTCTTTATATTGCTGTTATCACAAGCACAATAACCAAATCCGACAAATACATCAGATAACAAATCTGCAAAACTCTGTGTATTAAAAATTACAGAGCAGAAACCTTATCTTTACATCGATAAAAATTACTGCTCTATCTTCATTATCATGCTAAGCTAATCAAAAACTACTCCATTTCCTGATAATTTCTAATACACTTCAATACTTCAATTCTCAACTCCTGGTACAGATCCTCATCAAATCTTCCATTAATCAAAGAGTTCTTTATCAGCAACGGTCGGAACATCTCTACTATCTGTTCAGTAGCTACATGGTCTCCCATCTTCGCCCGGAACAACACTTCTTCAAAATTCATCACTTGACACCTCCCATCCATTTTCTGATCTTACGGATTGCATAATAATAAATTCCTTTCACCTTGTAAGGTGGCAAATCATTGATCCGGCTTATATCATCAAACGTCCGTTCTTCAAACACATGCTGATAGATCAGTTTTCTCTCATCCTCGCGCAATAAGAGTAATGCCTCGACAAGTTTTTGATCCCTTATCTCGTCCCATTCTGGATAGCACCCATCTAGCTCTCTCATTAACAGTTTGATAATTGCATACACCTCTCAGAAGATTGATATAGGTGCTGCAGATAGTGCCTGCGTTTATTGCGTGCCTGCAGCTTTAAGATTACATAGTAACGCCTTCTACGTGGCCGGGAAGGGCATAGGAACTGGCTTCTGGGAGATTTACACCATTTTTCGTCAGGCTATTTTACAATAGTAAAATTACTCTAAACTTGATATAATAATGGACAGGTATTGAAGTTTTATCCTGTCCGTAGAAAGGAGCAGAATGATCACAGTAACAAAAAGTGATTTGATAAAGTTAGGTTATGGTCCTTCTTTTTCAGCAGATATTATCCGAGAAGCGAAAAAGCTGATGATTGCCAAAGGCCATACTTATTATCAATCAAAGAAACTGAACAGGGTACCAAAGGAAGCGGTTGAGGAATTATTGGGAATCACTTTGCCAGATACTGAAAACTAAGTGTACTTCTTGCATTAGAGAAGGAGTGTAACATGGCAAAAGATCCAATCAAGAAAGCAACTAAGTAAGCGCCAAATATTCCTGCGGATTTCCTGATCCTCAAGTTTTGCCTATAATTGTAGTCGATAGATATTTAGACTATTTCACTACAATTATGGAGGATAGGTTATGGCAG
>NZ_JBQHSG010000014.1:0-74055 GCF_052066375.1 Bariatricus sp. HCP28S3_A7
TATCACCAAAACAGGATTCGAAGATGTCTCTGAGTATGAACTTTTTATTCGCTGTTTTTCAGAGCAGTCCATTGTCGAACAGGGAAAACGTCGCTGGATTACTAAGGAAGATAACCTCGGCAATTCAACCATGCTGTTAAATCCAACTGATCCTGAGGCTACATACCGAAGGAAAGCAGGGAAAGAATATCGCGGCTATGTGGCTAATGTAGAGGAAACTGTTGGGATCGTGTGACATCGGTCCAAAATGATGGTGCAAGACACATTTTTGTGACAAAAGGAGATGCAAACCAGACAGAGGATCCGTATTTAACTTCGGAAGAAGATGTGATTGGTAAAGTTATCTGCATTTCATATCCGTTGGGAGTTGCAGTACATCTGCTGTCCAATCCTTTGATTTTTATACCGCTTATTCTCCTTCCTTTGTTCTTTATACTGATCTATAACTTGATCTATTCTGTTAAAGTTACAAAAGGTATTATTCGTGAAGAGGAAGAAGCGGCTGTGCGGGAAGCTGTGGAAGCGATTCGTAAGAAAAGGGCAGAAGAAGAGGAGGAAAAGAATGATTCAAAATCCAAGTAGTGTCTTTCATGGCCTCATGGAATATGATTCAATAGCGTTAAACCTGAGAAATCTGGTATTTTTCTTCTGTCTGCTATATTTGTCAGTAGAAGATTTGAAAAGATACAGGATTCCGGATAAATGTCTGGGAATCTCTGTAATTGCATGGTGCATGGCAATACCATTTGCATATCAGGATTATGGTGGATGGAGTGGTATTGCTGTGCATTTACTGGCTGCTGTAGTATACGGCGGCGGCGTACTTATTCTTTCCATTCTTATTGAGCAAATCTTTAAAAAAGAAAGCCTTGGCGGCGGTGATGTGAAATTAATTGCTGTCATGGGACTGTATCTTGGTATGAATTTATCATTGTATGCATTGTTCTTTGCATGTATTTTCGGTTTGGTTATATTGCTTATAAGTTATAAGAGCCGTGAGGGAAAGGGTGGAGTAATTCCATTTGGACCGGCTCTTGCGGCAGCAACCATGTTGATGGTTTTGTGGGGACAGGTTCCGTGACTCATTTATTCGGAAATGGAACGGAAGATTTTGCCGAACAAAGATGCGTTTCGCCAGTTTACGACTACATCTGCAGAGTTGTATGCGATTTATCTGAATGATTTCCTCGAAGCGCTTGCCACAGGAGTTTATAAAAAGACTTCAGATAAGTTGAAGATTTTTCTTGACGCGAATGGGACGACGAAGATCACTTCGCTCTACAAATATTGTCCCTTGCTGTGCTGGCAGAAGAATTTCACAAAAATGCGTCTTTCCTTTCCGGGCAGTTCAGCAAAGAGACCGGGATGAGTATGACCGATTACATTCATCACGCCCGAATTCGTGCGGCGGTTCAGTACTTTAATACGACACAGATGTCGGTCACGCAGGTGGCGACAAGCGTTGGAATGGATAATTTCGGATATTTCTCGAGGATTTTCCGAAGAGAGATCAGAATGAGCCCGCGGGAATATAAGAAGATGGTATCGGGCGGGAAAAGTGGGAAATAAAATTCGCAGCATCATTGTAATCGTAAAGAAAAATCATTATACTAAAAATAGAAATAAAAATAGAATCTATTAAAGGAGGCATTTATGGCAAGAACAGTAGGAATTGGGATACAGGATTTTGAAAAATAATAACGAATAAATGCTTCTATATAGATAAGACGGATTTTATCCGTGAATGGTGGGAAAGCAAGGATGATGTGACACTAATTACCCGTCCGAGGCGCTTTGGAAAAACGTTAACTATGAGTATGTTGGAGAAGTTTTTCTCACTTGATTATGCAGGGCGGGTGGGTGTCCGAAAAACAGGTACTACACTAATTCGCGTGTCCACTGTTATGGGTACATTATAACTCATTAGTTGAGAGTCGTGGGGACAGGTCCCTTGACTCCCCTTCAACTCCCCATCCCCACGACTCCCACTATTCTCTTGACAAAATAACCGCAAACGGTTAAAATGTAAAAAACGGTTAAAGGAGATAGAGGCAGTGATTTCTGATATATTAAAACGAAAAAAGGAAGAAAGGGGTATGACCACCGAGGCACTATCTCGACTTTCCGGAGTACCGGTGGGAACGATCAATAAGATTTTGAACGGGGAAACCAGGTCGCCCAGATACGATACGCTGATGGCACTTGAGAAAGTTCTTATGGATAAGAAGGATACGGATGAATATCTTGTCATACGGGATTCGCAGGCGGCTTTGGAATATCAGGGGTGTGGACCGTATACGATAGAAGATTACCGGGCACTTCCGCAAGAGGTGCGTGCAGAACTGATTGATGGGGAATTGATTTTTATGGAAGCGCCAGGCACTGCACATCAGATTCTTGTGATGAAGATTGCATTTTTATTAGAATTATTTATACGAGAGAATAAAGGAGAATGTTTGGTGCTTCCGGCTCCTCTTGATGTACAGCTGGATTGCGATGATAAGACGCTGGTTCAGCCTGATATTGTAGTACTGTGCAAGAAAGAAAAACTTGTAAAAGAAGGTATTTACGGAGCGCCGGATATGGTGATTGAGGTTACGTCGCCTTCTACCAGAAGAATGGATTTTGCCAAAAAGATGGTGAAATATGATAATGCCGGTGTGCGGGAATATTGGATTGTTGATCTTCAGAAGAAAAAAGTGGTGACGTATCACCTGGAAGAGGACCCGATGCCGTCCCTTTATACATTCGGGGATAAGATCCCGGTTCAGATTTTTGATGAAAAATTAGAGATAGATTTTGCAGGATTTGCAGATGTATTAGAAAGCATACCTGAGTAATGCGAGCAGGTGGTGACGGGGTTCGTTTGTCAGAGAGGGTTCATCCTTGCGGCTGAACTGTTATATTTTTGGAGAATTTTGGGGAAAATGCCTGAATAACTGTGAGAAGATTGTGAATAATTGCCGAAATGTCTTGGTGGCAACACGTAAATAATGCAAACTGCAATAAGTAGAAATCAAAACTATGTTGCGAGGTATTGGATGTGGTTCAAATTATTACAGACTCTTCAACACTGCACACGGTGGAGGAGGCAAATGCATTGGGAGTCGAGACGTTGCCTCTTTGTGTCAATATTGACGATCTGGAAGGGCGCGACCTTCAGATGGATATGAAAGATTTTTATGAAAGGATTCGTAAGGGACAGATTCCCAGAAGTTCCCAGCCGCCAATTGGTGAGGTGGTGGATATGTTTGATAAATACAAGGATTCAGACATTATCAATATCACCATAGCGGACGGACTTTCCGGTACATATCAAAGTGCGTGCGCGGCGAAGGAAATGTCAGAAAATCGGGAGCGGATTACGGTCTTCAACTGCAGGACGCAGGGCGGTCCGCATTGCGTGGCGATTCAGTATATTGAAAAATAGCAGGAAAAGGGGGAGGTCGCATAGCGCTCTCCCCAGTGTTTTTTGAAATACATCCAACATTAGTAACCAATTCCCATCCCAAAGAGCAGGAGCAGGCTTGTAAGTACAAGATTCAGAGTCTGGAATTTCCAGCTCCATTTCACCCAGGTACCATAGTTTACATCCGCAAGACCCAGACCGATCAGAAGAACCGGATTTGTCGGGTAGAATACATTGGAGAAGCCGTCGCCGAACGCGAATGCCGCAACGCAGAGCTGGGCAGAGATCCCGAATACCTGTGCAACCGGAACGATCAGCGGCATCAGCAGAAAGGCTTTGGCAGAACCCGATGGAATGAAGAAGTTCATGATCAGTACAAATGCAAGGGCGCGGAACCAGATTCCCGAGAACATCGGAAGTCCGGCAAGTTCCTGTGCTACACCTACGGTAAATGGATTGCAGACTCCGGCAGCAAACCCACAGCCTACGGCAAGAAGACTCATGCCGACACCGGTAAGAGGATCCCATCCCAGGCTGACGGCCAGCGCAACGACGATCGGAACCAACGGAACGTATTCTTCGAAGGACCCGATAAAAGAACCGAGGGCCATGAAGAACAAGGTGATGACGGCCAGAAGCTGGTAGCGTTTCTGACCGAATCGGCTGGTAATTCTGTCCAGCATATATTTCATAAGATTACATTTCTCAAGACTGTTAAAAACGCCTCCGATCACCAGGAGGAAGACGATAACGGCAATCAAAGCTCCGCTTCCTTCTGAGCTGAGAACGAGAAGTGGGGAAAAGATCCATTTCCAGAACGGAATTCCGCCTTCTACATAAGAGAATCCTGCTTCGGTATCGATTACCGTATTTCCGGATGCATCTGTGAGTCTGGCGTATTCACCTCCCGGGATCAGGAATGTAAGTATGTAGGTGAGTACCATCAGAACAAAGATGACTGCGATTGCGGTCAGGGAAGAACGTGTGCTGATATTTAGGCCTTTTTTCTGTTTTTGTGTTCCCATTTTTTTCCCTCTCTGTTAGAATAGTTATAAGGTATTTGCTACGATTATATACTCCCGGGTAAGCTAAGTCAATAAAAGAGGGGGTGGCACTTTGCGGAGAAAGGAACGGGAAGATTTATGGCTTAAACCGGATCATGAAGCATGTTTCGGGGCAAAGCGAATGGTCTTATGAGGAAAGCATGCTTCGGAGCGTCGGAGTTTTTAAACTTAAAGCGGAAGAAATGAGCTGTAAGGAACAACAACGATGAGACATGTCTATATCCGCGGCAATTGAATGATGCTTGTAAAATGGCGAAAGAGAGAAGGAAACAAGGAATGAAGAATAAGAAACAAAGTGAAAAGAAGAATCAAAACCTGTGTATGACAAACAGAGAATTGTCATGGCTTCAGTTTAATGAACGAGTGTTAAATGAAGCCGGGAATCCAAGAGTGCCTTTGGCAGAAAGGATGACATTTGCGTCTATTTTCCAGACAAATCTGGATGAATTTTTCATGGTACGTGTCGGTACGCTCCTGATGCAGATGCAGTCTTCGGAAGAAATTATAGAGAATAAAACTGGCATGAATAGTAAAGAGCAGGTCAAGGAGATTCTCAAACGTGTGAACGTGCTTGAAGAGAAGAAGGCAAAAATATATGAGCAGCTTATGGGTGAACTGGAGCCTGAGGGAATCCGTATCATTAATTTTAACAAGTTGTCCGCGGAAGAAGGAAAACTTCTGGAGAAGTATTTTGACGCGCATATTGCCCCGTTCCTTTCTCCGATGATCATCGGGAAGCAGCAGCCGTTTCCGTTCCTTGCAAATAAACAGTTGTATGCGATTGTTTTACTTGAAACACCGAAGGGCAAGAGAAGAACCGGACTGGTTCCCTGCTCCAACAGCGTATTTAAACGGCTGATTGAGATCCCTACAAGACCGGGAACCTTTATGTTGTCAGAAGAACTGATCCTTCATTTCGTTTCCAAATTGTATTCAAAATATATTGTGAAAGAAAAATCTATCATGCGTGTGACGCGTAATGCGGATATTGATGCGACAGAGATATATGACGAAGATCTTGACTACAGAGATATGATGGAACAGTTGATCAAACGTCGTACCAGGCTGAATCCGGTGCGAGTGGAGTTCAGCCGCAGTATCAATAAAAAGACAAAGCAGGAAATTGCCCGTTTCCTGAAAATCGGGGCGGATCATATTATCGATGTGAAGACACCACTGGATCTGTCTTTTGTATTCTCGCTCCAGACCTATCTTCGAGATAAACCGGAATTGTTTTATGAAAAACGCAGTCCGAGACTCAGCCCGGCGCTGAACCTGAAAGAAAATCTGTTTAGCCAGATCGAGAAGAAGGATGTGCTGCTTTCCTATCCGTATGAAAGCATGAAGCCGTTCCTGCAGCTCCTTCAGGAAGCGGCAGAAGATGAGTCGGTCGTTTCTATTAAAATGACGCTTTATCGTGTTGCAGAGCGAAGCAAGATCATTGACACGTTGATCGAGGCTGCCGAAAATGGCAAGGAAGTTGTTGTTCTGGTTGAACTGAGAGCAAGATTTGACGAGGCGAATAATATTGAAATGTCCCACAGGCTTGAGGATGCCGGATGTCAGATCCTTTATGGACTGGGAGACTATAAGGTTCATTCCAAACTGTGTCTGATCACACGCAAAACGGAAACGGGATTTGCTTACATAACCCAGATCGGAACCGGAAATTATAATGAAAAAACATCAAGGCTTTACACAGATCTTTCTCTGATCACGGCAAGACAGTCCATAGGAGCAGAAGCAGCAGAGATATTTACCGCGTTGCAGAAGGGAGAAGTGGTCGAGCATACGAACGAACTCCTTGTCGCGCCGAAATGTCTGCAGAACAAGGTAGTGGATATGATCGATGCGGAGATTGAGAAGGTGAAACAGGGCAGTACAGGATATGTGGGGGTGAAGATCAATTCGCTTACGGATAAGGTTCTGATCGATAAGATGATCGAGGCTTCGCAGGCCGGAGTGAAAATTGATCTGATCGTCAGAGGTATCTGCTGTCTGAAACCGGGTGTGAAAGGCATGACAGAGAATATTCATGTGATCAGTGTTGTCGGGCGTTTCCTTGAACACTCCAGAATCTACCGCTTCGGAAGGGGAGATGAGGAGAAGATTTACATTGCATCTGCCGACTTTATGACCAGAAATACGGTTCGCCGTGTGGAAGTGGCTGCTCCGATTTATGACCAGGATATCCGCACCAGAATCCGTCATATATTTGACACGATGATGATGGATGATGAGAAAGGAAAAGAACAGAATTCAGAAGGAGAATACTGCGACCGGTCTGTAAATGCAGAAAAACTGAACTCTCAGGAATTCTTCTATCAGGAAGCATATGATATGGAAAATGGAAGATAGTTTGTAAATAATCCGGCAAAACACGGGAAATATGTGTTTTGCCGGATTTTTAATAGCTGTGGACGGAAGGAGAATTTGCCGGATAACAAAAAGAAAACCTTGACTTTGCGGGGACTGTATGTTACACTATCCTAGCGAATGGAAGTTATAGGTCTTTTTTTTATGCCTATTTTTAGCAGAATTCCGGAGACGGGATTTTGCAGACAGCCTCGCAAGCTGTCGTGTAACTGAAAATTAGAACATAAAAGCGAGGTGGAAGTTGTGCGTACAAGAATTACACTGGAATGTACAGAATGCAAACATCGTAACTACAACATGACAAAGGATAAGAAATCTCATCCGGAGCGCATGGAGACAAAGAAATACTGTAGATTCTGCAAATCACACACATTACACAAAGAGACGAAATAGTCGTTGAAGGGAAGTGAATGTTATGGGAGATGCTAAAGAAACCCGCAAGACACCGTTTTTCAAAGGTGTAAAAGCAGAGTTTAAGAAGATTATCTGGCCAGACAAAACCACACTTGCCAAACAGACAGCGGCAGTCGTATCTGTTTCTGTTTTGCTGGGAGCGATTATCGCGATTACCGATATTCTTGTAAAATACGGAATTGATTTCTTAGTAAGATAAGATACTGATAATGGTAACACAGGAAAGGTGATATTATGGCAGAAGCAAAATGGTATGTGGTTCATACCTATTCAGGGTATGAGAACAAAGTAAAAGCCGACATTGACAAGACGATTGAGAACCGTCATCTGGAAGAAGAGATTCTGGAAGTTCGTGTTCCGATGCATGAGGTTGTGGAACTGAAGAACGGAGTGCAGAAGGCATCACAGAAAAAGCTTTTTCCGGGATATGTACTCATTCATATGATCATGAATGATGATACATGGTATGTCGTAAGAAATACCAGAGGTGTGACTGGTTTCGTTGGTCCGGGGTCCAAACCGGTTCCGCTTACAGACGAAGAAATGGCACCGCTCGGAATCCAGAAAGAGGATGTTGTCGTTGACTTTGCAGAGGGCGATACCGTTACTGTTATTGCCGGGGCATGGGAAGGAACGGTTGGTGCTGTTCAGTCCATTAATATGCAGAAACAGAGTCTTACAATCAATGTTGAGTTATTTGGTCGCGAAACACCGGTAGAAATTAGTTTCGCAGAAGTCAAGAAAATGTAGCAGACATTACGTGGGAGGGAAATCCCCGCAAATACCACAAGGAGGTACTTTAAAATGGCAAAAAAAGTTACAGGTTATATCAAATTACAGATTCCAGCCGGAAAGGCTACTCCGGCTCCACCGGTTGGTCCTGCTCTTGGACAGCATGGTGTAAATATCGTTGAGTTTACAAAACAGTTCAACGCAAGAACAGCAGACCAGGGAGATTTAATTATTCCGGTTGTTATCACTGTTTACAGTGACAGAAGCTTCAGCTTTGTTACAAAGACACCGCCGGCAGCAGTTCTGATTAAGAAAGCCTGCAATATCAAATCAGGTTCAGGCGTTCCGAATAAGACAAAAGTTGCTAAGATCACAAAAGCTCAGGTTAAAGAAATCGCAGAGATGAAGATGCCTGATTTAAATGCAGCTACTGTTGAGAGTGCTATGAGTATGATCGAAGGAACCTGCAGAAGTATGGGTGTAACTGTAGTTGAATAAGTCTGATTTACGGGCGAAAGAACTACACTATGAAAACTGTAAACAAGCACGTGGGAGGGAATTCCCGTAATCACCACTAGGAGGTATTTAACATGAAAAGAGGAAAGAAATATGTAGAGGCTGCTAAACAGGTTGACAGAACAGTCCTCTATGATAAAGCAGATGCAATCGCATTAGTTAAAAAATGTGCGACAGCAAAATTTGACGAGACAATCGAAGCTCATATCAGAACCGGATGTGACGGACGTCACGCTGATCAGCAGATTCGTGGAGCAGTTGTTCTTCCACACGGAACAGGTAAAAAAGTTCGTATCCTTGTATTTGCAAAAGATGCAAAAGCAGAAGAAGCAAAAGCGGCTGGCGCAGATTACGTAGGAGCAGAAGAACTGATTCCGAAGATCCAGAATGAAAACTGGTTTGAATTCGACGTTGTAGTTGCTACACCGGATATGATGGGTGTTGTTGGACGTCTTGGTCGTGTACTTGGACCAAAAGGTTTAATGCCGAACCCGAAGGCTGGTACCGTAACAATGGACGTTACAAAAGCAATCAACGAGATCAAAGCTGGTAAGATTGAGTACAGATTGGACAAGACAAATATTATCCATGTACCGATTGGAAAAGCTTCCTTCACAGAAGAACAGTTGGCGGACAACTTCCAGACGCTTATCGATGCAATCAATAAGGCTAAACCGGCAGCAGTAAAAGGACAGTACCTTAGAAGTGTAACTCTTACTTCTACAATGGGACCTGGCGTAAAACTGAACCCGATGAAGTTAGCTTAATTGATGATATATTGATACCTATCGAGGACGCAGCATTTCAAAGTGCTGCGTCCTGTTTTTTGTCAATGAAGCATTGGAGAGATGCAGATTATATAATATGGTAAAATAATAATATTGTATAAAAAGAGTTGAATATTATTATAATAAATGGTAATATATAATATATAAAGAGGCGTGGCGGGCAAGTGCAGATTGAATGGAAGGAGGAACGGGAATGGATATACGTGATATTAAGAATCGGAAAAAACAATTGGGTCTTACGAATAAACAGCTTGCTGACTATTCGGGGGTATCGCTGGGGACTGTGAATAAGATCTTGAGCGGAGCGACAAAATCGCCGCAGATTGATACGCTGGACGCATTGGATCGTGCGCTTCAGCGGAAGGAATTCCGGTATCATACGGAATCGGAACCTGTTCTTTGCATTCGGGAAGAGTCCATTGCCTACGATACAATGAAAAAGGATGGGGAGTATACATTAGAGGATTACTATGCGCTTCCGGAAGAAGTGAGAGCAGAGCTGATAGACGGTTATCTGATTTATATGGATGCCCCGACAATTGTACATCAGGAAATAATTGGTGAACTGTGTTATTATATGAGGGATTATGTCAAGAAAAATGAAGGGGAGTGCAGAGTGATCCTTTCACCTATAGATGTCTGCCTTAGTAAAGATAATAAAACGATGCTTCAGCCTGATCTTGTGGTGATATGCGACAAAGAACTGACGGACGGGCGAAGAATTAATGGTGCGCCGGATTTTGTGGCTGAAGTAGTATCGCCATCCAGCCGCAAGCGGGATTATATGATCAAGCTTAATAAATATTGGAAGGCAGGAGTACGCGAATACTGGATCATCGATCCGGAGAAGAAGGATATCTCTACATATTGGCTTCAAGGAAGCGACACGGAGTTTGAAGTAATGCATTATGACTTTGAGGATAAAGTTCCGATGAGAATATGGGCTGGTGCGGAAATTGATTTTTCTGAGTTTGATATACTGTGGTAAGCTGAAAAAATTACGAAAAAATCCAAAAAGTACTTGACGAACAGGAGAACACCTGTTATTATATATAGCGTAACTGCCAGAGACAGTAGGTGCCGCAAGGCATAAGGATGAAAACGCCTACCGAGGAAGAAACGAATTCGATAAAAGTTTGAATTTATAGAAGCTTCCAGTCTGCGGACAGGGAGCTTTTTCTAGGCAGCTCATAAATAATACAAGGAGGTGCACCATTCGTGGCAAAAGTTGAATTAAAACAACCTATCGTTCAGGCAATCGTAGATGATATCACTGATGCACAGTCAATCGTGCTGGTTGACTACCGCGGATTAACTGTAGCAGAAGATACAGAACTTCGTAAGCAGTTAAGAGAAGCTGGTATTGTTTACAAAGTCTGCAAAAACACAATGATGAAGAGAGCTTTTGAAGGAACAGATTTCGCACAGTTAGACGAATATCTGGAAGGACCGAGCGCTATTGCAATTTCTAAAGACGATGCAACAGCACCGGCAAGAATTATTTGCAAGTTTGCAAAGACAGCTCAGGCTCTTGAAGTTAAAGCAGGTGTGGTTGAAGGCACAGTATATGACGCTAACGGAGTTGCAGAGTTATCTAAGGTTCCATCAAGAGAAGAATTACTGTCCAAGTTACTTGGAAGCTTACAGTCACCGATTACCAATCTTGCTCGTGTGCTTAATCAGATCGCAGAGCAGAATGGAGCTCCGGCAGAAGCCGCAGCAGAAGAATAAGAGTATTATAAAAATATCAAATGGAGGAAAATAAAATGGCAAAATTAACAACAGCAGAATTTATTGAAGCTATCAAAGAATTATCTGTATTAGAATTAAATGAATTAGTTAAAGCATGTGAAGAAGAATTTGGTGTATCTGCAGCAGCAGGTGTTGTAGTTGCAGCAGCAGCTGGAGACGGAGCAGCTCAGGAAGAAGAAAAAGATGAATTCAACGTAGAATTAGTAGCAGCTGGTTCTTCTAAAGTTAAAGTAATCAAAGTTGTTCGTGAAATCACAGGACTTGGATTAAAAGAAGCTAAAGAATTAGTTGACGGAGCACCGAAGGTAGTGAAAGAAGCAGTATCTAAGGCAGAAGCTGAAGAAATCAAAGCAAAACTTGAAGCTGAAGGCGCAGAAGTTGCCCTTAAGTAATTTTAAGAGTATTCCAAAGCGGGGGAGAGAGATCTTCCCCGTTTTTTCTAGACAGAAGTACCATTTTTGTTTCTTGAAATCATTTAAAAAATATTCCAAATCACAAAAAAATCCTTGACAAGCCAGCAGACTCTATGATATAGTAAAAAATGCGCTATTGTGGAAATTTATGCTATAATTGCGCCCTAAAATCGACTGTTTCCGATAAAAGGGAGATAGTTGAGCCACAGATTGAAGTCGTGGACGGCAAAAACTGTCCACTTGTTTAAAAATCTGTGTGAGTGTTAGGCGGAATTAACCCGAAAATTTATTATATAAGGAGTGAAACGTCAATGGAGAAAAACAGAATTCGTCCCATCACAACCGGAAAAAGTATGCGTATGAGCTATTCCAGACAAAAAGAAGTACTCCAAATGCCGAACTTAATCGAAGTTCAAAAGGACTCCTATCAGTGGTTCTTAGACGAAGGATTAAAAGAAGTATTTGATGATATTTCTCCGATTACAGATTACAGTGGACATCTGAGTCTGGAACTGGTGGATTTTACATTATGTGAAGACGAGGTAAAGTACTCAATCGAAGAATGTAAAGAGCGTGACGCGACTTATGCGGCACCGCTGAAAGTGCGTGTAAGGCTTCATAATAAGGAAACGGATGAGATTAACGAACATGAGATCTTTATGGGAGATCTGCCGTTAATGACGAAGACGGGTACTTTCGTAATTAACGGAGCAGAACGTGTTATTGTAAGCCAGTTGGTACGTTCTCCTGGCATTTATTATGGAATTGCACATGACAAAATCGGTAAAGAATTATTTTCTTGTACGGTAATTCCGAACCGCGGCGCATGGCTTGAATATGAGACGGATTCGAATGACGTTTTCTATGTGCGTGTTGACAGAACCAGAAAAGTGCCGATCACAGTGTTGATTCGAGCCCTGGGTGTTGGTACGAATGCGGAGATTTTGGAACTCTTTGGTGAGGAACCGAAGATTCTGGCAAGTTTTAGCAAAGATACAGCGGAAAACTATCAGGAAGGTCTTCTTGAATTATACAAGAAGATTCGTCCGGGTGAACCTCTTGCTGTGGACAGTGCTGAAAGCCTGATCACAAGTATGTTCTTTGATGCAAGACGTTATGATCTTGCTAAAGTTGGACGTTATAAATTTAATAAGAAGCTTCTGCTCCGTAATCGTATTAACGGACGAGTTCTGGCAGAAGATGTTGTAAGCCCTCTGACAGGAGAGGTGATCGCGGAAAAAGGAACGGAAGTTGACAGAGAACTTGCAGATACAATTCAGAACGCGGCAGTCCCATATGTATGGATTGCAAGAGAAGAGGGAGAACGCAATATCAAAGTTCTTTCTAATATGATGGTAAATCTGCAGAGCATTGTTGACATTGACCCTAAGGAAGTGGGCGTGACGGAGCTGGTGTACTATCCGGTTCTCGCTGAACTTCTGGAAGAGACAGCAGGCGATATCGATGAATTGAAAGATGCGATTCGCAAGAATATCCATGAGCTGATTCCGAAGCACATTACAAAAGAAGATATTTTCGCATCCATCAATTATAATATGCATTTGGAATATGGTCTTGGAAATGATGATGATATTGATCATCTTGGCAATAGACGTATTCGTGCGGTCGGTGAACTGCTTCAGAATCAGTACAGAATTGGTCTGTCCAGATTGGAAAGAGTTGTTCGTGAAAGAATGACAACACAGGATCTGGAAGGGGTATCCCCGCAGTCTTTGATCAATATTAAACCGGTTACGGCAGCTGTGAAAGAATTCTTTGGTTCATCTCAGTTGTCACAGTTTATGGATCAGAATAACCCGCTGGGTGAGCTGACTCATAAGAGACGTCTGTCTGCCCTTGGCCCAGGTGGTCTGTCTCGTGACCGTGCCGGATTCGAGGTTCGAGATGTACACTATTCTCACTATGGAAGAATGTGCCCGATTGAGACACCTGAAGGACCGAACATTGGGCTTATCAACTCTCTGGCATGTTATGCGAGAATTAATGAATACGGTTTCGTGGAGGCTCCGTATCGTAAGATCGACAAGAGCGATCCGATGAACCCGGTAGTAACAGATGATGTTGTCTATATGACAGCAGATGAAGAAGATAATTATCATGTAGCACAGGCGAATGAGCCACTGGATGAAGAAGGACATTTCATTCATAAGAATGTATCTGGTCGTTACCGTGAAGAGACTCAGGAATATGAGAGAAGAATGTTTGACTATATGGACGTTTCTCCGAAGATGGTATTCTCTGTAGCTACAGCATTGATTCCTTTCCTGGAAAATGACGATGCCAACCGTGCGCTGATGGGATCCAACATGCAGCGTCAGGCGGTACCGCTTTTGATGACCGAAGCACCGGTTGTCGGAACTGGTATGGAAGTAAAATCAGCCGTTGACTCGGGAGTCTGCATTGTGGCAGAACAGGGCGGTGTGGTAGAACGCGCAACTGCAACAGAAATCGTAATTAAGCAGGATGATAAGACCAGGAAAACGTATAAATTGACCAAATTCCTCCGCAGTAACCAGAGTAACTGTTATAATCAGAGAACGATTGTTGTCAAGGGAGAACGGGTAGAGGCAGGACAGGTTATTGCAGACGGCCCGTCTACATCAAATGGTGAGATGGCGCTTGGTAAGAACCCGCTGATCGGCTTCATGACCTGGGAAGGTTATAACTACGAGGATGCTGTTCTGTTAAGTGAAAGACTGGTACAGGATGATGTATACACTTCTGTGCATATTGAAGAGTATGAAGCAGAAGCCCGTGACACCAAGCTTGGGCCGGAAGAAATTACACGTGATATTCCGGGTGTCGGTGACGATGCGCTGAAAGATCTGGATGAAAGAGGTATTATCCGTATCGGTGCGGAAGTTCGTGCCGGGGACATCCTCGTCGGTAAAGTGACACCGAAGGGTGAAACAGAGCTGACGGCAGAAGAGAGACTGCTTCGGGCAATCTTTGGTGAAAAAGCCCGTGAAGTAAGAGATACTTCTTTGAAAGTACCGCATGGCGAATACGGTATCGTTGTGGATGCAAAAGTATTTACAAGAGAAAATGGAGATGAACTCTCACCGGGAGTAAATCAGGCAGTTCGTATTTATATCGCTCAGAAGAGAAAGATTTCTGTCGGTGATAAGATGGCCGGACGTCATGGTAACAAGGGTGTTGTTTCCCGTGTGCTCCCTGTAGAAGATATGCCGTTCCTGCCGAACGGACGTCCGCTTGATATCGTGCTTAACCCTCTGGGTGTGCCGTCACGTATGAATATCGGACAGGTGCTTGAGATTCATCTGTCTTTGGCTGCGAAAGCTCTTGGATTCAATATTTCTACACCGGTCTTCGATGGCGCCAATGAGGTTGATATTATGGATACGCTTGACCTGGCGAATGATTATGTAAACTTGAGCTGGGAAGAGTTTGAAGCAAGACATAAAGAAGAGCTGCTTCCGGAGGTTATGGAATATCTGTATGAGAATAGAGACCACAGAGAACTATGGAAGGGGGTTCCGCTGTCAAGAGACGGTAAAGTTCGTCTTCGTGACGGACGTACCGGTGAATTCTTTGACAGCCCGGTAACGATCGGACACATGCATTATCTGAAACTGCATCATTTGGTTGATGATAAGATCCATGCGCGTTCAACCGGTCCTTACTCACTGGTAACCCAGCAGCCACTTGGTGGTAAAGCGCAGTTTGGTGGACAGCGTTTCGGAGAAATGGAGGTTTGGGCTCTTGAGGCGTACGGAGCTTCCTACACTCTGCAGGAAATCCTGACAGTAAAATCTGATGACGTTGTAGGACGTGTGAAGACTTATGAAGCAATCATAAAAGGTGAGAATATTCCTGAACCGGGTATTCCGGAATCCTTTAAAGTACTTCTGAAGGAGCTGCAGTCTCTTGGCCTTGACGTACGAGTACTGCGTGATGACAATACAGAAGTTGAGATTATGGAAAGCGTAGATTATGGCGATACAAATCTGAACCACATCATTGAAGGAGACAGACGTTACCGCAATGACGAGGATTTCGGAAAACATGGATACAGCACACAGGAATTTGAAGATGGTGAGCTTGTGGACATTGATGAAGAGCCGGATGACGCTGACTTTGAAGAAGACTTTGAGGAAGAATTTGAAGATTTTGACGATATGGACTTAGAATAGGGAGGATGCCGAAATGACAGAAAATAAAAACGAAGTAACATCTCAGCAGATGACATTCGATGCAATTAAAATTGGTCTGGCATCTCCGGAGAAGATTCTGGAATGGTCACACGGTGAAGTGACAAAACCGGAAACCATCAACTACAGAACTTTAAAACCGGAAAAGGATGGTCTGTACTGTGAGAGAATTTTCGGACCGAGCAAAGACTGGGAATGTCACTGTGGAAAATATAAAAAAATCCGCTACAAAGGTGTTGTCTGTGACCGCTGTGGGGTTGAGGTAACCAAGTCAAGTGTGCGTCGTGAACGTATGGGGCACATTGCACTTGCTGCCCCGGTTTCCCATATCTGGTATTTCAAGGGGATTCCGAGCCGGATGGGACTGATCCTGGATCTGTCCCCGAGAACACTGGAGAAGGTTCTGTATTTTGCTTCTTATATCGTGCTGGATAAAGGAGAGACAGATCTTCAGTACAAGCAGGTTCTTTCTGAAGCTGAGTATCAGGAAGCGAGAGAAACATGGGGCAATAAGTTCCGTGTCGGTATGGGTGCGGAATCTATTAAAGAATTACTGGAAGCAATCGATTTGGACAAAGAATATGCAGAACTTCAGTCAGGACTGGAAGGTGCAACCGGACAGAAGCGTGCAAGAATTGTAAAACGTCTCGAAGTGGTTGAGGCATTTCGTGAATCCGGTAACAGACCGGAGTGGATGGTAATGACTGTAATCCCGGTTATTCCGCCGGATCTGCGTCCGATGGTTCAGCTTGACGGAGGTCGTTTTGCAACATCAGATCTGAATGACCTGTACCGCAGAATTATCAACAGAAATAACCGTCTTAAGAGACTCCTTGAACTGGGAGCTCCGGACATTATTGTAAGAAACGAAAAGAGAATGCTTCAGGAAGCAGTCGATGCTCTGATCGACAACGGACGCCGCGGACGTCCGGTAACCGGACCTGGTAACCGTGCGCTGAAGTCTCTTTCCGATATGCTGAAAGGTAAATCAGGACGTTTCCGTCAGAACCTTCTGGGAAAACGTGTTGACTATTCAGGACGTTCCGTTATCGTAGTAGGACCGGAACTTAAGATTTACCAGTGTGGTCTTCCGAAAGAAATGGCAATTGAGCTCTTCAAACCATTTGTAATGAAAGAACTGGTTGCAAACGGAACCGCACATAATATTAAAAATGCGAAAAAGATGGTAGAACGCCTTCAGACAGAGGTGTGGGATGTACTGGAAGATGTAATCAAGGAACACCCGGTTATGCTGAACCGTGCCCCCACGCTGCACAGACTTGGTATTCAGGCGTTTGAACCGATTCTTGTAGAAGGTAAAGCAATCAAGCTTCATCCGCTTGTTTGTACAGCATTTAATGCCGATTTCGACGGAGACCAGATGGCTGTCCATCTGCCGCTGTCCGTAGAAGCTCAGGCAGAGTGCCGTTTCCTCCTTCTTTCTCCGAATAACCTGCTGAAACCGTCTGATGGTGGTCCGGTGGCCGTTCCTTCACAGGATATGGTCCTTGGTATTTATTATCTGACGCAGGAAAGACCGGGAGCATTAGGAGAAGGAAAAGCATTTAAGAGCATTAACGAAGCGATTCTTGCATATGAGAATGGAGTAGTTACACTTCATTCCAAAATTAAAGTTCGTGTTACCAAGACTCTTCCGGATGGAACTGAGAAAACAGGAACAGTTGAATCAACATTGGGAAGATTTATTTTCAATGAGATTATTCCGCAGGATCTGGGCTTTGTTGATCGTGAAGTAGAGGGAAATGAACTGCTTCTTGAAGTGGATTTCCATGTCGGCAAAAAACAGCTCAAAAAGATCCTTGAAAAAGTTATTAATACACACGGAGCTTCAAAGACTGCTGAAGTGCTTGACAGTGTAAAAGCAATCGGTTACAAATTCTCTACAAGAGCAGCGATGACTGTATCCATTTCCGATATGACGGTGCCGCCGCAGAAACCGGAATTGATTCAGAGAGCACAGGATACAGTAGATAAGATTACAAAGAACTTCAAACGTGGTCTTATTACAGAAGAAGAACGTTATAAAGAAGTTGTTGAGACATGGAAAGCAACGGATGATGAACTTACAGAGGCACTGCTTTCCGGACTGGATAAATATAATAATATCTTCATGATGGCCGATTCCGGAGCCCGTGGATCAGATAAGCAGATTAAGCAGCTTGCAGGTATGCGCGGACTTATGGCTGATACAACCGGTCGTACGATCGAGTTGCCGATTAAGTCAAACTTCCGTGAAGGTCTGGACGTATTGGAGTACTTCATGTCTGCGCATGGAGCGCGTAAAGGTCTGTCAGATACCGCTCTTCGTACAGCGGACTCTGGATATTTGACCAGACGTCTTGTTGATGTTTCACAGGAACTGATTATCCGTGAAGTGGACTGCGTAGAAAAAGGTGCAGAGATTCCAGGTATGTATGTGCATGCATTCATGGATGGAAATGAAGAGATTGAAAGTCTTCAGGAACGTATTACAGGACGTTATTCCTGCTATACGATTTGTGATAAAGATGGAAATGTGCTTGTAAAAGCAAATCATATGATCACTCCAAAACGTGCAGAGAAGATTATGAAATACGGTGTGGATGAAAATGGAAATTCTCCACTTAAAAAGGTGAAGATCCGTACGATTCTGACCTGTAAATCACATATCGGAATCTGCGCAAAATGTTATGGAGCCAACATGGCAACCGGAGAACCGGTACAGGTTGGTGAGGCTGTCGGTATCATTGCGGCTCAGTCAATCGGAGAGCCAGGTACCCAGCTTACCATGCGTACCTTCCATACCGGTGGTGTGGCCGGTGATGATATCACGCAGGGTCTTCCTCGTGTCGAAGAGCTTTTTGAGGCAAGAAAACCGAAAGGACTTGCGATCATTACAGAATTTGGTGGTGTTGCAACAATCAACGATACAAAGAAGAAACGTGAGATTATTGTGACGAATCAGGAGACGGGTGAGTCGAAAGCTTATTTGATTCCGTATGGTTCACGAATTAAGATTATGGATGGTGCTGTTCTTGAAGCCGGTGACGAGCTGACAGAAGGTAGTATCAATCCGCATGATCTGCTGAAGATTAAAGGACTTCGTGCAGCACAGGATTATATGCTCCAGGAAGTACAGAGAGTATATCGTCTGCAGGGTGTAGAAATCAATGATAAGCATATCGAGGTTATCGTGCGTCAGATGCTTAAGAAGATTCGAGTAGAAGAAAAGGGCGATACAGAGTTCCTCCCGGGTACGATGGTCGACGTACTTGAATTCAACGACGTGAATGAAAAGCTGGAGGCAGAGGGCAAAGAACCGGCAACCGGTGAACAGATCATGCTTGGTATTACTAAGGCATCGCTTGCTACCGAGTCCTTCTTGTCTGCTGCGTCCTTCCAGGAGACAACGAAAGTTCTGACGGAAGCTGCTATTAAGGGTAAGGTGGATCATTTGATCGGCCTTAAGGAAAATGTTCTTATCGGTAAGCTTATTCCGGCAGGAACCGGTATGAAGAAATATCGGGATGTTCGCTTGAACACAGAACTGGCGATGGAAGATGAAATTGTTCTCGATGATTTTGATGATGCGGAAGAAGGCGAAATGGTTGAAGCACCAGAACTAAATGCAGAAAATGATGCTGCTAATGTCGAAGAAACTGCGGATACAGAGACCGAATTTGCTGAAATAACAGAAGAATAGGCTCATTATTTCATGTAAAATTGACAGGGGATAGTATGTGAAAATACTATGCCCTGTTATTATTTTCGGGTTTATGAATTTATTATACATTCTTATAGATTTCATTTTAATATTGCAAATTTGAAAAAAATTAGCTATTATTAACGACATATTCAAAATTACTTTGCAAAAATGAGGTGGGAAGATGTTGGATATACGCCATCTTGGGGAGAGAATCAGAGAAAACAGGAAGAAAAAGATGATGACAATTAAAAGCCTTTCGGAGTATACCGGATTGTCAGTAGGGTATCTGAGCATGCTGGAACAGAATAAGACGACTCCTACAATCGATAACCTTGCCAGGATTTGTGAATCGCTGGAAATCAGTATCGTTGACATTCTTGAGTCTGAATGTGAGGCGAAAACAATCATTCGCAAGGAAGAACTCACAGAGGCAAGTTATCCGGATGAGAACTTAGTTGTTAATATAGCAGATTTCAGACGTTCCAACTATGTTTATGAATATATTACGATACAGCCAGGGGAACCGCCTAAAAAAAAGGAATATCGTCACAATCGTGACGAAATGTGCACGGTGATATCCGGATGTCTGAACTTGATTATCGAAGGAAGAGAATACACATTGCATGAGCGGGATTCGGCATATATCAAAGAGGGAGAACGTCATTGTATATACAACACCGGTGAAAAAGAGTCGGTCAGTCTTTGGGTATACCATAGAAAATAGTTGAGTTTAAGTGGATTAAAGTAAAAAAGGATATTGTGAAAAAAATAGCAAAATTCATATTTCCCTTGACACAAGGTGAAATAAAGGATATAATAGAAAAATCATATTGATGAAGAAAAAATCATCTTCGTGAAAATAATAAATGAGAATCTGCAATACTAGAAACAGATGGTTGGCTTCCGGTTTCACGTAACCTTCTGCTTAGTCAAGCGTGAAAGAAAGGGTTTTCAATACAATTTCATAAGCGGACGTCATAGCGTGAAACTATGACTTGGGAAGACAAGGACGTCATGATGAAAATCATGACGCTTTTTTATTATCAAAATAGACTGCGTTCTAGTATACGGTATAGAAATTGGGGGATTGCAATGAGTAAGATTGAACAACTGAGAGAGTACATGGAGAAGGAAGGTTTGGATGGTTTTTATGTGGCGAAGCCGGCTAACGTGAGAGCGGTCAGTGCATATACAGGAGAGGATTCTTTTCTTTTTATTACGAAAAGTAAACAGTACTTTCTTACAGATCCGCGGTATACTGAACAGGCATCATATGAATGCCCGGAGTATGAAATCAGGAATTGGCGAAGCACAAGGAGCCGCAGTATAGGGGAAGCAGTTGCGTTATGTGCTGAAGAAGAAAAAGTTGAAAGAATAGGATTTGAACAGGATTATCTCACATTTGGAGCATGGAAATCCATGCAGGATGCCATGAAAGTTGAGCTGGTTCCCACTCTTAACGTAATAGAAGAACTTCGTGCGGTGAAGACGCCTGAAGAGATTAAGAACCTGACAGTGGCATGTGATATTGCATCCAGAGCATTTGAAAAAATCTTGAAAGACGTGCGTGTGGGTGTAACTGAGAAAGAACTTGCATCAAAGCTTGCCCATTACATGGTAATGGAAGGAGCTGATACCAAGCCTTACGGAGGAATTCTTATATCAGGAGCGAGAACATCGCTTCTCCATGGAATTCCGAGTAATAAGGCAATCGAATATGGCGACTTTGTATTGATGGATTATGGATGCCAGTACAAAGGATATTTGTCAGATATGACAAGAACCGTTGTTGTAGGGAAAGCGGATGAAAAACAAAAAGAAGTATACAATCTCTGCAGACGGATGACAGAAGAAACAGAAGCTTCTGTCAAAGCGGGAGTGACGGGCACATCCTGTTATGAAGCGTCACTCAAAGCAATTGAAGGGACCGAATATTTCCAGTATCACTATACGGGAATCGGTCATGGAGTAGGGCTGTTCGTACATGAGCTTCCGAATATTGGAGCAAATTGTGGGAATATTCTTCCGGAGAACAGCGTGATGACGGTAGAACCAGGACTTTATATTCCAGGCTGGGGCGGTGTCCGGATCGAAGATCAGGGTATTGTCACAAAAGACGGATATGAAAACCTGATAAGTGCTACACATGAGCTAATAGAACTTTAAATGAAGGAGGAAAAGTTATGAAAAAGAGATTATTAGCAGCATTACTTTCTGCAGCTATGGTAGTTACCATGTTTGCAGGCTGCGGTACACCTGGATCAAAGAAATCCGATGACAGCAGTGAAACAGAAGGTACAGGTAAGAAAAGAGTTACATATACTCTGCGTGAAGACATTCCGTCAGCAGATCCGCAGAATAGTAACTCCATTTCTTCCGCATCAGCAAATATCCATATGCTGGCTTGCCTTACAAGAAATGTAGAAGGAGAAGTGAGAGGAGACGCAGCAGAAAGCTGGGAAGTTTCTGATGACGGACTTGTTTACACCTTCCATCTTCGCGATGGCCTGAAATGGAGTGACGGTGTGGATGTAACTGCAGATGATTATGTTTACGGTATGCAGAGACTGATGGATCCGGCAGAAGCTTGTGACTATGCATTTATCGGTTACATCCTGAAAAACGGTACAGCTGTAAATAATGGTGAAGTTTCTGTTGAAGAACTGGGTGTTAAGGCACTTGATGACAAGACTGTAGAAATTACTCTGGAACATCCGGCGGTATATTTCGAATCAATGGCATCTATGTGTGCACTTGGACCAGCAAGAAGAGACCTTGTAGAAAAATATGGAAAAGAATATGCAGCAGATCCTGAAAAAGCAGCATATAATGGACCGTTCACGATGACTGAGTGGAAACATGGTGATCAGCTTGTTATGACAAAGAATCCGGATTATTGGGATGCCGACAGTGTAAAACTTGACGAAATCTGCATCAAGACAGTCGCTGATGCTAAGACAGCAGTTGCTATGTGGGAGAATGGCGAAGTTGATATTACAATTGTTCCTACAGAAATGACAGAACAGTATGCAGATGATTCAGAATTCTACTTCACAGGTGCGGATGATTACATCATGCTGAACCAGAGTGAAGGCAAGCTTCTTGCAAATAAGAACTTAAGATTTGCTCTTAACTATGCAATCAATCGTTCTGAATACAATACGCTTGTTAATAATGATGTTTACGAACCGGCACAGAGACTTGTTCTTCCGAACGTAACAGCAGCGGATTCTACATATGGTGAGAGATATCCATATGAACCATTCCCGCTTGAAAATGATGATGCAAAAGCAAAAGAATATCTTGCAGCAGCTATGTCTGAACTGGGCGTAAACAATGCAGCAGATATCAAGCTTGAACTTCTTACAACTGATACAGAAGGTGCTAAAAAGCAGGCAGAAGTTCTTCAGGAACAGTTCCAGAAGAACCTTGGAATCACAGTAGAAATCAAACAGGTTACTTACAAACAGAGACTTGAAATGGAACAGACTAAAGAATATGATATGGTAGTTACGGGATGGGTACCGGATTACTCAGATGCTTATTCTTACTTGGAACTCTGGATCAGCGATGGACAGTACAACCATTCAGGATATAACAATCCTAGATATGATGAACTGCTGGAAGCTTCTCAGTTTGAGACAGACGCTGCAAAGAGACAGGATATGTTGTTCGAAGCAGAGCAGATCTTCCTCGGAGAAGATTCAGCACTTGTTCCGCTGCAGCTCCGTCGTGAACAGTATCTTGTAAATCCGAAGCTTGAAAACTTCAATGTTTACTTTGTAGGATATGACTTCAACCTGGTATATGCAGATCTTGCAGAATAAAATATTATATAATATTTTAGTCAGAGAGGACAGTTTGTCCTCTCTGACTAAGTAATAAAACTTGTTGGGAGGGAAAAAGTATAGTTTCCCTTCCTCTTTAACGGTTTTGATTATCCGGAGGGGCATGTGGTGTGGGATAATCAAAACCGTTAAGGAAACGGGCTGAAGAAAGGAGAAGCACAAATGGCAAAATATATTGCAAAGCGAGTTTTACTTGCAATCGTCACATTGTTTGTTCTGACAAGTGTAGTGTTTGTTCTTGTACGTTTGATGCCGGGTGATCCATTTTCCAGTGATAAAATGACACCGGAAATCCGCGCGAATCTGGAAGCGTATTATGGTATGGACAAACCGTTGCCGGTTCAATACATAACTTATATGAAGAATGTACTTCACGGAGATTTGGGATATTCCATGAAGTATGAAGGAAGAACTGTTAATCAGATTATTGCGGAATCTTTCCCGTATTCTGCAGACCTTGGTATCCGTTCCCTTTGCTTTGCATTGTTCTTCGGACTGATCCTTGGAATAATTGCAGCGCTGAATCGTGGGAAAAAGCTTGATTTTTTCTGTATTTTGATTGCGATTATCGGTACATCTATGCCGGACTTTATTATGGGATCTGTATTGCAGTATTTCTTCGGAATCAAATGGAAGATTCTTCCGGTTGCGCAGTATACAAGCTTTAAACACACGATTCTTCCATCGATTGCTGTTGGATTCTATACACTGGCTTCTGTATCTCGTTTAATGCGTTCGAGTATGCTGGAAGTTGTTACGTCTGATTACACAAAGACAGCTAAGGCAAAAGGGCTTTCTGATTTACGAATTACGATAAAACATCAGATCAGAAATGCGATTACTCCGATTATTACGATTATGGGACCGACAGTTGCCTCTGTACTTACCGGTACTTTCGTAATCGAAGCCTTATTTGCAATTCCTGGAATGGGAAAACATTATGTAGACAGTATCAATATGAATGACTATACACTTGTGCTTGGAATGACGATCTTCTATGGAGCATTCTTGATTATCGCTATTTTAGTAGTAGATATTCTGTATGGTATCGTTGATCCGAGAATTCGTCTCAGCGGTAAAAAAAGGTAGGTGACAGGAAATGGCAGAGATAACAAGAGATAAATTTAAAGTAGTAGGTAAAAATATTCAGAGCATGGAGTCCATTTCACGTCCGAATATCGGTTACTGGCAGGATGCGTGGAGACGAATTCGCAAAAATAAGGTTGCATTCTTTTCCTTGTGTTTGATCGGATTTTATGTACTTATGGCAATCTTTGCTCCGATGCTGAGCAGATATGATTTTTCAACACAAAGTGTTGCCGAGATGAATCAGAGCTTTTCTGCAAATCACTGGTTTGGTACAGACTCTCTTGGACGAGACCTCTGGGTTCGTGCCTGGAAAGGTGCAAGGGTATCCCTTACAATTGGGTTTGCAGCAAGTATTATTAATGCTTGTACAGGTTCACTCCTTGGAGGTATTTCCGGCTTCTATGGAGGAAAAGTGGATATGATCATCCAGCGAATCGTAGATGTACTTTATGGTATTCCGAGCATGATCGTTACGATTCTGCTGATGGTTGTTATTGGTAATGGAGTCCACTGTCTGATCCTTGCGATGTGCTGCGTAGGATGGATCGGGAGCTGCCGTTTCGTTCGAGGAGAAGTGCTGAAACTTCGTGAATCGGATTTCGTGGCTGCTGCAAGAATTCTTGGTGTGCCTGACATTGTTATAATTGTAAAACATATTCTGCCGAATATCATGGGACTTATCATTACGAACCTTACCATGGCAATTCCGGGAGCAATTTTCCAGGAGGCATTCCTGAGCTATATCGGTCTTGGTATTAAGCCGCCGAACTGTAGCTGGGGTGTTCTGGCGAAAGATGGTATTGCGCAACTGAGAATTCATCCGTATCAGGTAGTTGTTCCGGCATTTTTGATCTGTACAACAATGCTTGCACTTAACCTGTTAGGTGATGGCCTTCGCGATGCGTTCGACCCGAAACTTAGAGGAACTGAGTAAGAAAGGAGTAGGAAGAGATGGAAAATTTATTAGAAGTAAAAAATCTGACATTCTCCTTTCGTACATACGGAGGAGTAGTAAAAGCAGTACGGGATGTAAGCTTTGAAGTGCGTCCGGGAGAAATCCTTGGAATCGTTGGAGAATCAGGATGTGGGAAGAGCGTTACTTCGTCATGTATTATGAGACTGAATCCGGAACCACCGGGATTCTTTGAGGGTGGAGAGATCCTTTACAAAGGGAAAGATATTCTGAAAATGAATAAAAAGGAACTGCGCCAGATTCGCGGTACAGAGATTGGATTTATTTTCCAGGACCCAATGACTTCTTTGAATCCGACGATGAGAATCGGTAAACAGATTGAAGAAGTATTTGTCAATAAGAAAGGCATGAGTGCTGCAGAAAAAAAACAAAAAGCGCTTGAGATTCTGAAACTAGTTGGTATTTCTGATGGGGAGAAGAGATATAGACAGTATCCGCATGAACTTTCAGGTGGTATGAAGCAGCGTGTTATGATCGCAATTGCGCTGGTAGGAAGTCCGAGTATTGTAATTGCAGACGAACCGACCACATCACTGGATGTTACGATTGAAGCACAGATCCTTGAACTGCTTAAGAATCTTCAGAAGACATTGGGAACCTCTATTATTCTGATAACACATGACCTTGGCGTTATTGCAAAGCTTTGTGATCGTGTTCTTGTTATGTATGGAGGAAAAATTGTAGAGCGAGGTACTGCTGAAGAAATCTTTTATGACACGGCGCATCCGTATACTAAGGGACTTATGCAGTCTATTGCTAGATTGGATACAGCAAAAGGTGAAAAACTGAAACCGATCGAAGGAACTCCGCCAGATCTATTCAGCCCACCGGTAGGATGTCCATTTGCCGCACGTTGCGAATATTGCATGGATATCTGTAATGAGATGCCTCCGGAAACATATGATTTGTCCGGTGAGCACGAGACCTGCTGCTGGCTGCAGCATGAATTTGCACCGGACAGTGATTTGAGAAAAGTTCCGGCTGAGAAAGGAGAGGTGGAATAATGGAAAATAAAGAATTAAAGCAGCCTCTCGTACAGGTGAAAAATTTATGTAAGTATTTCCAGCTTAACAGAAAAGCAACACTGAAAGCAGTAGATGATGTCAGCTTTGATATTTATAAAGGGGAAACGGTCAGTCTTGTTGGAGAGTCCGGGTGTGGAAAATCAACGACAGGTCGCTGTATGATTCGTCTGTATGACCTTACAAGCGGTCAGGTATTGTATGATGGAAAAGATATTTCTAAATTAAATAAAACTGAGCAGAAAGAGTTCTGCAAAAAAGTACAGATGATTTTCCAGAATCCATATTCTTCATTGAATCCGAGAATGACGGTGAAAGAGATTGTTGGAGAAGGGCTGAAGCAGCATGGAATGTCTGCGAAGGAAGTCGATGAAAAAGTTGAACAGCTGTTGAAAACAGTCGGTCTTAATAAAGATCATATGTCTCGTTTTCCGCATGAATTTTCTGGCGGACAAAGACAGCGTATCGGTATTGCGAGAGCACTTTCTGTAGATCCTGAATTCATTATCTGTGACGAACCGATTTCGGCCCTTGATGTATCTATTCAGGCACAGGTGATCAACATGCTAAAAAATCTGCAGGAAACAATGGGACTGACCTATTTGTTTATTGCTCATGATTTGAGTGTTGTAAAATATATTTCGGATCGTGTGGTAGTTATGTATCTGGGGACGATCGTTGAGACAGCCGAGACGGAGGAGCTCTATTCGAACCCGACACATCCTTATACAAAGGCTCTTCTGTCTGCAATTCCGGAAGCAGATCCGAAAAAAGCAAAAGCAAATGAGCGTATTCCGATAAAAGGCGAGATCCCAAGTCCGATCAATCCGAAGAACTGTTGCCGATTTGCTGAAAGATGCCAGTATGCAACAGAACGCTGTTTTAATGAAATGCCACAGTTACATGAAATCAAACCCGGACATAAGGTTGCATGTCATCTTACAGAGAATATGTAAAGAAAATAGAAGGAAGTCTTTCGAATCTGAAAGGCTTCTTTTTATTGCCTTTCAGATATCAAAAAGGTCGGGAGGGACTTTTTGGTCGATTTTGCCTTTGTTGACAGAAATACGGAAAGAGCATATAATTGATTCAATTGAAAAAATATATATCAAATGATGTATAAACAGGAGGAATAAAATGGATACAAATAAACTGAATCGTATTCTTGATTTAATGAAAGAACAAGAAGTACCGCAGATGATTATTTCTGATCCTATGGCAATTTTTTATTTGACAGGGAAGAAGATCGTTCCGGGGGAAAGATTACTCGCATTATATTTAAATATTAACGGCGGGCATAAACTGGTAGTCAATAAGTTGTTTCCACAGGAAAAAGACCTTGGTGTTGAACTTGTATGGTACGATGATATTGAGGATGGAGTAGAAATCTTAAGTAGATTTGTTGAAAAAGGCAAAACAATCGGAGTTGACAAGACATGGCCTGCAAAATTTCTTCTCAGACTGCAGGAATTGGAACCGGAAAGTAAGTTTGTTAATGGCTCTCTCATTGTAGATGCAATCAGAAAGGTGAAGAATGACGATGAAAAACAACTGTTAAGGGAAGCATCACTTGCAAATGATAGAGTAATGGAAGAACTTATTCCATTGACGGCCAAAGGATATACCGAAGTGGAATTAAACAGGATCGTGCGTGGCTTATATGAGAAATCAGGACATTCAGGAGTTTCTTTTGATCCAATAACGGCTTATGGTAAATCCGGAGCTGATCCGCATCATGTAACAGATGGATCAAAGGGTAAAAGAGGAGACAGTGTTGTCCTTGATATCGGCGGTATTTTGAATGATTATTGCTCTGATATGACAAGAACTGTTTTCCTTGGTGAGGTTTCGGACAAAGCGCGTGAGGTTTACGAGATTGTAAAAGAAGCACAGCAGAGAGGAATTGAGGCTGCAAAACCTGGAAATCGCTGGTGTGATGTTGATTTTGCCTGCCGTAATTATATAGAAGAAAAAGGATATGGGGCATATTTTACACATCGTACAGGCCATTCCATTGGACTTGAAGATCACGAATATGGGGATGTCTCAGCAGTCAATGAAGAAATAATCAAACCGGGGCAGTGCTTTTCGATTGAGCCGGGAATCTATCTTATGGAAGAGGGGATCGGTGTTCGAATAGAGGACCTTGTACTGATTACGGAGGACGGATGTGAAGTTCTGAATAAGTTTCCAAAAGATCTGATTGTGGTACCTATGGAATAGTGGATGAGAACACCGGTTCGTATTTCATGAATTTTTAAGATTTGACAGTGACTGAATGGACTGAAAGCGGTTGACAATAGATATAAAAACCGTTATGATATACAATTGTAATTGTAAATTTTACGTTAAAGGACGTAATAGAATTGTAACAAAGTCTAGGGGCGGTCAACTGGGAAGCAGGCAGCGTGGAATTATGCGCCCGACATAAGATGAATGAAAGAGAGAGGACATGGGCCAGAAAAGAAATAGAGCAGGAAATAACAGCCAAAATCGAAATGAACGGAACATTAGCAACAGCCGCGAAGTGAGCAGACGGACTAAGGGGAAAAACCGGTATTCTTTTGAAGAAGACAGAAGAACAACGGCCAGATATTACGATGATGATGGATATTATCAGCCTGAGCCTAAAAGAAGGAAAAAAACGGCATCTGCTAAGATAAAGAATAAGAATGAATATATGAAGAATTCTAAGAATGGAAGTTCTACATATGATAGTAAGGGTAAGAAGCGGAAAAGACGCGGAAGAAGAAAGAACGTTGTGAGCAAAACGATAGGAATTATACTGGCTATCATCCAGTTCGTTTTGTCTGTAGTTTTTACAGTGAATGTAATGTTCTTTGACATGCTGACAATTACATATATTATGGTACTAGTAGGAGTACTTCTTATTTTGCTAGGAATCACGCTACTGACTCAGATAGGTGCGAAGGGAAAAGGGATAGGTGGTAAGATATTCTGTATTATTCTGTGTATCATTCTGGCGATGGGATCTTTCTACATTGGTAAGATCAATAATGCATTTCAGAAGATAACCGGCAGCAATACAATGACCAGTTCTATGGTAGTTGCGGTTCGGCAGGATGACAGTGCACAAAAGCTGACGGACACAACGGATTATGTTTATGGCGTACAGTATGCAACCAATGCGGATCAGACGAAGTCGGCAATTAGCCAGATAGAAAAAGAAATGGGAAGTGAAATAGTCCAGAAGGAGTATTCAAGTACGATTGAAGCTGCTCAGGGACTTTTGTCAGGAGAAGCAGATGCGATGATTTACAGCTCTGGTCAGACCGGAATCATCACAGAGCAGATCCCTGAATTTGAGAATGAAATCAAGGTCATCTATAAACATAGTATTGTTGTTCAGATAGAGAATGCCGCGGAAGATACCAGTGTAACTGAGCCGTTTGCGGTATATTTAAGCGGAATGGATACCTATGATGATATTACGTCAGGTGATAGAAGTGATGTGAACATTGTTGCGGTTGTGAACCCGAAAAGCCATCAGATTCTACTGATCACGACTCCACGAGACTATTATGTCCCGATACCTGGGATTTCAGGTGGTCAGAATGACAAACTGACACACGCAGGTATATACGGAATTGAGGCGTCTATGGATACACTGGAAGAATTATATCACATGGATATTCCGTTCTTTGGACGGGTAAACTTTACTTCCATGATCAATATTGTAGATGCTTTGGGTGGTTTGGATGTTGACTCGGATGCAGAGTTTGATACGGGACAGGATTCCGGGATGATTGAGCATATTAATGAAGGCATGAATCATCTGAACGGAAAAGAAACACTGGCGTTCTGTCGTGAACGTCATGCTCTTGCCGATGGGGATAATGCTCGCGGAAGACATCAGCAGGCTGTTATTACTGCAATCATTAAAAAGATGATGTCTCCGTCCATGTTAAGAGGTGCTTCCGATATTATTGCAAGTGTGAGTGACGGCGTTGATACGAATTTCAGTATGAATCAGATCCAGTCTTTGATTAAGACACAGCTTCGAACGAACGCAGAGTGGAATATTTATTCTGTTTCAGCCGAAGGTGTTGGTGATAAGCAATATTGTTATTCTTCCGGAGATGCATTATTGTATGTATGTATCCCGGACGAAACATCCGTTTCAAATATTATTGATCTGGTCAACCGTGTTGAAGCGGGCGAAGTGCTTGAAGAATCAACTGTCGTTGGACAATAGAATATATAATATACAAAGAAAAAGGCATTTACTGGAAAATATTCGTCAAAATATTTCCGGTAAATGCCTTGACTTTTCTTGCGGTATATAATACAATAACCTAGCGTGCAAAGAAACGTGCGGTTATTTTTGCGTGCATTTAAACAGACAATGTTTAAAACGTAACCAATTATTACATCATAGGAGGTGAAAGAGATGCCAACATTTAACCAGTTAGTAAGAAAAGGTCGTCAGACAGCTGTTAAGAAATCTACCGCTCCGGCTCTCCAGAAAGGATACAACTCTCTGAGAAAGAAAGCTACGGATACATCTGCACCGCAGAAGAGAGGTGTTTGTACAGCAGTTAAGACAGCTACACCGAAAAAGCCGAACTCAGCTCTTAGAAAAATTGCCAGAGTACGTCTTTCTAACGGAATCGAAGTAACAAGCTACATTCCAGGAGAAGGACACAACCTTCAGGAACATAGCGTTGTTCTGATTCGTGGTGGTCGTGTTAAGGACTTACCAGGTACAAGATACCATATCGTTCGTGGAACACTTGATACAGCAGGTGTTGCAAAGAGACGTCAGGCTCGTTCTAAATACGGAGCTAAGAGACCAAAAGACGCTAAGAAATAATAACGAAACAACAAAGTTATCGTATCACAAACAGAACTATGAGGATTATAGTTGGTTGCGGGTTTAATCCAGATAAATGCCCATCTCTGGCATCAGGATGTCCCGTGAGCTGATGACACATAGAGAGACACATGTGAGTACCGATGAATTATTCAAGCAGGGCCAGAAGGCTTTGCCAATATGTATAAGGAGGGAAGGACCGTGCCACGTAAAGGACATACTCAAAAAAGAGACGTATTAGCGGATCCGTTATACAATAACAAAGTTGTTACAAAACTTATCAACAACATCATGCTAGATGGTAAGAAAGGTGTAGCACAGAAGATTGTATACGGAGCATTTGAAAGAGTTGCAGCAAAGGCTGATAAGCCGGCTATCGAAGTGTTCGAAGAAGCAATGAACAACATCATGCCAGTACTTGAAGTAAAGGCAAGACGTATCGGTGGTGCAACATACCAGGTACCAATTGAAGTAAGAGCAGACAGAAGACAGGCTCTTGCACTTCGTTGGCTTACATTGTACTCTCGTAAAAGAGGAGAGAAGACAATGGAAGAAAGACTGGCAAATGAAATTCTTGATGCAGCAAACAACACTGGTGCATCTGTAAAGAAAAAAGAAGATATGCACAAGATGGCAGAAGCAAACAAAGCATTTGCTCATTACCGTTTCTAAAACTGGGACATATTATAAAATGTTCCGGAAACAAGATGCAGAAGATCGTCTCACAGTGCCTGCATTATGCTGCGCATAGAGACGAATCTGCGCGACAAATATTAGGAGGACAAAATCTTGGCTGGAAGAGAATATCCATTAGAGAGAACCAGAAATATCGGTATTATGGCACATATTGATGCTGGTAAGACAACTCTTACAGAGCGTATCTTATATTATACCGGTGTTAACTATAAGATTGGTGATACTCATGAAGGAACTGCTACCATGGACTGGATGGAACAGGAGCAGGAAAGAGGTATCACAATTACTTCAGCAGCTACGACATGTCATTGGACTTTGGAAGACCATACAAAGCCGAAAAAAGGTGCTCTCGAACATCGTATCAACATCATTGATACTCCGGGACACGTTGACTTTACCGTAGAAGTTGAACGTTCACTTCGTGTACTTGATGGTGCCGTAGGTGTATTCTGTGCTAAGGGTGGTGTTGAACCTCAGTCAGAAAACGTATGGCGTCAGGCAGACACATACAATGTACCGAGAATGGCTTTCATCAATAAGATGGACATTTTGGGTGCAGATTTCTACAATGCAGTAGAACAGATTAAGACAAGATTAGGTAAGAACGCAATCGTTCTTCAGCTTCCAATCGGTAAGGAAGATGATTTCAAAGGAATCATTGATCTTATGGAAATGGAAGCATATATCTACAATGATGATAAGGGAGATGACATTACAGTTTGTGAGATCCCGGAAGATATGAAGGATGATGCAGAGCTTTATCACCAGGAATTAGTCGAAAAGATCTGTGAATTAGATGATGATCTGATGATGATGTATCTGGAAGATGAAATTCCGTCAAATGATGAACTGAAAGCAGTTTTAAGAAAAGCTACATGCGAGTGTACAGCTGTACCTGTTTGCTGTGGTTCTGCTTACAGAAATAAAGGTGTTCAGAAACTTCTGGATGCAATTATTGAATATATGCCGGCTCCGACTGATATTCCGGCTATTAAGGGTGTGGATGAAGACGGAAATGAAGTTGAAAGACATTCATCCGATGAAGAGCCGTTCTCAGCTCTGGCGTTCAAGATTATGACTGACCCGTTCGTAGGTAAACTGGCGTACTTCCGTGTTTACTCAGGAACAATGAATTCTGGATCTTATGTGCTGAATGCAACAAAAGGAAAGAAAGAACGTGTTGGACGTATCCTTCAGATGCATGCAAATAAGAGACAGGAATTAGATAAGGTTTATTCAGGAGATATTGCTGCTGCAATCGGATTTAAGTTCACCACTACCGGTGATACAATCTGTGATGAACAGCATCCGGTTATTCTTGAATCCATGGAATTCCCGGAACCGGTTATCGAGCTTGCTATTGAGCCGAAGACCAAAGCTTCTCAGGGTAAACTTGGTGAATCACTTGCAAAACTTGCAGAAGAAGACCCGACCTTCCGTGCTCATACAGATCAGGAAACAGGTCAGACCATCATCGCAGGTATGGGTGAGCTTCATCTGGAAATTATCGTAGACAGACTTCTTCGTGAATTTAAGGTAGAAGCTAATGTTGGTGCACCTCAGGTTGCATACAAAGAAGCATTTACCAAGGCAGTTGACGTTGACAGCAAATATGCTAAGCAGTCCGGTGGTCGTGGACAGTACGGACATTGTAAAGTTAAGTTTGAACCAATGGATGCTAACGGAGAAGAGACATACAAGTTTGAATCTACCGTTGTCGGTGGTGCAATTCCGAAGGAATATATCCCGGCTGTAGGTGAAGGTATCGAAGAAGCTATGAAGGCTGGTATTCTTGGTGGATTCCCGGTTGTTGGTATTCATGCTAACGTTTATGACGGATCTTACCATGAAGTTGACTCTTCTGAAATGGCATTTCACATTGCAGGTTCCCTTGCATTTAAGGATGCGATGAAGAAAGCTGAGCCTGTACTTCTTGAGCCTATCATGAAGGTAGAAGTAACCATGCCTGAAGAATACATGGGCGATGTAATCGGTGATATCAACTCTCGCCGTGGACGTATCGAAGGTATGGATGATCTTGGCGGAGGAAAGATCGTAAGAGGTTATGTACCGCTTTCTGAAATGTTCGGATACTCTACAGACCTTCGTTCGAGAACACAGGGACGTGGAAACTACTCAATGTTCTTTGAAAAATACGAACCGGTTCCGAAGTCTGTACAGGAAAAGGTATTATCTAACAAAAACGCATAAAAAATGCGAAAAAGGCTTGAAAAACTGTATTATTTGAAATATAATCAGAATTAGCCGAGTTAAAACATCGAAACTAAAAATGCCCAAAGTGGGTGCTATATTTAAGGAGGATATTCAAAATGGCAAAGGCTAAATTTGAAAGAACAAAACCGCATTGTAATATCGGTACCATCGGACACGTTGACCATGGTAAAACAACTTTAACAGCTGCTATCACAAAAACTCTTTCTCAGAGAGTACCTGGTAACGCTGCAGTAGATTTCGAAAACATTGACAAAGCTCCGGAAGAAAGAGAACGTGGTATCACAATCTCTACAGCTCACGTTGAGTATGAGACAGAAAAACGTCACTACGCGCACGTAGACTGCCCGGGACATGCTGACTACGTTAAGAACATGATCACTGGTGCTGCTCAGATGGATGGTGCTATCCTCGTTGTAGCTGCTACTGATGGTGTTATGGCTCAGACAAGAGAGCACATCCTGCTTTCTCGTCAGGTAGGCGTTCCTTACATCGTTGTATTCATGAACAAATGTGATATGGTAGATGATGAAGAACTTCTTGAATTAGTAGAAATGGAAATTCGTGAACTTCTTGATGAATACGAATTCCCGGGAGATGACACTCCGATTATCCAGGGATCAGCTCTGAAAGCTCTTGAAGATCCGTCAGGAGAATGGGGAGACAAGATCATGGAACTTATGGATGCAGTAGATTCATACATTCCGGATCCAGAACGTGCAACAGACAAACCATTCCTTATGCCTGTAGAAGACGTATTCTCTATCACAGGACGTGGAACAGTTGCTACTGGTAGAGTAGAACGTGGTGTTCTTCATGTTTCTGATGAAGTAGAAATCGTTGGTATCAAAGAAGAAAACCGTAAAGTAGTTGTAACAGGTGTTGAAATGTTCCGTAAACTTCTTGATGAAGCTCAGGCTGGTGACAACATCGGTGCACTTCTTCGTGGTGTTCAGAGAAACGAAATCGAAAGAGGACAGTGTCTGTGTAAACCAGGTTCAGTAAAATGCCACCACAAATTTACTTCTCAGGTTTACGTATTAACAAAAGATGAAGGTGGACGTCATACTCCATTCTTCAACAACTATCGTCCACAGTTCTACTTCAGAACAACAGACGTAACTGGTGTCTGCGAACTTCCAGAAGGAACAGAAATGTGTATGCCTGGTGACCACGTAGAAATGACATGTGAACTGATCCATCCAGTAGCTATGGAGCAGGGACTTCGTTTCGCTATCCGTGAAGGCGGACGTACAGTAGGTTCTGGTGTAGTTAAAGAAATCATCGAATAATTTCTTTGAATTAACATTATTGTAAAATATAAATCCCGGGAAACTTTAGTTTCCCGGGATTTTGGTATCAAAAACATATCTTATGTATCAAAATTAAAAAATCTCTTATCAACCCTTACTATATATCTTCAGAAGAATATGTAAAAAGATGGGAACAAGTGACGTATGAGAAAAAAGCATTTGCAGAAGGGACAGTTGAAACAAAGGCATTGCCAATTAATATTGGCTTAATTGATACATTAATTCAGGAATATTTGATTTGATATAAGATATTATTCTGTGTAGAAAGCATGCCAGAAATAAGTTTTCTAATATACCAAAAGCATGCCGGAGATAAGTTTTCCAATACATCAAAAGCGGGCCGTTAAAAAAGAGAAGATATATATCTTCCCCTTTAACGTATTATACATACAAAAAATATATCTCTTTTATCCCTGATAAGGATTCACATGCACCATAATATGCTTTACCTTCGGAAATTCATTTTCAATAGCATCATGTGCTTTCTCAGCAATCTCATGTGCCTCATTCAGTGAGAGGTTTCCGTCAGCACTGATTTCAATATCAACATAGATCTTATTGCCAAATACGCGGGTCTGAAGGAAATCAATTCCCATTACACCGGTTTGAGATTCTGCGAGGCGTCTAATGGCATTTTCTGTATCAATATCACAAGAATGATCTACCATTTTATCTATTGCATCCTTGAAAATATCCAAAGCTGCTTTCGCAATAAAGAAACAGATGATCAGGCTCGCAATCGGATCAAGAATAGGAAATCCCATGCGGGCCCCTGCAATACCGATCAAAGCACCTATGGAAGAGAGTGCGTCGCTTCTGTGATGCCAGGCGTCGGCCATTAGTGCACTGGAATCGATTCGTTTGGCATTGATTCGAGTATACCAGTACATGGCTTCCTTCGTGACGATGGAGATCAAAGCAGCTATAAGTGCAAGCTGTCCGGGGATGGCGAGAGATTCATAATTTCCACCCATAATATTCTGAAGAGCCTCTGCTCCTATTGCGAGTCCGGTGAATAGAAGCACCACGGACAGTATAATGGCAGCGACGCATTCGAAGCGCTCATGACCATAAGGATGTTCTTTGTCGGAATCTCTGGCGGATAATTTCACTCCTATAATTACGATAATGCTGCTGAACACATCGGAAGCCGAGTGAATTGCATCGCTGACCATCGCGCCGGAATGTGCGAGGATACCTGCCAGAAGCTTAAAAGCCGAGAGGATAAAATTGCCGATAATACTTACCATAGTTACCTTTGTCGCGACTGCTTCGAAATAATCAGAAGAAGACGGCTCGGAAAGATTTGTGTTGTTTGTTCCCATAAAAGTTACCTCCTGTTAATAAAGTATGATAGCTCTATGTCACTTGCTTGATTGTCGAAAGGGTGTTTCTTCGTATATGAAGTGGGGAGAAAATGAGATGTCATATAAAAAATATGACCATGTAATAAAAAAACACCCACGAACCCAGTAAAAGCAACTACTGTCCCGCGGATGCGTTATCCACTGCCACTTATGTGACCCGGCTCCCTTGGCATATGCCACGGCCTGCTCAGTTTGTACTGTAGATTAATATGCAGTGCAAAGAGTATTGAAGATAATATAGCAAAATATAGGAGAATTGTCAAGCAAAAAACGTGTATATACTTGAACTGCTAAATTTTTTATAATACAATCAATTGTATTAAGCATTTAATAATCACGGGAGTATAGTAAGAACGATGATGCATTTGTATTTGGCAGACATAGAGGATCTGGAGAAGATAAATGATATAGAAGGTGCGCTGAAACTTTTGACGGAGGAACGCAGAAGAAAGTACCTAAAACTCAGAAATGAAAAGGCGAGGAGAGAATGCCTGGCTGCCGGGCTCCTTTTAAGAAAGGTGCTCGAAATACATGGAGTGGATTTGAAAACGGTGCATACAAATGATGACGGGAAACCGGAGGCAGAAGGAATCTGCTTTAATCTGTCGCATTCTGGAAATGTTGTGATATGCGCTGCCTCAAAGGATAATGTAGGATGTGATATCGAGAAGATCGGAAGTGCACCGAAGCGGGTTGCAGAGCGGTTTTTCTGCGAAGATGAAATCGACTGGATCGAGAGTTTTGCGAATGAAGACAAAAATCGGGAATTCTTTCGAATCTGGACGATGAAAGAAAGTTATTTGAAAATGACTGGCGAAGGACTTCGGACAGCATTGAACAGTTTCCGGGTATTTCCGGATATCTTGAAGATTTCCAGAGAAGGAAATATGCAGCCTTGTCTGATGAAAGAATATAAATATTCCGGATATCAGATTACCGTATGTGCAATGGAAGAAGAATTCGCGGAGCAAATCATGCGGGTTGCTCTCCTTTGAAAAGATTGAATTGAAGGAAAGGGTAAAACAATGGAAGAAAATGATGAAAAAAAGGTGGAAAAAGAAAGAGATAAAATCATGATTATCGGAGCATCGATTCTTGATGTGATGGTCAGACCTGCAGACAGACATGTATTTGAAACGGGATCGAGTGCTGCAGAAGATATCAGCATATCCTTTGGAGGAGATGCACTAAATGAAGCGACTGTTCTAGCGTCTCTCGGTAAGAAAGTGAGTTTGCAGACCCTGATCGGGGAAGATGCAGAGGCCGGAATGATCAGAAGGCATTGTACAGATATGGGAATTGCTTTACAGACGAAGAATAAGTATGAAAATGTAAAAACAGGAGTAAATGTCGTGCTTGTGCAGGAAAATGGAGAACGGAATTTCCTCACGAATAAGAATGGGAGCCTTCGGAAGCTTACAGTGGAAGATCTGGATATTCCATTTCCCGATGATATCGGAATTCTATGTTTTGCCAGTATTTTTGTATTTCCTGAGATCGGGAATCGTGAATTAGAGTATATTTTCAGGACGGCAAAAGAGCAGGGGATTCTGGTGTGTGCAGATATGACGAAAAGAAAATTTGGAGAAAGTCTGGAGGATGTAGCGGATGCGCTTGGTTATGTGGACTATCTGATTCCCAATGAAGAAGAAGCGTGTCTCCTTACGGGAGAGAACTCTGCGGAACTGTCTGCTGAACGTTTTATAGAAGCGGGAGTCGGCTGCGTTATTATCAAATGTGGATCGAGAGGATGCTACATCAGAACCAGAGAGAGGAAAAAACATATTGAAGCAGTGCGGGACGTGAAATGCATCGACACGACTGGAGCCGGTGACAGCTTTACGGCGGGATTTCTCTATGGATTGTCGGAACAATGGGAAATTGAGAAATGTGCTGAATTCGCCAATCAGTGCGGAGCCAATGCGGTTCAGGTGACCGGTGCAGTTAATTGGTGTATTTAGATACATTAAGCAACATAATGTTTTCAATAACCTCTTATGTATAGTAGAATATATTAAGAGGAGCATTGAAAAGATGAAGAATATTTTTATGGAGAATCAAAAAGAAATTACATTTGAAGAGTATATGGCATATAAGAAGGATGGAAGGGAGAATCTGGGGGATAACCTTCCTGTAGCTGTTTACCGTATGCTGGAGTATTCTCTTAGAAACACGCTTATTGAGGAGTATGGAAAGGAAACGCAGATCAAGATTTTCCGGAAAGCGGGTTATCAGGCCGGTACAATTTTTGCGAAGAATTATCTGAATTGCGATTTGCCTTTGGAACGTTTCCTTGGAGATCTGCAGACACAGATGGAGACTATGAAAATAGGTGTACTTCGGGTAGAAGGTGTAAACAGTGATGATGGAACAATTATGCTGACTGTTTCGGAAGATGCTGACTGTTCAGGACTGCCTCTTTTGGGAGAAACAGTATGTAATTATGATGAAGGGTTTATTGCAGGAATTTTAAGTGAATATACAGAAAAAAATAATAAAGCACAAGAGATTGACTGCTGGGCGACAGGAGAAAGAGTATGCCGTTTCAGAGCGGAACCTCTGGAAAAATAGAAGGGAACGGATAAAATGGAAGATAAAAACAGTGTACTCCTGTTCGAATATCTTAGAAGTATCTTGTATGATTCGGAGATAAATAGGCTGGATATAGATCAATTGGATGAACCGTTCCAGAAGCTTGGCAAGGGGATGCAGTATCTCCAGGAAGCAGTGGAGGAAATGCTGCGGTATTCGGCGGATTTGTCATGTGGAAATCTTTCCGGGCCGTACCCCTCAAGAGAGAATTTTTTGTGTGTAAATTTAAAAAATCTACATGCAAATATGAATCATCTTACATGGCAGGCGAAACAAGTGGCTGCGGGAGATTATTCCCAGCATGTTTCTTATCTTGGGGAATTTTCGGAAGCCTTTAATACAATGATAGAACAGCTTCGGGAAAGAGAAAATCTGCTTATGAAAAAAGCGGAAATGGCTGAAAATTATAATCGACTTCTGATTGAACTGACACATTCGCGTCAGGAATGTATTATGGTGGTTGATGCACATTCGGGAGAGATCGTATATTGTAATAAGTCTAAGAACGGAGACGGTGAGTTCGCGGAAGGAAAATGTAGTACCTGCTGTGGTTGTGAACAACGACTGACAATTCATGATGAAATATTGAAGTGGAAAGATACGGAGAAAAAAATATCAAGAAATGATTCGGATAAATATACTGTTTGGGAAAAAGAAGACAGTGAAGGACGAATCTATCAAATAACAACCTATGCTATTGAATGGAAGGAAAAAGAGGTATACGTACATATTATTACTGATATTACCGAAAGTCGCAGAAAAGGTATGATCTTGGAAGATAAGGCTTATCGTGATCCAGGGACAGGACTTTATAATAGGCGGTATTTTGAAGAGTATATGGAGCGGGCTCTTTTGAAGAGGGAACAGCTTACGTTGTGCTATATCGATATTGATGGACTGAAATATGTGAATGATAAATATGGACATCTTGAAGGCGATAATTATATTGCGATGATTGTAGCCGCAATCAAGAATAAAGCAAAATATATACGGGTGTAGCTTTTGGGGCTGCACCCGATATTTTTTCCTTTATTGCGCCTCATAAGTGGCCTTTGCATTCCGGATAAGCATGTTGAACTTATCAGCATCCCAGGCTGCACGTCCTGTGAAAAGTCCGTCAATGGAAGGCTGTACAATCAGTTCGTTTGCATTTCCCGGATTTACGCTCCCGCCGTAAAGAACCGGAATCTCATCAGCTGCTTCGCCGAAAATCTCCCACAGACAGTTCTTGATGACTTTGTGCATTTCTTCCGCATAATCTGCGCTCGCCGGCGTCCCGTTTACGCCGATGGACCATACTGGTTCATAAGCAACCCAAATATTATTTGCTTGTTTGGCCGGAACATCATGGAATCCGATTTTAAGTTGTGTGCGGAGCACTTCTGCGCTGATGCCGAATTTTTTTTCTTCTGCAGTTTCACCGATGCATAACAGTGTGGTGAAACCATGATTCAGGGCGGCTTTTACTTTTTTGTTCTCTTCTACGTCTGTTTCTCCGAAAACATGGCGTCTTTCAGAATGGCCAATCATTACCAGATCCAGGCCAAGCTCTTTCAACATAAGAGGAGAGATCTCACCGGTAAATTGTCCCTGGTCTTCCCAGCTCATGTTCTGTGCACCGAGTTTTACATATTTACGATCGACTTTGCTGGTTGCGCTTTCCAGTGTTGTGTAGGACGGGATGATAAATAATTCAAACCTAAAGATCTTGATTTGTTAAACAAAATGAAAAACCTTCCGGGCGGACTGGTTATCATCCCACTGGTAATTGCTGTACTGCTTGCGACATTTGTATCACAGGTATTCCAGATCGGTGGATATGTAACAGCGTTGTTCTACGAAGGAAATGCATGTATGATGGGATTCTTCCTTATTGTATGTGGTTCAACAATTAACATTAAACAGGTAGGTATGCCGCTTTACAAAGGTGTTGTACTGACAGGTATCAAATTTGTGCTTGGTGTACTTCTCGGTCTGGCAGTTGGTAAAATCTGCGGACCTACAGGATTCCTTGGCATTACTCCATTCGTTATGATCGCAGCGATTACAAACTCAAATGGTTCCCTTTATATCTCACTGTCTTCACAGTTTGGTAATGCAACAGATACAGGAGCAATCTCCATCCTGTCTCTGAACGACGGACCGTTCTTCACACTGGTAGCTCTTGGCGCAACAGGACTTGCATCTATTCCGTTCAAGTCTCTGATCGCAACATTGATCCCGATTCTGATTGGATTTATCTGGGGTAACCTTGATGCAGGATTCAGAAAAGCATGTGCAACCGCACAGCCGATCGTTACATTCTTTATGACAATTTCTATTGGAGCAAAGACCGATGTTAAGACGATCCTCACAGCAGGAGCTTCCGGTATCGTGCTTGGTCTTATCTCTGCTGCAACAGCTGCTATTTTCTTCTTCGTATTCAATCTTCTTCTTCCGAAGAAGGAAAGAAATGCTATGGGCGCAGCAGTTGGTACAACCGCTCTGAACTCTGCGATGACTCCGGCAGCCGTTGCAGAAGCTGACCCATCCATGGCAGGATATGTAGATATGGCTACAGCACAGTGCGCAACCGCGTCTATCATTACACTGTTCCTTGCACCGTTTATTACCGCATTCTTTGATAAAATGATGCAGAAGAAACAGCTTGGTATCTACTCACCGGAAGGCTGGGCACACGAGAAGGTAGTGAAAGCTGAATAGTTTGAAATGAAATTTACAGAATAGAAAACGAAAATATTTGTTATAATGGTGGTAAAAAAGTCCTCTTGTGTGTTACAATACAAAAGGACTTTCTGACGTTGCCATGCATACGACAAAAAGATCTGCCAGATCTTTTTGAACGGAATATAATTTTTGCCGGACGGTATGAAAGTTTCCGGTATATGGAGGGACGAAAATGAAAGAAAAAATAACAGTCAAAATGACGGACAAGTATTTGTTTGATTTTACACTTTACTATACGTATTCTAAATTTGCCGGTTTTCTGACGAATGTATTGGGAGCGGCGATCGCGTTCATGGGTATTATCATGTGGATCATGGGGAAAGCAAAGGGCTTGAACGTGCTGTTTTATTTTGTGGCGGCGGCGATTTTTATCGCATATACACCTCTGCTCCTGAGATTCCGGGCTAAAAAGCAGGTGCAGGAGATTGAGCAGTATCGTGAACCAAATGAGTTTACCTTTGATGAAGAAGGAATTACGGTTGAATGGAAAGGGAAGGTTCGGAATTATCCTTGGGAGAAGACTGTCAGGGTAGTTGCAGCGCCCAAAACGATTGGGTTTTATTATGATGAGAATCAGGCTTTGATCGTTCCAAAAGAGGATTTCAAAGACCGATTCGTGCCAATTATGACGATGGTAACGCAGCATGTGCGTCCGGGATGTGTGCGGCTTAGATAGAAGATATAGAGGTGGATTTTCAAAATGATGCAGGAAAGGCGGAATGCCATTTTACAGGAACTGAATGAGTATGGTAAGGTGAAAGTTGCTGATTTGAGTAAGAAGCTTGAATGCTCTGAAGTAACAATACGGAATGATATTAAGAGTATGGATAAGGAAGGTCTTCTGAAAAGGACCCATGGAGGAGCAATCAGACTGGATGAGAAAGTGCAGAGAAAATATTCTGCGGAGAGTATTTATCGGAACACGGAAAAGAAACGCCAGATCGCTGCCTGTGCATATGCGTATATCGAGGATAGAGATACCATTATTATCGATGATGCATCCAGCAGTTTTTATCTTGCTTTATATATTAAAGAGCATCCTGAGAAAAGGATTGCTGTTGTGACGAATTCTCTTTTGGTGGGCAACGAGCTGGCCGGGGTGCGTCATGTGGAGTTATATCTGATTGGTGGTCATGTGGGTGGTCATCTGGCAGCAACAATGGGAGAGTCAGCTTTACAGAATATGGAACAGTTCCATGTGGACAAAGGATTTATAGGAGTCCACAGTATCAATTTTGATGTAGGTCTTACCTCCATCGAGACTCCTCAGATGCAGGTGAAACGGGCGATCTTGAAGGCGGCTTCCCAGGTGTATGTACTTGCTGACAGCAGTAAGTTCGGAGGGGGATATGTATCGGTGATCTGTCCGGTGAAGCAGGTGTATAAGATTATTACGGATGCGCAAATTGGAAAAGAATATGTCCGAAAAGCGGAAAGAGAGCAGATTCCGCTGGTTGTTGCGAGTACGAAATATGAAATATAACAGAATAATAAAGGGAAGATTTCTTGCGCGGCCGAACCGCTTTATTGCTCATGTGGAGATAAACGGGTGTGAAGAAATCGTGCATGTCAAAAACACTGGGCGATGCGCGGAGCTGTTCTGCAAAGGCAGCGAAGTCTTTGTTCAGGAATCGGATAATCCGCAACGTAAAACACGTTGGGATCTGATTGGAGTTGTGAAAGACGGGAAAATGGTGAATGTGGATTCACAGATTCCGAACCGTGTGGTTCAGGAGTGGATCGAACAGGGACATTTATTTGAAAATGTCAGAATGGTTCGTCCGGAGACGACCTACGGGAATTCCCGATTTGATTTATATGTAGAATATGATAATAAAAAGGCATTTGTCGAAGTGAAAGGCGTGACGCTGGAAGAAGATGGTGTCGTGCGGTTTCCTGACGCGCCAAGCGAACGGGCGGTGAAGCATGTAGAGGAACTGATACACGCTGTTCAGGAAGGATACGAGGCATATGTCTTTTTTGTGATACAAATGAGAAATGTCCGTTATTTCACACCAAACAGGGATACGCATCCGGCTTTTGCGGATGCGCTGGCGCGGGCAAAAAATGCCGGGGTTCAGATCCTTGCATATGACTGCCGGGTTGGATACGATTCGATCGAAATTGCCGAAGAGGTTCCGGTGGTATTGGAGAATCCGGAATTGTATGAGATGACGGTGCCACTGGTCTCGTGGTATCGTGAAAATCACAGAGAACTTCCCTGGCGTCAGAATGTCAGTGCATATCGTGTCTGGGTTTCGGAGATCATGTTGCAACAGACACGGGTGGAGGCTGTAAAACCATATTTTGAACGGTTTTTGAAGGCGTTTCCGACGGTAAAGGAATTGGCCCAGGCTGATGAGGATCAGCTTCTTAAGATGTGGGAGGGGCTTGGATATTATAATCGTGTGAGAAATATGCAGAAAGCGGCCAAAGTGATTATGTCGGAATATCAGGGGATTTTTCCGTCCGAATATGATCAGATACGTGATCTGCCCGGAATAGGCAATTACACGGCAGGTGCGATTGCATCATTTGCATTTGGTATACCCAAAGCTGCTGTTGACGGAAATGTTCTGCGGGTTGTATCCAGAATGATGGCGAGTGAAGAAGATATTATGAAGGCATCTGTTCGAAAAAACATGGAGCAAATGCTGGAACAGGTGATTCCGGCGGATGCGGCGTCTGACTTCAATCAAGGATTGATTGAGCTTGGAGCAACAATCTGCGGACCGAACGGAGAACCCAGATGTGATATCTGTCCGCTTGCGTCTTTGTGCCTGGCTTATAAAGAAGGATGCCAGGATCGGCTCCCAGTCAGGAAAAAGGCGAAGGAGCGAAGAATCGAAGAAAGAACAATCCTGATTTTTCAGGATCTGGAGACAGTGGCAATCCGGAAACGTCCGAAGAACGGATTGCTTGCGGGGATGTATGAATTCCCGAATGTCGAAGGAAGGCTTTCGATGGATGAGGTGATTGCCTACAGTAAGAAAATCGGATTGATGCCGGTTCATGTGCAGAAACTTGCGGATGCAAAGCATATTTTCAGTCACGTAGAATGGAGAATGACCGGGTATCACATTCAGGTTGATGAATTGGAAAAAAACTGTACAGAGTCGATGATCTTTTTGAATCCGAAGGAAGTGCAGGAGAAATACTCCATGCCGGCAGCGTTTGAGGCCTACACTTCCTATATGAATATCCAGCTTGGACAGAAGAAATATGGAGTCGAATTATAGAAGAAGAGCTTTGATCAACATGTAAATCTGTTGCTCAAAGCTCTTTTATTATATGCACTATATAGTAGGCTGTGCCAACGCAGGGGCTTTTACCTGTTCTGGGATATAAACAAATTGGTAAATGAAATAAATCATTACAATTGCGGCAATTACATCGACTACTGAATGTTGCTTTAGGAACATAGTGGAAAGAACGATGGAAACTGTTAACACCAGAGAACCATTCTGTACCCACTTGTATTGACGCAGCTTCTGGCTGTTACGGATTGCGATATAGCAGCCGATGGAATTATAAACATGAAGACTTGGCAATACATTCGTTGATGTGTCTGCTCTATAAATGAATCGAACCAGATCAACAAAAATGTTATCCCGTGCAAAAGTGGAAGGGCGTAAATTGAGTCCGTTTGGAAAAATGGTACAAATTATTAAAAATAAAGTCATCCCAGTTATAAGAAGGGTACAGATTCTGTAAAAACCCTGCTTATCTGTAAAAAAGAAGTAAAGTACAGTACCGGAAACATATACAAACCACAACAAATAAGGAATAATGAATATTTCAATAAAAGGAATATAATCATCGAAAACAGAGTGAATCACAAAATAATTGGAGGTTACATGTTTCTCAAGCCATGAAAACCAGGGCATATAGATGAAACCATATAAAAAAACCCAGGCATGATGGTACTTATCAAATAATTCTTTTATATTTATTGTAAGACGTTTCACTGGAAACTCCTCCTTTCTTTAATCTTCGGTCATTATAACATTATTCGTTTTCATCTACAATATTCTTCATAAAACCTTCATATTTTTTTAGAAAATCCTTCGAAAATGTACATATCATATTTCTGCTGAGCCTGGTTATAAGTTTTGGGATTACGCAATGTCCAGACGGCAATTGGAATGCGATAAAGGTGTTGATTTAACCATACACCAAGATTTGAGGTGTCTGTCATTTTGTAGGAAATAAAATCTGGATGACAGAACATGTTTGTCAGTAAATGCTGCACGAAAAAACGTGCCAAATAAGGGCTTTCTGGATTAGTTTTTGTAAGTGAGGATGAAAGCTGTCCGCGAAGGATATCAGGTGCATTTTTAAAAAACCAGCGTACTCCAAGGCTATTAAAAGACTGAATTAAAACAGGTCCGTTGTAAGTTCTAAGTAGTTTCAGCGTATAATTACAAAGACGAGTATCTGTTGAAGGAAGCTTTAGTTCAATCAGAAGAGGAACACGGCCGTTTACGTAATTCAAAACATCTGAAAATAGAGGAATATGCTCTGAAGTCCCTTGTAATCGAAGAGATCGTAACTCTTCATAAGAGGAATTTTCTATTGTGCCGGGAACATGACAAATCCGATCTAATGTTTCATCGTGGAAAACAACAATTTGATTATCGCGTGTCAGATGGATATCCAGTTCAATGGCAAGATTGTTATTTAATGCTTCGCGGAAAGCAGCCATGGAATTTTCCGGAATGAGCTTATCTGCACTGTGCAGGCCTCTATGTGCATAATCACGCTGAAGAAAAGGTTTCATTTCTTTTCGGCGTAAAAAATTCGGCATAATCATAATAAGATAAAACGTTAATAATAAAGAGAGAACAATTAATATTTGTAACATTTAGAAATCTCCTTATAAAACTGGTTATGGTACAAGTATTTGTAATGAGTCTGATTCGAGCATCCATTCTAATTCCGATTCTGCAGGAAAGGGTTCACCGTCTGAATGAAGTACTAAAGGAACATCGACTTTTACATTCGCATGTTTAAAACGATAAATATGTACACCTTTCATGTGAGTGTGTTTACCTGAAAAAACCGTAGGAAGAATTGTAAGTGCAGCAACTTTCGGAACATCTGCGATAACAATAAGATCCAAAAAATTATCATCAGGTTTTGCAGTCGGACAAAATTTACAGCCGCCTCCTTCAAAAGGGAGGTTCATAGCAGCAGCAAAATAAACCTTTTGAAAATGCAATGTTTTGGTTCCATCTATTAGTAGTTTCATTTTAATGGGGTGCCATCGAAATAACGTTCCTACTGAAAGTGCGACATAACCAAGTTGACCCAGATTGATTCTGTTCAGAATACGCTTGATACGAGATCTGTTTATTTGATGACAGATGGCGGCATCATAACCGATACCTGAACTTACGGCAAAGCGGTGTGACTGATAATTAAAGTTCAGAACGCCGAGGTTAAGAGTGCGCTTATGGGGAGAATGCAGAACGATTTCCAATGCTTTTTCGGGATCAGATGGAATCTGAAGACCTCGTGCGAAATCATTGCCTGAGCCAAGTGGAATATAGCCTAAAGTGGTTTTGTCAAGATAACAGATACCGTTTATTACTTCGTTTATGCTTCCGTCACCACCAAGCACAACCAGAGTATGTTGGTGTCCATCGGATGTGATCTCTTGGGCAATTTTAGTGGCATGACATTTGTATTGTGTAAAATACATTTGATAAGCCACTTGTTCGTCCGCAAGTTTCTGCTCGATCTTTTCCCATACGATTTTTCCAAGACCGGAACGGGCACACGGATTTACGATGAAATGTAACATATAATTAGCACCTCGTTTCATTAAGGAATTGTTGCTTTTATTATATCTTTATTGATTTGTTGTGTAAAGGGAAAGATCAAAATGGAATTGTGTATAAAATGTGTTCTTGCATCAACAAAAACAATGTGATACGATGAAATGGTATTTATTGAATAGGAGGGGATTTTATGAAATATATAAAACAATTCGGAATTATTTTGATTTTTTCATTTGCAGGTGAACTATTGAATTATTTGATACCATTGCCAATTCCAGCCAGTATTTATGGTATTATTCTCTTATTTTTCTGTCTTGAAGTGAAATTAATTCCGCTTGATAAGGTGGAAGAGGCAAGTAGATTTATGATAGAAATCATGCCGCTCATGTTTATTCCTGCTGCTGTCGGACTGATGGAATCGTGGGATATCATTAAGCCTGCCTGGATGCAGTATATTACCGTTACGGTCATTTCTACGATTGGAGTTATGGCTGTAGCGGGAAGGATAACACAGGCGGTAATACATAGGGATGCTCGAAAGAAAGGAGACAGGTAGAAATGGTATTTTTTGAAAATTCGGTTTTTTTCGGGGTTTTGTTAAGTTTGTTAACATATGGAATAGGAAGTCTTATGAAAGCAAAACTAAAACTGCCAATTTTTAATCCATTATTAATCTCAATCCTTTTGTCTGTTTTAATACTGGTTGTGTTTCGAATTGATTATTCGACTTATTATGAAGGGGCAAAATATCTGAGTTATCTGTTGACACCGGCTACAATTTGTCTTGCCGTACCATTGTATGAACAGATGGAGCTTTTGAAGAAAAATTGGAAAGCTATTTTTGGGGGGATTTTTGCGGGAGTACTTACAAGCCTTGGAATTATATTAGCAATGGCATTATTATTTAAATTCAGCCATGAAGAGTACGTTACTTTTCTGCCAAAATCTATAACGACAGCCATTGGAATGGGAGTTTCGGAAGAATTGGGAGGATATGCATCCATTACGGTTGCAATCATAATTATTACAGGTGTTGTGGGTAATATATGTGCAGACACTGTTTGTAAATTATTTAAAATAACGGATCCTGTTGCGAAAGGAATAGGTATAGGTACTGCTTCTCATGCGATTGGAACGGCGAAAGCTATGGAGATGGGAGATGTAGAAGGGGCTATGAGTAGTCTTTCTATAGTTGTATCAGGGATTTTAACTGTGATTGCTGCGTCGGTTTTTGCGCAGTTTTTATAATGATGTTATAAGAATGCCCTCCGTTAAAACGGAGGGCATTGTATTTAGTAATTATAATCTCAGATTAATTCCCGCGCGGCATCTCCCATGCATTATGGTCTGTATGGAGAAGCATATGAGCTTTATGAGAACATGGTTTTTCCATATAATCTTCATAGAGCTTCAGAACATCCGGGTTCTCGTGTGAGAAACGGATCTTGGAATGCTCATCCAGGAAGTACAGATTCTTTCCACGCTCATGTGCAAGTTCTTCGCCGTCGTGGATCGGCTGGCCACCGCCGCCTACACATCCGCCAGGACAGGCCATAACTTCTACAAAGTCATAATGCACTTCGCCGTGTTCGATTGCTTCGATCAGTTTTCTGGTATTGCCAAGTCCGCTGACAACAGCAGCACGTACGGTTGCGTCTCCGAGTTTAACTTCTGCTTCGATGACACCTGTTCCGAAAGCAGGGCTTCTTACGATCTTGAATGCGTCTGGTTCAGGATTACGTCCAGTTACCAGATAATGAGCGGAACGAAGAGCAGCTTCCATTACACCGCCTGTCGCACCAAAGATAACACCTGCTCCTGAGTATTCCTTCATGAGCGGATCACACTCACGGTCAACCAGAGTCTTTGGATCAATGTGAGCAGAACGGATCATACGCGTCAGTTCGCGGGTCGTAAGAACGATATCCGTGTCGTGTCCTGCATATTCTTTGTAGAACAGTTCCATATTGCTTTCGCCCTTCTTTGCCACACACGGCATGACAGAAACGGTGAAGATATCTTCGGGAGCCACTCCGATGGACTCTGCAAAGTATGTCTTCATAACGGCACCAAACATCTGCTGCGGGGATTTCGCACTGGATAACTGTGGAACCAGATGCGGATACTGGGATTTGATGAAACGAATCCAGCCAGGACAGCATGATGTGAACATCGGACGAAGCTTCAGTTCGCCTTTGGTAAATCTTTCAAGGAACTCGGTTCCTTCTTCCATAATTGTAAGATCGGCTGAGAAAGAAGTATCGAATACATAATCAACGCCAAGTCTCTTAAGAGAATCCATAATCTTTCCGACTGTAGCCTCTTCGAGCGGAAGGCCAAGTGCCTCTCCCCATGCTGCACGCACAGCAGGAGCAACCTGTGCAACAACTACCTTCTTCTTATCTGCAATAGCATCCCATACTTTTTCTGTGTCATCGCGTTCGCGAAGAGCACCTACCGGACAATGGGTGATACACTGTCCGCACAATGAACAGGATACTTCTGTAATCTTTTTATTGTTTGTTACATTGATTGTGGTTCTGGAACCGGTACTTGTCACATCCCAGATATGTAAATCCTGAATCTTATCGCAAACCTGAATACAACGCATACACTTGATACATTTCTTCGGATCGCGAATCAACGGGAAGTCTTTATCCCATGGGAAATCTTCCAGACGCTGTTTGAACGGAATATCCAGAATGTTCAGGTCATTGGCCAGAGTCTGGAGTGCACAGTTACCGCTGCGGACACATGATGAGCATGTTCCGTCATGCTGAGACAGAATCAGTTCCACATTTCTGCGTCTTGCTTTACGAACCTTCGGGCTGTTGGTATAAAGAACCATGCCTTCTTTTACAACGTTATTACAAGAAGTGATCAGTTTATCCATGCCTTCAAGCTCTACAAGACAGACACGGCATGCTGCGATTTCGTTGATGTCTTTCAAATAACAGAGCTTAGGGATCGGGATGCCGGCACTTGCTGCGGCTTCCATGATTGTTGTACCCTCGGGTACAGATATTTGTTTATTATCAATTGTAATGTTTACCATAATTTTTCCCGGCCTCCTTTGAAGCTGCCGTAGCCGAAGTGGTCGCAGCGCAGACATCTGCTGGCTTCCTGTTTTGCTTCTGCTTCGGTCATACAGTTTTCTACACCGTTGAAGTCACAGACACGTTCGCAGGCTTCGCGTTCGGTCATGTTGACTCTTCCGCACGGCGGGCGGTCGTCAAGACGAGCTTCCGGAATCTCAACATCGCAGCTGATTACGTGATGGAATCCGAGATATTCGTCAATATTTGCAGCTACTACTTTGGCAGCAGCGATCGCTTTGATTACAGATGCAGGACCTGATGCACAGTCACCGCCGGCAAATACGCCCGGAATATTATCAAATCCGCCGTATTTCTGGGTAATGATCTTACCGCGCTGTACAGGAACACCTGCTTCTTCGAAATGCTGGTATTCAATATCCTGTCCGATTGCTACGATCAGAGTTTGGCACGGAATAAATATATCCGGCTCTCCGGTCGGGCGTACACTTGCACGGCCGTCCTTGATCTTACTGATCATCTGAGGAGTTACATAAATACCTGTTACATGTCCGTTCTCATCGGTTGCGATGCGTGACGGAGCCATCAGGGTCTGAACTTCGATTCCTTCTGCAACAGCACCCTCAATCTCAGCCGGAAGAGCAGTCATATCTGCAACACGGCGACGATAAACGATGCTAACTTTCTTGGCACCGAGACGTTTTGCAGTACGTACAGCATCCATAGAAACGTTTCCGCCTCCGATGACAGCAACTTCCTGTCCGGTAAGATCCGGATTCTGTTCTTTTCCGACATCACGAAGGAACTGAACTGCGGAAAGAACACCTTCAGCATGTTCACCTTCGATACCAAGCTTCTTATCGGTACTTGCACCGATCGTGATAAGTACGGCATCATACTCTTCGCGAAGGCTCTGAATGGTCATATCTTCACCGATTCTTTTGCCGTAGATTACTTCCACACCGGTCTCGAGAATTGCATTGATATCATCATCAAGACGATCTTTCGGAAGACGATAGTTCGGAATGCCATAGCGGAGCATGCCGCCGAGCTTCGGAAGCATCTCGAACACGGTTGTCTGGTGACCCATAAGCTGCAGATAATAAGCCGCACTTAAGCCGCCCGGACCTCCGCCTACGATAGCAACACGTTTGCCGGTTGACGGTCCGCACTTCGGAGGCGGTACCTTTCCGGCATAGTCAGCAGCCATTCTCTTAAGACCACGGATATTGACAGCATCATCCACAATATTACGACGGCAGCGTGCCTCGCATGGATGTTCACAGATAAATCCACAGGTAGTCGGGAACGGATTGTCCTTACGAATCAGGCGGATCGCATCTGCATAGCGTCCTTCTCCAACCAGAGCGATATATCCAGGAATATCAACATGAGCCGGGCAAAGAGATACACACGGAACCGGCTGTGAGTAATGGCATGTACATCTCCCCTGATGCACATGTTCTTCGTAATCTTCACGGCAGCCGATCAGGCTCTTGTAAACCATATGTGCTGCTTCATAGCCAATCGCACAGTCAGCACCTTCCATGATTGATACTGCGAGCTCTTCCATAAGATCAAGCGTATCCATCGTTGCATCGCCGTTCATAACATCTGTCAGCAGGTTCTTCAGCTGCCACAGACCGATTCGACACGGAACACATTTTCCACAGGTGTGTGTATGACACATCTCAAGAAATGCACGTGTCATGTCCACCGGACAAAGTCCCGGAGGACTGGATTCGATTCTGCGTTCCAGATCTTTGTAAAGCCCTTCAATGACAAGCTGGGCACGATCCGGAGCAGAAATTTCAAGTCTACTCATAGTTCTTTTCTCCTTTAAATATAAAATGATGTTGGGGGCATAAGCCTATGGCATCTGCTTGGCCTTTTCTATCGATTTAATTTATAAGCAGACGTCATAAAACTGAACATTCTATAAATACATTGTACTAAAATTAAAACAATTTAGCAAGCTAAGTTAAAATATAGTCAGGATGGATAAAAATATAACAATGTGGTGGATTCTTTGATTTTAAATCATATCTTTTTTTGCTGAAATATGGTATTCTAAAAATAAAAATAACCTCGGCGTAGGGGATTTGAAGAAAGGGCGGATGGAATGATGAAAATAACAGATTTTGGGGCAACCGTGAATGGTGATGAGACGAAGCTTTATACTTTGACGAATTGTAATAACATGGAGATTTCCGTAACAGACTATGGAGCTGCGCTTACTCAGGTTATCGTGCCGGACAAAGAGGGAAATCTCTGTGATGTGGTTCTCGGCTATGATGAAGCAGCGGAATATGAAGCAGGCGGACTTTTCCTGGGGGCAACCGTGGGAAGAAGTGCGAACCGGATCGGCGGAGCTTCTATTGAGATTAATGGGAAGATCTATGAACTTGTGAAGAATGATAATGATAATAATCTGCACAGTGGACCGGATTTTTATCATAACAGAGTCTGGGATGTTAAAGAAACTGAAGAGGATCATGTTACCTTTGTTCTGGAAAGTCCGGACGGAGATCAGGGATACCCCGGAAATCTGCATATAGAAGTAACATACACACTGACAGAGGATAATGCCGTAAAGATTTCTTATTATGGTGTATCGGATGAGGATACCGTGATCAATATGACGAATCACAGCTATTTTAACATGGATGGACATGCATCGGGAGATGTGATGGAACAGGAAGTATGGATCGATGCGGATGCATTTACCCGCGCAGACAAGGAATCCATTCCGACCGGAGAAATTGTTCCTGTTGAGGGGACACCGATGGATTTCCGTACAAAGAAAAAACTTGGACGGGATATCTATGATGATTATGAAGCGTTAAATTATGGTATGGGATACGATCACAACTGGGTTCTGAACAATGATGGTAAATTCGCCAAAGTAGCAGAAATGCATTCGGATGAAAGCGGTATTACGATGGAAGTCTATACGGATTTACCGGGAATGCAGCTTTATACCGGTAACTTTATTATTGATGAAAAGGGCAAAGGCGGTGCGATCTATCATAAACGGCAGGCGGCATGCTTTGAGACTCAGTATTTCCCGGATGCAATCCACAAAGAGAATTTCCCGGGACCGATCTGCAGAAAAGGAGATACCTACAAGACAACCACAATGTACAAATTTGTGTAGCACTATAGATATAATCTATATATTGGCTTTATATATCAAAATAACTGATTTGCTTTTTGCGTTGATACGAGATACAATAGAGACACAAAGAGGTAGCCAATACCAATAATTGCAAAATTCCCTTCTAAAATTAAAAGACCTTTCAGGAACGCTTGCCTGAAAGGTTTTTTGCATGCAAGAGAATATCTTTTTTACAGAAAATGTGTTATTCTAAAATTGCAAAGAGTTTCTGCTGAAATAGCTTATAGATACGATCTATATATAGAGAGGTTATATTAAAATTACTGATTTGATTTTTGCATTGATACGAGATACAATAAAGACACAAAGAGGTAGCCAATACCAATAATTGCAAAATTCCCTTCTAAAATTAAAAGAGCCTTTCAGGAACGCTTGCCTGAAAGGTTTTTTGCCATATAAAAATAAATGGAGGAATGGTAATGAAAAAATACGTAATGGCACTGGATCAGGGCACCACAAGTTCGCGCTGTATCTTATTTGACAAGCAGGGCAATATCTGCAGTATGGCACAAAAAGAATTTAAGCAGATCTATCCTCAGCCCGGTTGGGTAGAACATGATGCGATGGAGATCTGGGCATCGCAGCTCTCCGTTGCAGCGGAAGCGATCAGCAAGATCGGTGCATCGGGGACTGAGATTGCTTCGATCGGAATCACGAATCAGAGAGAAACAACGGTCGTATGGAACAGGCATACCGGAAAACCGGTATATCACGCGATCGTGTGGCAGTGCAGAAGGACGGCAGACCGGATCGAAAGACTGGTGGAAGACGGGCTCTCTGATTATGTTCATGAGACAACAGGCTTAATACCGGATGCGTATTTCAGTGCTTCGAAGGTGGCGTGGATCCTGGATAACGTCGAAGGAGCAAGGGAAGAAGCAGAGGCGGGAGATCTGCTGTTCGGTACGATCGATACCTGGCTGATCTGGAACCTGACGAAAGGAACTGTACATGTTACTGATTATACCAACGCTTCCAGGACGATGATGTTCAATATTCATGATCTTTGCTGGGATGAAAAAATACTGGAATATTTCCGGATTCCGAAATCCATGCTCCCGGATGTGAAACCGTCCAGCCATATCTACGGATATACAGAAGGAAGCGTATTGGGAGACAGTATCCCGATCGCAGGGGCAGCAGGTGATCAGCAGGCTGCACTTTTCGGACAATGCTGTTTCACGGCGGGAGATGTGAAGAATACATACGGGACCGGATGCTTCCTCCTGATGAATACGGGGGAAAAGGCGGCAGTCTCCCGGAACGGGCTTCTGACAACGATAGCAGCCAGCGTGGAGGGGGAAGTCCAGTATGCGCTGGAAGGCAGTGTGTTTGTGGCCGGTGCGGGAATCCAGTGGCTCCGCGATGAGATGAGAATGATTAAAAATGCCGCTCAGTCGGAAGAATACGCCATGTCTGTGAAGGACACGAACGGAGTTTATATTGTGCCCGCGTTTACCGGTATCGGTGCGCCGTATTGGAATCAGTATGCCAGAGGAACGATCGTCGGTGTTACAAGAGGATGCAGTAAAGAACACTTTATTCGGGCGGTCCTGGAATCCATGGCTTATCAGACAAAAGACATTCTTGATGTGATGGAACAGGAATCCGGCGTGAAGATCACAAGCCTGAAAGTGGATGGCGGCGCTTCCATGAATAATTTCCTGATGCAGTTCCAGTCCGATATTCTGGACGTGGATGTACTGAGGCCGGAATGCGTCGAGACAACCGCTCTGGGCGCTGCGTATCTGGCCGGAATTGCTGTCGGATATTGGGAAAATACGGACGATATCCGTGAAAACTGGGCACTTTCCAGAACATTTGCTTCTGAAATGCCGGGTGAAACCAGAGAAAAACTGGTGAAGGGATGGAAGAAAGCTGTGAAATGCGCGCTGGTGTGGGCAGAAGAATAAAGAAGGAGACTGTAGGAAAATCGAAAGTCTTAGAAAGGAGGAGGTGTGACCCGAATGGGGCACGCCTCCCAATAACGTCTTTTATAAAAACGTTTTTCTAAAATATCCCATCCAGATAATGCCCCAGTGAACGCCGGATATTTCCTTCAAAATCTGTATCTCCGTTATGGAGACACCATTCAAATACATTTCCGATGACCAGCATACGGATATCGGTACAAATATCCTCAAGGGGGATGGTGGGCGTTACAATACCGGCATCGATTGCTTTTTGGAGATAGTGCTCCACCGTAATAATCGGATAAGGGCGTTCCGTGCGTATACTGGGATTCAATGCCTGATTCTTCGGGGTATAATAATTGGCCATGAATTCCACACCGAGTTCGCGGCAGTATTCGGCATAATTTAGATATACATGAATAATGGCAATTTTTGCTTCTTCTGCATCTTCAGGCGGCTCCAGAAGATCCGGATTGATGCTTGGCTGCTCTTCTATATAATATGAAAGCAAATCGTCTTTCGTCTTAAAATGATGGTAGAAACTTCCGTTAGAAACTCCTGCCTCTTCACAGATATTTTTAATAGACAACTGTTCATAGCCCTGTTTTTGAAGTATTGTTTTTGCGGCACGGAAAATTCTGCCTTTTGTTTCTTTGGATTTCAGTTGTTGCTTCGATAGTGGTTCCTTTTCAATATCGCTCATTTCATTACCTCTTATTTTTTATTTCGTGATCAAAAATGACCGTCTCCGTATGTTAGAGTATACCATAATCATTCAGAAATAGCAAGAAAACAGAGTGGACTCTAAAATGTGTGAAAATAAATACAGCACTTTGGGAATCATTTTTTATCTTCACCCATACTCTGACAATTTGCTGAAACGACTTGTAAAAACGCCAAAGTTGTATTTCTATGATACGGGGTTAGTCTGTTATTTGACTCGTTGGAGCAGTGCAGAGACGTTGGAAAGTGGAACTATGAATGGTGCGATTTTGGAAAATTATGTAGTGTCAGAAATAATGAAGACGTATTTAAATAGTGGTAAACAGCCGTTTATGTATTATTATCGGGACAAGGATGCCAAAGAAATTGATGTGATATTAGAACATGATGGGGTCTTGAACCCAATTGAAATTAAAAAAACATCAAATCCCGGAACAAAACTGACGAAAGTATCTGGTTTATTAGATAAAGCATCCACACCTAGGTCAAAAGGAGCAGTTATCTGTATGAAGCCTGCGCTTGGGGCGGTTGATAAAGATAATTATATCGTTCCGATTTGGATGATTTGATTTTTATTATTGCATCATTTTCAGTTATTCGGCGGAGAAAAGGGCGGACGGTCAGCTTTTGATTCTGTTGTGTCCGAAGACGACTTTTGCACTTGTTGGGAGGAAAAAGGGGGCATTTATGGGGCAAACCTGTATTAAGAATGTCGGATATCAGCTCAAAAATGGTATGATTAAAGAAGTGATTTTGAAATAACTGCTGATACTGAAGGAGAAAAAATATTTTGTGCATATGTGATAAATAGCGTCGTGGACAGAGGCCCCGGCGCTATTTTTAGATGATTCGTTGAAAAATTGAAATCATCATGATATGATAAGCAGTAGTGTTTCTGTGCTTTGGCATAAAGAAAGTGAGGATTTTATTACATGGACATTAATCAAAAGATTACCGAAGAACTTGGCGTAAAAAGGTGGCAGGTGGATGCCGCGGTCAAGCTGATAGATGAGGGAAATACGATCCCGTTTATTGCACGTTACCGTAAGGAAGCGCATGGTACGCTGGATGATGAGCAGCTTCGTAAATTACATGAAAGACTGATGTATCTCAGAAATCTGGAGGAGAAGAAAGAACAGGTACTTTCCAGTATTGAAGAGCAGGGCAAGCTGACACCGGAACTGAAAGCGCAGATTCTGGCGGCAGAGACACAGGTGCTGGTGGATGATCTGTATCGCCCGTACCGCCCGAAGAGACGAACCCGTGCAACCATCGCGAAAGAAAAAGGTCTGGAGCCGCTGGCGGTATATATTTCCTTGCAGAACGCGAAAGTTCCTCTGGAAGAAACAGCAGCAGATTATATCTCAGAGGAAAAAGGAGTGGCAAGTGCAGCGGAAGCAATTGAAGGCGCGAAAGATATCCTGGCAGAATCGATTTCCGATGAGGCGGATTACAGGACGCATATCCGGAATCTGACGGTGAAAAAGGGAATGCTGACCTCTGCGGCAAAGGATGAAAAGGCAGAATCTGTATATGAAATGTACTACGATTTCGCAGAGCCGGTTGCAAAGCTTGCAGGGCACCGCGTGCTGGCATTAAACCGTGGTGAAAAAGAAAAATTCCTGACTGTGAAGATCGAAGCGCCGGAGGAGGATATCATCCGCTATCTTGAGAAAAAGGTTATTCACAAAGACAACCAATACACCACACCTGTATTAAAAGCAGTTGTGGAAGACAGTTATAAGAGACTGATCGCGCCGGCGATTGAGCGTGAGATCCGCAATGACCTTACGGAGAAAGCGGAAGATGGTGCGATTCTCGTATTTGGCAAGAATCTGGAACAGCTTCTGATGCAGCCCCCGATCGTCGGACAGGTCGTTCTGGGATGGGATCCCGCGTTCCGTACCGGATGTAAGTTGGCCGTCGTCGACCCGACCGGAAAAGTAATCGGTACGACGGTTATTTATCCGACAGCGCCGACCACACCGCAGAAGATTCAGGCAGCGAAAGATCTGCTTAAAAAGATCATTCCGAAGTATAATGTGAGCCTGATATCACTGGGCAACGGAACCGCTTCCCGGGAATCAGAGCAGTTTATCGTAGAGCTGCTGAAAGAAATTCCGCAGAAGGTACAGTATGTGATCGTAAATGAAGCAGGTGCATCCGTTTATTCTGCAAGTAAACTGGCAACCGAGGAGTTCCCGAAATTCGATGTCGGACAAAGAAGTGCGACTTCGATTGCAAGAAGGCTTCAGGACCCGCTTGCCGAACTCGTGAAGATCGATCCGAAATCCATCGGTGTGGGACAGTATCAGCATGATATGAACCAGAAGAAATTAAGCGAGGCACTTTCCGGAGTTGTGGAGGACTGCGTAAATAAGGTCGGCGTGGATTTGAATACCGCATCGGCGCCGCTGCTTGCTTATATTTCCGGTATTTCCGGTACTCTTGCGAAAAATATCGTGGCATACCGCGAAGAAAACGGAAAATTTGAGGATCGCAGGCAGCTCCTGAAAGTTCCGAAACTGGGACCGAAGGCGTTCGAGCAGTGTGCAGGTTTCATGAGAATCCAGGGAGGCAAGAATCCGCTGGACGGAACCAGTGTACATCCGGAGTCTTATGAAGCAGCAACAAAACTTCTGGAAAAACAGGGATTTAAACCGGAAGATATTGTGGCAGGAAAGCTGACCGGCCTTTCTCTCACGATCCGGGATTACAAGAAACTGGCAGAAGAGCTTGGAATCGGTGAGATTACTTTAAGAGACATTGTAAAAGAACTGGAAAAACCGGCCCGTGACCCGCGTGACGAGATGCCGAAACCGATTCTCAGAACAGACGTACTGGAGATGAAAGACCTGAAGGAAGGAATGATCCTGAAAGGAACGGTCAGAAATGTCATTGATTTTGGGGTGTTTGTTGATATCGGAGTTCATCAGGACGGTCTGGTACACATTTCACAGATCACAGACAAATTTATCAAGCATCCGCTGGAAGCAGTCAGCGTCGGTGATATTGTGGATGTCAAAGTCATGAGTGTAGATCTGCAGAAAAAGAGAATTCAATTGACCATGAGAGGAATACAAAAATAGAAAAAGGAGACAGATGCTATGGGAAAATACGCTGAAAAGGCATTGGAATTGCACGCAAAGGGTTATAATTGTGCACAGGCAGTAGCGTGTGCATTCAGTGATCAGGTGGATATGGATGAGGACCAGTTGTTCAAAGTTATGGAAGGATTCGGAGCCGGAATGGGCGGAATGCACGGAACCTGCGGTGCGATCTCCGGTGCGGTTGCAATCGTGGGACTTATGAACAGCAAAGGCAATTCTCAGGTGAAGAGTAAGGTGGATACGTATCAGACTTCCAAGAAGATCGTATCCGGTTTTGAGGAAAAGAACGGTGCTTCGATCTGTGGAGAACTGAAGGGGATCCAGACGAAGAAGGTCTTAAGAAGCTGTGACGGATGTATTCAGGATGCAGCGGAACTTCTGGAGAATATTCTGGGAGTGTAACACATATTGTAAAGAGTAGCGAAGCGTCAAGGGGAGAAAAATGACGGGGAGAAGGCGGATATGTTTGGATATGTAACGGCCTATGAGCCGGAACTTAAGGTGAAAGATTTTCGAAAATATAAAGCGTACTATTGTGGTCTATGCCGTTCTTTGAAAGAAAGACACGGGACACTCGGGCAGCTTACACTGACCTATGATATGACATTTTTGGTTATACTGCTGACTTCACTGTATGAATGTAAAACCAGAGGGAGTATGCATCTGTGTAAGGTTCACCCGGTAAAGAAACAGCTCATGCTTCAGAATGAGATTACGGAATATGCTGCGGATATGAATATGATCCTGGCATATTATCATCTGAAGGATGACTGGCAGGATGAAAAAAAAGTGAGTGGTTTTGCGGGAACCTGTGCGCTTCGGCACAAGATGAAGAAGATAGTACGCAAATATCCGAGACAGTGCAGGGCGATACAGCGGGAACTGAAAAATCTTTCCCGCTGCGAAAAAAGCGGAACGATGGAGATTGACAGACCTTCCGGATGCTTTGGGAGAATGATGGCAGAACTCTTCGTTTATAAAAAAGACGGGTGGGAAGACAGACTCAGAAAAATCGGATTTTACCTTGGAAAATTCATTTACATTATGGATGCCTGGGAGGACCTGGAAAAGGATATGCGGACAAAAAGTTATAATCCACTGAAGGAACTTTCCCAAAAAGAAGATTATGAGGAGCAATGCAGGGAGATGCTCTGTATGATGATCGGAAATTGCACTGCTGAATTTGAGATGCTTCCATGCCTGCTGGATGTAGACATTTTGCGGAATATATTATATGATGGAGTCTGGAATCGTTACAAAAAAATGAAGGATAAGAAAAGTGAGGAACCTAAGTTATGACAAAGAATCCTTATGAAGTGCTTGGTGTATCACCGAGTGCATCGGATGATGAGATAAAAAAGGCATACCGCGAGCTGACAAGAAAATACCATCCGGATGCCAATGTAAATAATCCGCTGGCAGACCTTGCAGAAGAGAAATTCAAAGAGGTTCAGGAAGCTTACGACATCATTATGCGTGAACGTGAGAATCGTGGTAACGGCGGATACGGCGGTTATGGGTATGGAAACAGCAGCTATGGGAACAATGGCAGCTACGGGAACAACAGCAGTCGTGGAAATAACAGCTATGGCGGTCAGGGATATGGATATAATTACGGCTATGGAAATGGCGGCAATCAGGGATATCAGCAGAATCGTTCATCAGGGAGCCAGCAGGATGTGGAATTCCAGGCAGTTTACAATTTTATCAACAACCGCAGATATCAGGATGCACTGAATGTATTGAACAGAATGCCGAACCGCACTGCTCAGTGGTACTACTTAAGTAGTATGGCAAATGCAGGCGTTGGAAATAATATTCTTGCCAGAAACCATGCAGAGCAGGCTGTCAATATGGAGCCGAACAATCCGCAGTACCGTCAGCTTCTGAATCAGGTAAACTGGAATTCGCAGCGTTATCAGAATAATCCATATGGCGGTGGATATGGAAACCAGAACAGTACCCCGTGCGGTACCGGAAATATGTGCTGTGACCTTTGGATCATGGACACGTTATGTGAATGTATGGGAGGCGACCTTTGCTCATGCATGTAAATGCGAAAAAGATTGCAATTGGCGGACTTTTACTGGCACTTACCGAAGTGTGTATCGCGCTTGGAAGCGTGATTGAGACAAATACATTATTTCTCCTGGCGGCGGCATCTTATTTTGTGGGATTTTTGATCCGGGAGACGGATATAAGAACCGGAGCGGTATTCTATGCGGCAGGTGTTCTTCTTGGGATACTGATCTCACCAAATAAACTGTATGTAATTTCTTATGCTGCCATGGGATTTTATATTCTTGCCATAGAATTGATCTGGAAGCGTATAGGACAATTGCAGGGAGAGCGGAATCGGGCTGCTTTATTCTGGGGAGCCAAATATGTAATTTTCAATCTGCTCTTTTTGCCAATGGTGTTTGGATTCAGGGAAGTTTTTTTTCCGGGAACGGTCACCCCTGCAATGTTGCTTGGAATCGTGGCAGCAGGACAGGCAGGCCTTTTTGTCTATGACAGAGCATATGAATATGCGCAGGCGCAGATCTGGAGCAGAATGAGGAAGATACTGTAAATATGGAAGAACGCAAATTATTAGAATTTCTGTCACTGGCAGAAAAATTAAAATGTAACACCCGTCATTCCTGGACTTCAAGTGGAAGACGCGAAAGTGTGGCAGAGCATACCTACCGGCTGATGGTTTTTGCCTGGCTGGTTAAGGATGAATTTCCCGACTATGATATGAACCGTGTGATGGAACTTTGTCTTTTTCATGATCTGGGAGAAGCAGTGACCGGGGATATTCCTGCATTCGTTAAGACGGAGGCGGATGAGAAAACGGAAGAAGAGTCTTTAATGGAAATCACTGGGATGCTCTCGGAAGGGAGAAAAGAGGAGCTGGAAGGGATTTTTCGGGAAGTTCTTCAAAAGGAGACGAAGGAGTCCCGGCTGGTACAGGCTCTTGATAAGCTGGAAGCGGTGATTCAGCATAATGAAGCGTCGATTGATACCTGGCTCCCGCTTGAGTATGATCTGCAGTTTACCTATGGGCAGGACCAGACAAAAGACATCCCATATATGAAAAAGCTTCGGCAGAGAGTTTACAGAGATACACTGGAAAAAATCAGTAGAGAAAGCCATTTTATCGAAAAAACATTTGGTGAGCCGGTTGAAGGTGCGGTATATTATGACCGACCGGGGGCTTATCTGATTGCAACGCACGAAGGGAAGGTGGCTGTCATTCGGACACCGAAAGGATATTTTCTTCCGGGTGGAGGTATAAATGTAGGGGAAACTCATATCGATTGCATTGTGAGAGAATGTATGGAAGAGACGGGATATTCTGTGGTAATTGAGCGGTATGAAGGTTCGGCGGAAATATATGGGATACATGAAAGAATCGGGTATTTTCATCCGATACAATTCTATTATTCGGGGAAGCTGGAAGAGAAAGTTGCAGAGCCGATAGAAAAAGATCATGTGCTGGAATGGCTTCCGTATGAAGAAGCATGTGATAAAATGTTCGTAGAAGCACAAAAATGGATATTGAAAAAACGGAGGATGTAGATTTACTGCATCCTCTTTTTAGATTCATTTTAAAACTGTCCTCTATAAAATAATGAAAATTGTATATTCATTTCATGTCAGTTTTGAGATGCTATACATACCAATACGATAGGTTATGAGATAAACGGAGGTAATCAAAATGGACACAAAACGATATGAATTGAATAAACAGCTTGCGCAGATGTTAAAAGGCGGAGTGATTATGGATGTAACGACTCCGGAGCAGGCGAGAATTGCGGAGGAGGCAGGTGCATGTGCTGTTATGGCGCTGGAACGTATTCCGGCGGATATTCGTGCGGCAGGCGGTGTGGCAACTCCTGCAGATGCGGCACTGATGATGCAGCTTGGCGCAGAAGGTGTATTTGTAGGATCCGGTATTTTCAAATCCGGTGATCCGAAAAAACGGGCAGCGGCAATCGTAAAAGCAGTGACAAACTATCAGGACAGCAAAATGCTTGCTGAACTTTCCGAAGACCTTGGCGAGGCCATGGTAGGTATTAACGAACAGGAAATTCAGCTTCTGATGGCAGAGAGGGGCAAGTAGAGTAGAATGAAGATCGGGATACTTGCTGTGCAGGGAAAGATTCTCCGGGAACTGGATATGTTTGATACGTTGAAAATGCAGATCGAACAGGGAAAACCGGTGCTGGCCACATGTGCCGGACTGATTCTTCTGGCAAAAGAGCTTTCGAATGACGAACATGTTTATTTCGGTACGTTGCCGGTGACGGTGAAGCGAAATGCCTATGGAAGACAATTGGGGAGTTTTTTTACAATACAGGAAATGAAAGGAATCGGGAAGGTTCCGATGACATTTATAAGAGCGCCCTATATTGAGAAGGCAGACGATGGAACAGAAATTCTGGCAGAGGTTGACGGAAATATTGTGGCTGTAAAATCTGGAAAACAGTATGGCCTTTCGTTTCATCCGGAACTGGATGAGGATGATCGAATCCATGAGATGTTTTTGAAAGAATGTGAAAATCAATAATAATAGGCCTTTGGTGAGATAAGATTCATCAAAGGCCAAACTTTTTATGGATGCATGCGGCTTCCGCATTTGGGGCAGAAGTCAAAATTTTCATTGGTATGATAACCGCAGTTCGGGCAGTGTCTGCCGGATGAAGACCCCGGGGAAAATATCAGATCATTTTCATTCACCGAGGTTACATTTCCGCGTGCAATTTCCTTGCCCAGTTCGGGAGAAAGTTCGCAGACGGCTCCGCAGCAGTTCATTTTGGCATAGTAATGCCTGTTCCATTTAAAAAGCGGGATAAAGAAAAATGAGAAATAAGAATAGGTCATGATAATCTGAATATGGCCGAATTTCCCGCAGCATTTGCAAAGCATGATCTGGTCAAATGGGAGGACTTTCTGATCCTGTCCGGCACCCATGATAAAAAACATAATCTTCCACCTCCGGTATATCTGAATGTAAGCGAATATACTGCTTTTTTATTATAACACATCAACTGAGAGAAGATGCAATCATTTTATTCCCGGTTTATTCGTTAGCGTAATTTGTCTACTCTTCGAGAAAATTAAATGTTTCTTTGTCTTGAAAACAAGAGATCAAGTTATTTTTTAATTTCTCTATAAAGTCGGCTTGAGGATCTTTGAATGTCATATGTTCATAAAGCGGTGAGCTGCGGAAACTGAATATATGATCAACAGAATCCAACATCTGCGACATGATTTCAGCGGCACTTTTCGCATCTTGCTCAAATGCCGCCAGATCAAGTCGGCATGAAGCTTCATAGTATTTACCCATTTCAAATAATCTGGCCAGTCCACTTTGCTTGTCAATTAGCAGGTGGGCTTTTGATCTATTATTTTCCTGTAAGGCAAGCATATACATACCGGTCAGTATTCCGTTTACCACCTGATATTCGGCAAAAAGCAATTCCTCATAAGTTTTATAGGCCTCTTGAATCCGACCAGTTTTTTGGTAAATCTCAGCCTGTTTCCGTTTCCTTTCCGGATTCTGCACAGAGAAGTATTGCAAATACTTGCCGGCGGTTTCGTATTCTTCTTTGCGCATGTAGAATCCAAACAAAGAGTCTGCAGCATGACAGCGCAGTGTTTCGTCTGTGCTGCCTAGGACATGTGTATAGCAACTGCAGATGTAATCATCGTAATTCCCGGAATCCGGCAGATCTTTCATGAGTCGGTTGGCGTCGAGCATGACGGCCATTTGCCAGATCAGCTGGTCACAATTTGGGTATTTTTCCAGTTCTTTTTTGATCCAGTGGAAAACATCTTCATAATTTTCAGTTTGAAATTTGTTGTCTGCTGTACGAACAAGCGCCTGTATTTCTTCGGAAGAGAGCTCCTCATGATACGAGAGCAGTTCGTCTGTAGAAATGCCAAGCAGTCTGGCAATCGGGGCGAGAAGTGTGATATCCGGATAAGAATTTCCATTCTCCCATTTATTTACTGCCGGGGCAGTCACACCAAGACGGTTCGCCATTTCTTCCTGAGTCATATCGGCGGATTTTCTGTATTTACGTATCACTTCACCTATTTGCATAAGCGGTACCTCCTTAGTTTATATGCATCGGTCTTTGTTTGATTTTAGGATAACAAATTCATGCGGGGTTCACAATTGATTATAAGTTAAATATCAGGAAAAAAACTTAACTGACAGTTATGAATAAAAAACTTGAATTCTGTGCTGCACTGCGCTATAATATAGCCGAAAAGAAAAAGGAATTTCTTCGGGGCAGGGTGCAATTCCCAACCGGCGGTATAGTCCGCGACCCGCGATCGAAAATGAGAGCGGCTGATTTGGTGTAATTCCAAAACCGACAGTAGAGTCTGGATGAGAGAAGAAAATCGGCTGTTTTTAATACAGATAAAAGAGTACGCCCCGGTTAGCAGTAGCCGGGGCTTTTGTATTACGAAAACCGATGATTTCCCAATTAACCAGGAAGATTTTCCTCCTTTTTAACTCAATCGAAAATCTTGCATTAAGAAAAGGAGAGAAAAACATGAGTACAGATGCAATGACAAACACAAAAAATGGTAAGAAAACAAAAGTAAATGTAAAAATGATCGCACAGATCGGTATGCTTGGAGCAATCGCAGTTGTTTTGATGCTGTTCGAAATCCCGCTTCCGTTTGCGCCAAGTTTTTATGAAATCGATTTCAGCGAAGTTCCGGTATTGATCGGAGCCTTTACTATGGGGCCGGTTGCCGGTGCGCTGATTGAGTTGGTGAAGATTTTGCTTAACTTCCTGATCAATGGATCGACAACCGCAGGAGTAGGCGAACTTGCCAATTTCCTGATTGGATGTGCATTCTGCCTTCCGGCTTCCTATATTTACCGCAAATTCCATACAAGAACAGGTGCAATCATCGGAATGCTGACTGGAACCTTGTTTATGACGTTTGCCGGATGTTTTTTAAATGCGTATGTCCTGCTTCCGACCTATGCGAAGGCGTTTAATATGCCGATCGATGCACTGGTGGGAATGGGAACTGCGGTAAATGCAAATATTACGAGTCTTTTTACGTTCGTTGTGTTTGCAGTCGCACCATTCAATTTGCTGAAGGGTGTTCTGGTATCGCTGATCGTATTTCTGATTTATAAAAAGATTAGTCCGATTCTGAAAATGGGACGGGAATAAAAGTTTAGTGTGGAAGCAGTGCCTTAAGTGCACTGCTTTCTTTTTCGATTTGATCTTTCAGTTCAAAAATAAGCCGGCATTGCTGGCGGATATCGGCTGAGCGCTCTTCACACTGCTTTTTGATGCGTTCCAGACGTTCATGATACAGGATTACACTGTGGTTGTTTTCCTCCTTCCCTTTCAGCATTTCCTCTTCTAAAAGCGCCTTCTGATACATTTTCTCGACTGTATCCAACTGTTTAAGTAATTCCGGAATCTTCCGAAGATATTCGTTATATACTTCCACGCGCTGACATTCTGTCTGGTTGCTTAATAATAATTCCATAATTGCCTCCATGTGTTTTTGCTGTAAAATATGTAATTTGAAATAGAAATATTTGTGCGATTAATGACAGTATAGAATAAAGTTTTGAAAATGTCCATAATGCTGTGAGCGACGAAGAAGTTGGAACCAACTTGTGCCTTTTTGAAGGAATTGGGATTGTTTCGGAAAAGTCAGTGTGTTATAATCGGAATAACGCAGACGGAAAACAGGATAAAACGTCGGGAGGTAGTGAGATGACGGTTAAATTTGATGTGAAAATGACGGAAAAAGCGATGTATGATTTTATGCTTCATACTACGTATACGAGTCTGAATGGAATAATGGGAGTGATTCTGGGAGGGATTACGCTGTATCTGGGAATCCGACAGACGATGAACGGGGTGTATCCGGCGGCAGCTACATTTTTCTTGATTGCGATATTCTTCTTAGTGGGAACGCCGCTGAATATGAAGGCAAAATCTTCCGAACAGGTTAAAAAATCACCCATGTTCCAGAAGCCGATCACCTATGAATTGACGGAAGAGGGCGTTCAGATTTCTCAGGAAGATCAAAGTACGCTGAACGAATGGGAGAATTTTCAGAAAGCAGTTTCAACAGATACATCTATTATTTTATATGTCACGAAAGTGAGAGCGCTGATTTTTCCAAAAGAAGCATTGGGTGAACAGTATGCGGCAGCTGTGAAGATGATCTCCACGCATATGTCTCCAAGAAAAGTGAAAATACGTCATGTCAGCGCGGATTAACAACAGATTGAAACGGAGAGAAGCAGTATGGTAATAGAGACTAGAAGTGCAAAGGAGACTTTTTTGCTCGGTGAGAAGATAGGGAAAGAAGCCAGAGCCGGTCAGGTATATACATTGATCGGAGATCTGGGTGTCGGGAAAACGGTTTTTACTCAGGGGATGGCAAAAGGGCTTGGAATCAAAGAGCCTGTCAGCAGTCCTACCTTTACCATTGTACAGGTATACGAAGAGGGGCGTCTTCCGTTTTATCATTTCGATGTATACCGCATCGGTGATGTTGAGGAGATGGATGAGATTGGTTTTGACGATTATATATATGGTGATGGAGTGAGCCTGATTGAATGGGCAAATTTGATTGAAGAGATTCTGCCTGAGAAACGGACAGAGATCATCATTGAGAAGGATTTGAAAAATGGATTTGAATTCCGCAGGATTACGGTGGAAGAACGATAGAAAAGAGGTTGAATGATGCGGATATTGGCGATTGACAGTTCCGGGCTTGTTGCAACGGTAGCAGTGGTGGAACAAGACGAAAAGGCAGTCGGGAAAACGGTTGCGGAGTATACGATCAATTATAAAAAGACACATTCACAGACGCTTTTGCCGATGTTGGATGAGATTGTGCGCATGACAGAGCTGGAGCTTGGTTCGGTTGACGCGATTGCTGTGGCAGGAGGACCGGGTTCATTTACCGGACTTAGAATAGGCTCGGCAACTGCAAAAGGGCTGGGGCTTGCGCTTGAAAAGCCCCTGATTCATGTGCCGACAGTAGATGCACTTGCATACAACCTGTGTTATACAGATCAGATTGTATGCCCGATCATGGATGCAAGAAGAAATCAGGTGTATACCGGAATTTATGAATTCGAAGATGAAAAACTGAACATAATAGAGCCTCAGATGGCTGTGGGAATTGAAGAACTGGCAGAGAGACTGTGCAGATTTCCAAATGACAGGGGAATCATTTTCCTCGGAGACGGGGTCCCTGTTCATCGTGAAAGATTACAGAATGAGTTGCTTGTTAATTATAAAATTTCTTTTGCGCCTGCTCATATGAATCAGCAAAGGGCGGCAGCGCTTGGAACACTGGCAATGGATTATTATCGAACGGGCAGGGTGGAGACGGCGGCAGAGCATAAGCCTGATTATTTGAGACTTTCGCAGGCAGAGCGCGAAAGAGCGGAACGTGAACTGGCGAAAAAGAACACGGAGAGTAACTGCTAATGGCTGATGAATGGACTTTTAAAGAACTTTCAGCATCGGATACAGACGAAATATACCGGATTGCCCAGTTGGAATATGCTGTATTCCCAGATCCTTGGAGTGAAAAAGAGATAAAAAATACTTTGCAACAGGATCATACTTTTTGTGTTGCGGCAAAGTGCTGTGATATCGTTTTGGGGTATTTCATTTGTTATTTTGTTCTGGATGAATGTGAAGTCGCACGAATTGCAGTTGCGGAAGATGCCAGATGCAGAGGGATTGGCCAGAACCTGTTTGAAAATATGATGGATATCTGCCGAAGAAAAGGACTGGGAAGAATTCTGCTGGATGTCAGAAAGAGCAACCGGACAGCAATTCGCTTTTATGAAAAAAATCATTTTCAGGTGGATGGGATACGCAGGAATTATTATGGAGGAACGGCACCGGAAGATGCGATCCTTATGAGCAGGGATGTGCTGATTCCAAAACTTACGGAATAAACGAATGTGTCAAGTGGAATTTTTAGCATAAACATGCAGTGGTTTCCGATGGAAAAACGATCATGCTGGCGATATAATGAAAGCGTAATACAGAATACTTCCCGGATATGCCGAGCGAGATGAGCAGGCGGTATTTGAAGGGGATACTATGGAGGAACATGATGCGTCAGTATGAGATTTGTAATGAAAAGAAAAAAGAAATTCGCAGAATTATCTGTAATATGTGTAAAAAAGAAATTGAAGTCATAGATGGAATTGGAAAAGAGGATGTACTGAGTGTTGAAAAACGATGGGGATATTTCTCTGAGAAGGACAATGAGGTGCATCGTTTTGACCTTTGTGAGGCGTGCTACGACAAGCTGGTCGGCTCTTTTGCGATTCCGGTAGAAATAGAATAGGAGAGAACATGTTAGATGTATGTTTGTTGGGAACCGGCGGAATGATGCCGTTGCCATATCGTTGGCTGACGGCCTTGATGATCCGATTTAATGGAAGCCAGCTTTTAATTGATTGCGGCGAAGGCACACAGATTGCGATGAAAGAAAAGGGATGGAGCTTTAAACCAATTGATGTGATATGCTTTACACATTATCACGGTGATCATATCAGCGGCCTTCCGGGACTTCTTCTTACAATGGGAAATGCAGACCGGACAGAGCCACTCACTTTGATTGGGCCAAAAGGGCTCGAAAGAGTGGTGAATTCGCTGAGGGTTATTGCACCGGAACTGCCTTTTGAACTGAAGTTTATTGAAATAACAGAGCCGGAGCAGAGTTTTGAACTCAACGGATACCGCCTCACTGCTTTTCGGGTCAGACATAATGTGATTTGCTATGGTTATACGATAGAAATCGACCGTGCAGGAAAGTTTGATGTTCAGCGGGCTATGGAACAGGAGATTCCGAAAGAATATTGGAAACATTTGCAGAGAGGTGAGAATCTCGAGCTGGAAGGGAGGAAACTGACACCCGATATGGTGCTTGGACCGCCCAGAAAGGGAATCAAACTGACTTATTGTACCGATACTCGTCCTACAGATTCAATCCGACAGCATGCAAAAGGGTCAGATCTGTTCATATGTGAAGGCATGTATGGAGAAAAGGAGAAAGCAGCGAAAGCGGTGGAATACAAACATATGACATTCTATGAAGCTGCGGAAATTGCAAGAGATGCTGAAGTAAAAGAAATGTGGCTGACACATTACAGCCCGTCGCTTACCAGACCGGAAGAATATATGGATGATGTGAGAACTATTTTCCCGCGTGCAATAGCCGGAAAGGACAGAATGACGACGGAATTGGATTTTCCGGAATAAGTAATGGTGCTGTAAAAGATAAATGAATGGATAGTGTAAGGCTACCTGAAAAGAAAGAAGAGAAGCAGATGGAAACAGAAAATAAAGAAATTAAGATTTTGGCAATAGAAAGTTCCTGCGATGAGACTGCAGCTGCGGTCGTAAAAAACGGAAGGGAAGTTCTGTCGAACGTGATTTCGTCCCAGATTGATCTCCATAAATTATATGGAGGAGTTGTACCGGAGATCGCATCCAGAAAACATATTGAGAAGATTAATCAGGTAATAGAGGAAGCATTGTCAGAGGCGAATGTAACGTTGGATGACATTGATGCAATTGGCGTGACATACGGTCCGGGACTCGTCGGGGCGCTTCTTGTCGGTGTCGCAGAAGCAAAAGCGATCGCATATGCGAAAAAACTGCCTTTGATAGGAGTACATCACATCGAAGGGCATATTTCTGCAAACTATATAGAGAATAAAGAACTGGAACCACCTTTTTTATGCCTGGTGGTTTCTGGAGGGCATACGCATCTTGTTTGTGTAAAAGACTATGGTACCTATGAAATCCTCGGACGGACGAGAGACGATGCTGCAGGGGAGGCTTTTGATAAAGTGGCAAGAGCGATTGGCCTGGGATATCCGGGAGGCCCGAAGATTGATAAGCTTTCGAGAGAAGGAAATCCGGATGCGATTCCATTTCCAAGAGCACATATCGAAGATTCGCCGTATGATTTCAGTTTCAGCGGGGTGAAGTCTTCTGTACTTAATTATATAAATGGATGTCAGATGAAAGGAATTGAATACAACCGTGCTGATATTGCGGCGTCTTTCCAGAAAGCAGTTACTGATGTGCTCGTGGGAAATGCTATGCATGCGGTAAAAGAATATGGATTAAATAAACTGGCGATTGCGGGAGGAGTGGCTTCGAACAGCACTCTGCGCACGGCAATGAAGCGGGCATGTGAAGAAAATGGAATTGAATTCTATTACCCATCTCCGATTCTGTGTACGGACAATGCGGCTATGATTGGAGCTGCAGCATATTATGAATATCTCGCAGGAACCAGGCACGGATGGGATCTGAATGCAGTTCCTAATCTGAGACTTGGAGAAAGATAAGGCTTTTTGAACGAAAAAGATATATGGAAATATGATTGTTTCATATTATTCGGTGGGTTAGGAAGCAAATAATGAGAAGGAGCTGGCATGGAACAGGAACACAATACAAAAAAACGCTGTACAGCGATCGTCCTGGCGGCAGGACAGGGTAGCCGTATGGGGACAAAAGTTCAGAAACAATATCTGGAGATTGCAGGAAAGCCTGTGCTTTATTATTCACTCGCTGCTTTCGAAGAATCTGAAATCATCGATGACGTTATTGTGGTTGTCGGTGAAGGACAGACTGAATATTGCCGGAAAGAGATTGTGGAAAAATATAACTTTGACAAAGTGGACTTGATTACTATAGGTGGAAAAGAGCGATATGAATCGGTATATCGTGCACTGCTTGCTATGGACAGGGAAGAAATGAAAGTACCTAATCGGGATGGATATGTATTCATTCATGATGGTGCGCGCCCGTTTGTGGATGAAGGAATTATTGAGAGAACATATGAGGCAGTGCGTAAACATAGGGCGTGTGTGGCGGGAATGCCGTCTAAGGACACAATAAAAGTGGTGGATGCAGACGGATTTGCAAAAGAGACTCCTGACAGAAAAACGCTTTGGCTGGTACAGACACCACAGGTGTTTGAAGCTCCATTGATCAAAGAAGCATATTTTCGATTGATGAAAAAGGAATGTATTCAAGTCACCGACGATGCAATGGTGGTTGAACAAATGCTTGGAATTCCGGTTAAATTGATTGAGGGATCGTATGAGAATATAAAGATTACAACGCCGGAGGATCTGCCTGTGGCAGAAGCTTTCATTAATCGAAAAAATAAATTAAAAAATTTGAAATAAGTTATTGACATTAAAGAAGCAGTTATGCTATAATTCCAATTGTCGCTGATACAGCGAAACAATTTAATAGATGCAGAGGTATCGAAGTGGTCATAACGAGGCGGTCTTGAAAACCGTTTGTCCGAGAGGGCGCGTGGGTTCGAATCCCACCCTCTGCGTTGAGAGAAAAGCACATTTATCTAAAGGATGGATGTGCTTTTTGCATTCTTAAAATGATAATTGAATGCAAATTACTTTGTACCCTTTTGGAAAAAGTGCAATGATATTAATAGAATAGTGAATAGACAGAAAATTGCGAAGCAAATCGAGAGATGTAGAATAATTAAAAAATGAAAAAAAATACTGGACAAAATTGCTGAGTTCGTGTATATTATTTTTCGGACGTTTTGGAGAAATACCCAAGAGGCTGAAGGGGCTCCCCTGGAAAGGGAGTAGGTCGTTAATAGCGGCGCGAGGGTTCAAATCCCTCTTTCTCCGTTCGCTTGTAAAGCTGTATGATGTGAAATGTGAAGGATGTATTTACATATATTGTGTATGTAAAAATCAAGTCAAAAAAATGTAAAAAAAGTTGAAAAATATACTTGACATTAAACGACACACATGGTATTATACAAAAGCTGACTCGCAAGAGACAAGCAAAACACAAAGAACATTGATAACTAAACAATAGACAACAACCCTGAAAATTCTTTAAGAGATTTTTCAAGAACGGTTGAATCGACAGATTTAACAAACCTAAAAACAGTAAGAAGGAACAGAATTGCCAAGCGATTCTGGACTGGATACAAACACTTTTAACGAGAGTTTGATCCTGGCTCAGGATGAACGCTGGCGGCGTGCCTAACACATGCAAGTCGAACGAAGCACATTGGATTGATTCTTCGGAAGAAAGAGAATGTGACTGAGTGGCGGACGGGTGAGTAACGCGTGGGTAACCTGCCTCATACAGGGGGATAACAGTTAGAAATGACTGCTAATACCGCATAAGACCACGGAGTCGCATGACTC
>NZ_JBQHSG010000015.1:0-56889 GCF_052066375.1 Bariatricus sp. HCP28S3_A7
CTTCCTAAGATATCTCTATTATACAGCAAGTAAACCATTTAGGCTTGTATTTACTGCAAAATATATGAACTTTTCAAGGTACTATAGAGGGGCTTTTGACCCCAATATCATTTTTTTCACAATATGAAGAAATCAGAATATATTATTCATAACAGCATTCTTGTGAGGTTTTCCATATGAATTTTCTCAAAACAATGCAGGAGAATTCGTCCTATCACGGCAAGCTTCAGGTGTCGGTCACTTCCCAGATCAATGCACGTCCCATAGCAGACGCCACCATCCAAATCTCCTATTCCGGTGTCCCGGAAAATACCATTGAGAAGCTGACCACCAACTCGTCCGGTCAGACGGATACCATCGAACTTGCATCCCCTCCTCTCGAATACAGCCTGAACCCTTCCATCGAGGAACAACCCTATTCCGAATACACCCTGAACGTTTCCGCCCCTGGATACGAACCGGTCAGCATTTCCGGTGCCGAGATCCTTGCGGATGTCACAGCGCTCCAGAATGTACGCATGCGGCCCATCGAGCCGGAACAGCCGCCGGAGATCTTCGTGATTCCGGCCCATACACTCTACGGTGTCTATCCTCCCAAAATTCCCGAGGATGAGATCAAGCCGGTCAACGAAACCGGAGAAATCGTCCTGAGCCGCGTCGTTGTGCCGGAGTACATCGTCGTCCACGACGGTTCACCCAGGGATTCCACCGCCCAAAACTACTACGTCAAGTATAAAGATTACATTAAAAATGTGGCTTCCAGCGAGATTTATGCCACCTGGCCTGAAAATACGATCCGGGCAAATGTGCTCGCGATCATGTCCTTCACTCTGAACCGTGTCTATACGGAATGGTACCGGAATCAGGGCTATGATTTTACAATCACCTCTTCCACCGCCTACGATCACAAATGGATTCCGGAGCGGAACATTTACGATACGATTTCTGCAATCGTAGATGAGCTTTTCGGGAATTACCTCTCCCGCCCGAATGTGCGTCAGCCGATCCTGACCCAGTACTGTGACGGAAGGCAAGTGCAGTGCCCGAACTGGATGGTTCAGTGGGGAAGTATGGCACTTGGTGAGCAGGGCTATACACCAATCGAGATCCTGCGCTATTATTACGGTGACAATATGTATATCAATACTGCTCAGGAGATCTCCGGGATTCCTTCGTCCTGGCCCGGGTATACACTGGGGATCGGATCGTCCGGCGAAAAGGTTCGCCAGATGCAGGAACAACTGAATGTGATCTCAGATGCGTATCCGGCGATACCGAAAATTGCCGCGGACGGAATCTATGGTCCTGCCACTGCGGAAGCCGTCCGCGTCTTCCAATCCGTTTTCGGGCTGCCACAGACCGGCACCGTCGATTACCCGACCTGGTACAAAATTTCCGAAATCTATGTCGGTGTATCACGGATTGCCGAACTAATCTAACACCGAAACAAAAAGGATGCCGTTAAAAGCGACATCCTTTTTTTCTCATTTATCCAATATACTCTTGGGGCATATATCCCAGCACCACCTGCTTCTCATTTCCCACGCTTCCGCTCTCATAATCCGTAATTCCTTTTCCCACATTCGGATGTTTGGATGAATAAATACTATCTGCCATAAACACGAAAAGGAGAACTTCCCAAATCCATCCGACAAAGGACATCGCGAAGAAAATCCAGACTATAGACCAGATAGAATAGCACCTGGTACAGTTCAGACTTCCCACCCAGCTTCGTTTCTGCTGCTCCGGAATCGCAGAAAGTCTGGTAGGATAACTTTGGCCATCCTGTTCTTTCCTTGCATAATAGGACCGGATCTTCCTTGACTGGTATGCTTCGAAATTCCGTTCCATTTCGCTGTTTCCAAACGTAATCCCGAATACCACCGCAAAGAATCTGCGAACCTTGGAAATTTCTCCCTGTATCTCAAAGGTCTCTTCCCTCATTTTCAGAACATCTTCATAGGCCTGCTTGAGGACCGCTTCCTCAGGAACTTCAATCAGATAAGTATCATTTAACAGATCTGCATTCGGAATCTGATTTTCCTTCGCAAGTCGTCTAAGCTCTGCATAATATTCGGTAAATGCAGCTATTTTATAAGGATTGGAATAGAAAATCTCCGAAAGGCTGAAGGTTAGCATACCAAGAATCGTCCATCCCAGAAACGACATCTCAAATTTAAAGCACTCCCATTTGTGTCCATTCATCATCTTTCTGGAAAGTGTGATCGCATCATTGGGTTTGATCCCCGGATTTTCAGCCACAATGTACGGAACCATAAAGTAGGAATATCGTTTGATGATCCCTCCCACGATCGTAAATGTCCACAGCATGTCATAGAATCCCATGAGACACATCGTCATCGACGCGCGGAACCATTGCTTTACCTTCACCAGAAACAATGCCCGGTTGATATGTACATCATCGTAGTTCATCCCTTCAAGGAACAGTCTTCGCATGATCACACGGTAAGTCCAGATCCCGAAAATATAAACACTGACATAGAGTGCCAGACCCAATATAATTAAAATCACCACCGCAATATTATCCGAATGAACAATCGAACTGAGTGCCACTGCCATGGAAACAAACGCATTACCGGAAGTAACACTATTTACAATAGAAGAGAGAATACCTCGGCTCCTTCCCATAACTGCCCCCATATTCTGCTTTGACTTCTCCACACTGGTATCGATCTCTTTCTGCGCTTTCTCCCGCATGGCTTCTTTATTTCCGGCAGCGATTTCTTCCATCACTTCCAGAAATCGTCCGGTGATCTCACCCTCTCCTGTGACGTTCGTTTTCACGTCATCAACCGCCGTATCATATTCCAGATCCGTATCCGACTGCGCATCGGTCAGTGACAGTGAAAAATCCACCCCGATCACACCAGCCAGAAGACAGATAGCCACAAACACGCCATAGTGCTTCTTCAGCACCTTCCGAGCAGCATGTTTCATTTCTTTCCTTTTCCTCATTCGTTTCCACCTCTTCATTCCTTGAAATTCTATGATAACTCTTTTACAAAATAACTGTAATTCTTGTGCATCTCATAAATCCCTATTGAAACTCCAGATCAATCTCGCACACTTCGCTCTTCGAATCTACCCGCATCGCCGGCCCGTAGACACCGATTCCCGAAGTAACAATACTGTGAAGCTCTCCCTTCTTCAGGTACCCATAAGGGTTCTCCCAGAACAGATGGATCGTCCATGTTCCGGGCCACACCTGACCGTCATGCGTATGTCCGCAGAGCTGCATATCCGCCCCGGCTTCCGATAGCTCCTCAATCTCTCTCGGCTCATGCTCCAGAATGAAAACCGGTTTTGATTCATCCAATTCCGCCATGATCTCTTCCGGTGATTTGCGCTGTTCGATCCCTCTGCCCGGCCTCTCATAATCCGGTCGCCCCACCAAATAGAAGGAATCATCGATCAGCACACTCTCATCCCGCAAAAGCGTGATCTTCGCATCTTCCAGAAACCGATCCATTCTCGGATCACTTTCTTTCTTCTTATCGTTCGGAAAGGTAAATCCCACCAGAATCTTTTCCTCAATATCATGATTTCCATAACAGGCATACACACCATATCTACTCTTGATCTCTCTCAAAATACTGCAGATCTCATCCGGCTCCTCGATTGCCTCATATTCATTGTCAAAAATGTCACCGGCAATCAAAACAAGATCCGCATTCATCGCGTTGATCTTATCCACCATTTCTCTGACATGATACACACCCACGCTGTATCCCAGATGCAGATCCGCCGCAAGTGCAATCTTCAGATGATCATTTTTACCTCCGTCTTTTTCAATTTTCACTTGATAAGATGTCGTCCGCACATATCTCGCATTGAAGATTCCGTAAAGACTGAAAGCCGCTATGATACCAATACACAAAGTTCCCGACACAACAACAAATTTTCTTGACCGTAGCATATCCGTCGAAATCCGGCGTGAACGTTTGATCAGGAACCGCAGCAGTTCCACAATCAGAACCGTCAGCACAATATACAGCAGAACCCCCAGCCAGTAATTCCCAATCCGCTTCAATAATCTCTGCACCGCCGACACCGGAAGCAGGAAACTGATAAGAATCGAAGCGGAGAAAAATGAATAAACTGCAATCACAGCAATCTTCATCCATTTTTTCCGGAACAGACGGTGGCAGGCACTCATCCAATAAAACAGCCAACGACAAATGAAAATACTAAATACAATGTAGATCGGTATCAGAAACAGCGCAATCATAAAATTTTCCCTCATCCCTTATAAATGTCTTCATACAAAAACATTTTATCATTCACTATATTATCTGACAAGGATATATGTACATGATGTAAAATTATGAGCAAAAATAATTCGCTCTCACAATCACCCAGTTTTAACAGCAACTTCCAGTTTAAGACTTTCTTTTCTCCATATACTATCATCGTAACATCTAAAAAGAAGTTACAGCTAAAAATGAAATTGAAAATTCATTACAGAAGGAGGAAATTGAAATGACAAGTCGTTCATCAAACAGGGCAGCCATTCCAGAAGCAAAAGGCGCTCTTGACAAATTCAAATACGAGGTTGCCAGCGAACTGGGTGTACCGTTATCCGATGGATATAACGGAGACCTGACTTCAAGACAGAATGGTTCTGTTGGCGGATATATGGTTAAGAAAATGATCGAACAGCAGGAAAAACAGATGGCAGGTAAATAGCGCCAAAGCAATCGGGCGATAAAGCCGGGAAATATCCGCTCTCCTTTTCTAAGGGAAGGGAGAGGCGGATATTTTCTGATGTTCATCATAATCATCATAATCTTTTAAAAAAAACTATTGCATTTTGTTCAGAATTTGTTATAATAATTTTGTTACTGCGAAGGAGTACTTGCTGGAATAGCTCAGTCGGTAGAGCACTTCACTCGTAATGAAGGGGTCGTCGGTTCAAGTCCGATTTCCAGCTTTATTTATCCAGTATCCTTATCAGTATTACCTAATAGAGCTTCCCTTATCATGGGGAAGTTCTTTTTTTATCCAACAGAAAACATCAAAAATAATGGGGCTAAAAATCGCCCCATTTCTACATTACAGTCATCCACCAGATTCAGACATTACAACGTAGCCTCCAGATCCGCACTCGCACAATACTCTTCCAGATGATGCTTCAATTTCCAATGTTTCTCCATCTCCAGTGCCGGATCCTCATCCAAAATCCTATTTGCCGCATCATTTGCCATTTTCAGCACATCGGCATCCTGGAATACGTCTCCGATGCGGAAATCCATCAGCCCGCTCTGCCGGATTCCAAAAAGGTCGCCGGGGCCGCGCAGTTTCAGGTCTTCATTCGCAATATAAAACCCATCATTGGATTTGTTCAGAATCTCCAGACGTTTTTTCGTCTCTTTTGTCTTGGAACCGCTCATGAAAATGCAGTACGACTGGTGCGCGCCTCGTCCCACACGCCCACGGAGCTGGTGAAGCTGGGCAAGTCCAAAGCGTTCAGCGTTTTCAACCATCATGACCGTCGCGTTCGGCACATTAATTCCGACTTCAATGACCGTCGTGGAAACCAGGATCTGGATCTCGTTCCGGCTGAAGCGCTCCATGATCGAGTCCTTCATAGTCTGTTTCATCTTTCCGTGCAAAGCTTCCACACAGATTCCGTTTCCCATCTCTTCCTGAAGCATGGCAGCGTAATCCATGACATTTTCCGCTTCCATCGCCTCGCTTTCTTCCACCATCGGGCAGATAACGTAGCATTGTCTTCCCGCTGCGACCTGCTTTTTCATAAACTGATAAGCCGTCTGGCGGTAGCTGGTATCCACCACACAATTCTTGATCGGGAGGCGGTTTGCGGGTAGTTCATCGATGACCGAGATGTCCAGATCGCCGTACAGAATAATAGCTAAGGTTCTCGGAATCGGCGTGGCACTCATAACAAGTATGTGCGGGATTTTCCCTTTTCCGGCCAACGCCTCTCTCTGGCGGACGCCGAATCGGTGCTGTTCATCCGTGACAACCAGTGCCAGATTCTGATAAACCACCTTTTCCTGAATCAGCGCGTGCGTTCCTAGAACGATCTGTACTTCACCACTTGCGATCCGCTCGTATGCGAGACGTTTCTCCTTTGCCGTCATGGATCCGGTGAGCAATTCGGCTTTTAGCGGGATATGATAGGTTTCAAACAATTCTGTCACCGACTCATAATGCTGTTTGGCAAGAACCTCCGTCGGTGCCATCATGGCTCCCTGCATCCCGTTCAGTCCTGCGAGCATCAACGCCAGCACCGCGATAATCGTTTTCCCGGAGCCCACATCACCCTGAATCAGGCGCGACATCACATACGGTCCCGTCATTTCCTTTTCGATCTGTTCCCACACCTTTTTCTGAGCGCCGGTCAGTTCATAGGGGAGCGCCGCAAGAAATGCATCCGTCTGGTCTTTCTTCTCGATGGCAAATCCATTTTCCGCCCGTTCACTCTTCTTGCGGGTCTGCCTGAGTGCCAGTATGAAAGTGAGGAATTCTTCAAATACCAGTCGCTGCCGTGCATGATAGAACTCCTGCTTATCCAATGGAAAATGAATTCCGTGCAGCGCATAATTGTATTCGGCCAGGTGGTATTGCATTCTTATATTATTCGGAAGAAAATCGCGGCTCAGATCCAGATAATCCAGGGCCTGGCGCACCGCCTTTGCAACCGCATGGCTGGTGATCCCTGCAGTAAGCGGGTAGATCGGCTGCAGCGTATCCTGCTTCGCCTCATAACTCTCCGGCGGACTGAAAATCTCAGGATGCTCCATGACAAGCTGGCCTTTCTTGTCGATCACGCGCCCCCTGACGATAATCGGAGCACCGCTCTTTAATGTATTTTTCAGAAACGGCATCCGGAACCAGATCACCTTCAGCGTACCGGTCAGATCCTTCACATAGGCTGTCGTCACCTGCATATTTCTCCCGCCGCCCGTCTGGACTCTTCCGTAAATGATGCCTTTGACAGCCTGAACCTTTCCTTCTTCCAGTTCTCCGACACTGACCGGCTCTTCGTACACATCATACCCGCGCGGATAATACCGGAGCAGATCACCGACCGTATATACACCCATTTTCTGGAACAGCTTTTCCGTCTTTTCTCCTATTCCTTTCAGTTCACTGATTCTCGACTGCTCATTCATTTCCAATAATTCCTTTACTTATCAAAAGAATGGGAGTATTCCACAACACTCCCATTCCAACTTACTATTTTCGCTATATTTTATCCAATCTCTCAATCACTCTGATCCCGGGTTCTACTCAACCGCCAGAACATAGTAATAGATCGGCTGTCCGCCGCTGTGCACATCCACATCCATATCCGGATACATTGCTTCCAGATCTGCCGAGAATTTCTCAGCCTCCTCATCGGAAATATCTTCGCCGTAATAAAGGCTGATCAGTTCCGAATCTTCATCGACGAGCTGAGCGAGCATGTCCTTCGTCGTCGTCTCGATTGCAGTGCCGACAGCGAGGATTCCATGATCTCCGATTCCCATGATATCCCCTTCATGGATCTCTTTGTCATCAATGTGTGTATCACGAACCGCGTACGTTACCTGTCCGGTCTTCACATTCTTGATCTCTTCAAGCATAGCCTCTTCATTCTCGGCAGCGCTCAGCTCTGCATTATAATTGATCACAGCCGTAATTCCCTGCGGAACCGTCTTTGTCGGGATCACTACAATATGCTTGTCCGTGGTAAGATCCCGCGCCTGATTCGCTGCCATCACGATATTCTTATTATTCGGAAGAATGAAGATCGTGTCGGCATTGACATGATCGATCGCTGTCAACATATCGTCTGTACTCGGATTCATGGTCTGGCCGCCCTCGATGATATAATCCACACCCAGCTCACGGAAGATCTCATTCAGACCTTCACCGATGGAAACTGCGATAAATCCAACCGGTTTGCGCGGTTCCTGTGCCGCTTTTTCCTTTGCTTCCTCAGCCTGTGCCTTTGCAAGCTTCTCGGCATCCTTGATAAGCTTCTCCTGATGTTCCTCACGCATATTGTCGATCTTCATTCTGGAGAGCTGTCCGAATGTCAGTGCTTTCTGGATCGCAAGTCCCGGATCGTTGGTGTGTACGTGAACCTTGACAACATCATCGTCAGCCACACAGACGATGGAATCGCCAATGGATTCCAGATAAGCCTTGAATCCGACCTCGTCCTCATCCGTAAATTCTTTTTCCAACAAAATGATGAATTCGGTACAATACCCGAACTTGATCTCAGCCGCTGTATCAGCGGAAATCCTGGTCACATTCACGCCGCTCCCCGGTTCGATCGCTTTGTATTCGATCTCTTTTCCGAGAAATGCATCGTATGCTCCGCGGATCACTTCCAAAAGTCCCTGTCCGCCGGAATCCACAACGCCTGCTTCCTTCAGAACCGGCAGCATCTCCGGTGTCTTCTCAAGAACCGCTTCCGCTTCTTTGATGACTTCCGGAAGAAATACCTCCAGATCATCCGTCTCTTCGGCCATCTGTTCCGCCTTCTCCGCGATTCCTCTTGCCACGGTAAGGATCGTTCCTTCCTTCGGCTTCATGACCGCTTTGTAAGCAGTTTCCTTCGCACGAACCAGCGCTTTCGCAAGCGTCGGAACATCGATCTCCTTCTCATCACGGATCGCTTTCGTAAATCCACGGAGAAGCTGGGACAGGATAACACCGGAGTTACCTCTTGCTCCTCGTAATGATCCGGAAGAGATTGCCTTCGCAAGAGATGTCATATCCAGCTTCTCCAGCGCAGTCACCTCTCTGGCAGCCGCCATGATCGTCAGAGACATATTCGTACCCGTATCTCCATCCGGTACCGGAAATACGTTCAGTTCATTGATAAATTCCTTCTTCGCCTCAATATTTTGCGCGCCTGCAAGAAACATCTTAGCAAGCATCTCCACATTGATAGTTTTCGTTGCCACGACAAGATCCTCCTTAATTAGTCGATTACCCGCACACCTTCGATATAGACATTGATCTTATCGACAGTCATTCCGGAAAATTCTTCCACTTTATATTTAACGTTGCTGATCAGGTTCTCCGTAACCGCAGAAATGCTTACCCCATAAGCTACGATCACATGGAAATCCAATGTAATACGATTATCTTCCGTAATGGAAACACGGATTCCTTTTGTAAGGCTCTCCTTCTTCAGAAGCTTTACCAGTCCGTCTTTCACATTCACCATTGCCATTCCAACGATTCCGAAGCACTCTACCGCAACAGAACCTGCATATTTCGCAATGACATCAAGGTCAACCGTAATAATACCTAAATCAGTACTCATACTTCCTTTCATAATCTGTACCTCCAATTCTACGACTCCATATAGGCTTCTATATATTATACTCTATTCAGAACTATTTTACAAGAAAAAGAGAACCTAAGCTGTCAACACTCGGTTCTCTACTTGTCTGAGTATGCAAGATAATTTCAAAATAATCTTTCTCTCTTCCGTTCCAACTCAAATGATCTGCCGGATTCTTCTGCTTCAATCTGATAATTAAGCTCTTTCTACACGACCGGATTTCAAGCAGTTTGTACAAACATACATTTTCTTAACTCCGCCGTTCTCTGTCTTAACTCTTACAGATTTTACATTAGATTTCCACATCTTAGATGATTTTCTATTAGAGTGACTTACGTTGTTTCCGAAGTGAACACTCTTTTCACAAATAGCACATTTAGCCATGATTGCACCTCCTACCGTTCAAATATGTCCAAATATATGGACTCACAACAATGGTTATTTTATCAGATATTGGCGATAAATGCAAGAGAAAAAATCTATTTTGTGGATTTATTTGCTTTTTTAGCTTCATCAACTGAAGCATAGTACTCGCCGTATCCTTTTTTCTTATAGTTCTTACCATAATATTTACTGTAGTAACCCTTATGTTTTTTGCGTTCTACCTTGTTCAGTACAACTCCCAGTATCGCAATTCCCGTGAGTTCCAGTTTGCCTTTCACTTCCTGCGCAAGACGGTATTTGGTCTTGGATGACTCGACAACCATGATCGCTCCGTCGCATTCACGTGCAATAATCGCGGCGTCAATAACAAGGCCCAGAGGCGGACAGTCGATAATCACATAATCATAGGCCTTACGAAGCGAGTCGATCATTCCCTGAAATCTCTTGGACTCCAACAGCTCTGTCGGATTCGGAGCAAGCGGCCCGGACATCAGCAGATGCATCTTCGGAACATTCGTAGCCACGATCGCTTCCGCAAGCGTGCATTGCCCTGAGAGGAAATGTGATATTCCCTTATCGATTTCACTCACCTTTAATTTGGATGCCATCACGGATTTTCTCATATCCGCATCAACCAGAATGACTGTCTTACCCATGTCTGCAATCGCTTCTGTCAGTTCAATCGAAACCGATGTTTTTCCTTCTCCCGGAAGACAGCTGGTCATGAGGATGACCTGTTTGTCATCTCCGCAGAACTGAAGATTCGTACGGAGTGCCCTGATTTCTTCCCGATTTGAATAACTTTTCTGTTCAAGCGTTATATTCACTCTTTTCATCTGATCACCTGTTCTTCAATATATTTAACGGATTATTGAAAAATATCCTTTCTGCATATTGTTTTCCCATTTTTTTCGTAACAAAAGAAGCACATTTCTTCAAATTCAGCTTCCGGTCGCTCGTATTATGCGTATCCGACGCAACAAAATCAACCAGATCCTTCTTCATCAGATCCAGACAGAATTTCCTAAGTTTCCATCCTTCTTCACCAAGAACTGATCCCGCATTCACCTGAACCAATGCTCCCATGTTCTTCAGTTCCTGAATCTTTTCCATTTTCTGACAACAGAAATACCGCTCCACATGTGCGATGATCGGCTGATATCCATGAGTGATCAGCTCGTACACATAATTGCGTATCGTCGGGAACAGATCATTCATCGAGAACTCGATGAGTACATATCTGCTTCCGGCCATAGCAGGTCTTTTTCTGTTATCCATATGCTCTATGATCTGTTCATTCCGATAGTATTCACAGCCAAGGCTCATAGACACACCCATATCATATGCGATATCACGCAAATGGCGATACGAATAAATTACCCTTTTCATTGATGGTTCAAACATCTCCGGACGATAGTGCGGCGTAACGATAACATGCTTTATTCCCTGTCTTCTCATATCTTTCAGAATCTTCAGGGATTCTTCAACGGAATCCGGACCGTCATCAACTTTAGGCAGAATATGACAATGAATGTCAATCAAATTCATTTTTATACTCCTACAAGAAGAAAACTCTTCCCGCGGTCAGATGATCCCGCCGCTAAGAAGAGTTTTTCTTCTAATCATGTACCAAAAACCTAATTAGTTTTCTTTTTTCTTCAGTCCACATACACCTATTAAAGCTGCAAGACCAAGAACTGCTACTGCAGAAACTGCAGATGCGCTTGTCTTCGGAGAAGTAGCTGTTCCGGATGCTAATGTTGTCTTGTCAATAACGAAAGCTACCGGAGATAATGATGTAAATGTACCTGTCATGGTTCCTTCACCAAATGTGGTCGGGATCTTTTCCCATGCTGAACCGTTGTAATGAAGAATTACACCCTTGCTGGAAGCTGTTACACCCTTAACATTGAATGTGATGTCGATCGGGAATTCTGTTCCTTCCGGTACAGAAACATTAACAACAGCAGCAACTGTCATGTTCTCATTGAAATCATCACCGAGAACAGCTTTCAGACCTTCTTCTGTCTTGATCTCTGCCACAGCAGCCTGATCTTCATCAGAAAGTTCGGAAATGGTTACTTCAGCCTTGTCGGATTTTGCACTTGTTACAATTGTGCTTGCTGACGGGCTCGGTGCTGCGAATACGGTCATTCCTACGCATGCTACCATAGCCGCTACAAGTCCAATCGTCTTTAAAACTTTTGATCTCATGACTATTCGTCCTCCTCATAATAAATTTTGTAATACTATTTAGAATTGTATCCTTATCAAATGATACTATAACACATTTAGTTGCTTTTGTAAAATGTTTTTAACACAATTTCTTGTAAACTTTTGTTGTCAACAATAAACTGGGCATGTCCGTCCTTATAAATGATCTCCCCCGGTACTTCCAGCGTGTCGGAATCAATCTCATATTCAGACAAGGCTTTCATCTCGTCTGCAGTCATATTGGTCACCATATACGGTTCCATCTGCTGGTACAGACTCATATACTGGGTGCTTCCCTGCATTCCCTGAAGTTTCTCAATCAGCGCACTCATGAACTGCTGCTGTCTCTTCATACGATCTACATTACTCTCAAGTACATCTATGTCTCTGGTACGGACATATTTCTCGACAAGATCGCCGTTCATAGTCACCGTCTCACCTTTAACAAAAGCCGGATCAATATCCGTATAGTCCTCCGGAATCGTGACCGTGACACCGCCGATGGCATCCGCGGTCCGGATCATCCCCTCCAGCGTAAGAGAAAGATAGGACTGAATATCAACTCCGTACAGAAGCTCTGACACTTTTTCCGCTGTCAGACGGCAGCTGAGCTCTTCCCCGTCACCATACGCATACTGCAGCGCAATCTGTCCCTGCTCGGACATCATCTTCTCTCCCGAAGCAGAATAAATATCGATCTCGACCATGGAATCTCTCGATATCTGCAGGATCTGCGCTTTCCCGGTTTCCCGGTCTGCGACAAGAAGGTTCAGACTGTCACTCTGTCCGTTCTCACCCGGACGGTTTTCTCCGTCTTTGACCTTTTCCTGCCTGTCAATCCCCATAAACAGCACCGTCTGGAGATTCGTGTTCGGACGATACTCAACACCATCCACAACGATCGTACCCGACTGTGATGTCCTGTGGTCTGAATCGGATTCGGACGTTGCTTTCTCCTCCTGCTTTTTGTCATTCAGCATCGTATAACCGACCGCTCCTAGTAACAAACAGCAGATGACCGCAAGGACGATTATGATTATGTTTTTATTTTTCATCTGTCAAAACTGCCTCCACCAATAATCTGTGATCCGATTCTGCCGAAATACAGGTGCTCAGCGTAATGATCCGGTCCTCGATCGATACCTCTACATCATCACAATACTGATTTCTCATATCTCTGGAATTATAGATCGAGTCCAGAAATGCCTGACGTTCACTGTTCATAACAAAATTATAATACTGCATAATATGCTTGTCATCATATACAACAGCCGCGAACACCTTATAGGTGCGGATATGATCCGGCGTGTAGATGACGATCTCACGGTGATCCTTCATAAAATCTGCATCCAGATAACTTCCAAGCTGATGGAACATGGTCTCAACACCCTCGCCCATCTGATGCCCGTAGATCAGAGTATTAAAATCCAGAAAGCTCTTGCTGTTGCAGGCCTGTGTAAAGATCGCGCCTTCCGCAGCACTTTTCCCTTCCCAGGTATGGTTCAGATAATAATTATCGTCGTCATTCTTCTGTACGATCGGATAATCAATCTTCGTTCCGTCAATCCGAATCCATGCATAAACATCCGGATTCGTCTTCTGAAGCACCTCAAAATCGATCGGCACCTGCACCGCTTCTCCCTCCTGATCCGGTTCTGTCTCCGGTATCTCAATCTCCGCTTCTTTTCTCGCTTCTTCGTATGATTCTTCCGTTTTTGAAGCGGAAATATAATGCCAGATCAGATATCCCGCACATCCAACCGCAACCGCAAGAAGCAGAATAATCAAAATCTTTCTTCCCTTTTCTTTCAATAATTAACGCCTCTTTTCCAACGGAAGAGCTGCCAGTGTATGAAGATCCAGATATTTTCTGACATCCTCTTCTGTCTGAATCGTGTCATTTAACAGGTAAATAACCACAATAATGCCCATAGCCAGAACTGCTCCCATAATTCCGCCAAGTGCCGTATTCTTCATCGTACTCGGGCTGGACGGTTTCACCGGTGTTACGGCTTCTTCCACGATCTTCGGCTTATCAGTAGCCATAATATATGCCACACGCTCTGCGGTCACTTCTGCCATGGCATTCGCGATCTCTTTGGCAAGAGTCGGATCTTCATTCTCCACGGTCATCTTGAGAATACGTGTATCAGACGGATTCTGGGTCGTGATCGTACTTACCAGTTCTTCATATGTATAATCCAGATTCAGTTCATCAATGACTTCCTCAACCACCGGACGGCTCTTCGCCAGCACTTCAAAGTCTACTGTAAGCTGTGCCCCCATCTGGATATCGGCAAGGGAAGTCACGCTTGTCGTCTTTGTCAAAATATAGATCTGAGAAGATGCGGAATACATTGGTGTCAGAAGCACCTTCGTTCCACCGAAAGCAAGTCCTGCACCAATCACCATGCAAAGAATGATCACCCATGCCTTCTGCAAAAGCACCTGAAAAAGCTCCAGAAGATCAATCTCCATCTCATCATCATCCTGAACCTTCTGTGGGTTGATCACCCTTACATTCGTCCTTTGTACTTCTTCCTGTCTCAATTCATTCATAACTCAAACTCCTCTTCCTGTCATCTCTCTCGATTTGTGGCTTTTATTGTCTATACATGTCAGTAATCGGCACCATTTTGTTTCCAAGTATAAATAATACTAAAAGTCTCCCGATAAGTCAACAAATTTAGACAAATGATTCTTATCAGCACCGTCTTTTTTTGCGTACAACAAAAAATACAGCGGCAGCAATTGCCGCCGCAGCCACAACAATACCAGAAAAAGGAGATGTATTTTCCGCTTTCTCTATTGTTTCTTTTTTAAATGTTAACGCATATGTAATCTCATGCGGTACGCTCATCGCCGTCGTGTCCGCGATGACCTCCATCTTCCTGTCGTACACATAAACCGGAATCTCAAATACCGAATTACCTTCTTCGTTGACCGGAAGATATTTCTCATCGTTCACGATCATATAATCATAATACCTGCTGCTCCACTGGATTCTGGCACAGGCTGTTCCATCTTTTACCGTCATTTCAGCAGGGGAAGTGATACCCGCTTTTCCCGTTCCGCCCTCCAGTTCCACCTCGATCGTATAGATCCCGTCCTTCATATCGATGGTCTCCGGCTGATCGGGAAGCTCTGATACTTCCTCTTTTTTCTGCATTTCCCGGAGCAGTTTCTTCTTAGCCGCCTTCTCCTGTTCTTTCTCTGCGTCTGTCTGCGCTTCAGCCACTGTATATATTTCTGTCACTGTTCTTCCTCTTTCCTGTGTAACTGTTCCAACATCCGGCATTTACTCTTTACAAGGCGGCAACTCCAATATTCGGATTCCCCCTCTTCTTTCTATGGAGGCTACGGGAGCAGTTCCCGAACCATCTTCTCGTCAAAGGTCACAGAATCCACATGATTTACCTCGATCTGATAGAGCGCATTGGCTGCCAGATGTTCCGCCGCCTGCTCCAGATCACGGATTCCGCTGGTATTCTTGTAAATATCCATCACCGCATCCAGTCCTTCCGGTGTCAGTACGCATTCGTTGTCATACATGCCGATCCGCTTCATCACTTTCGGCAGTGCAAATCTTGAGAAAATGATCTTCTTCTCTTCCGGTGTATAGTCCGGGATCTCGATCACCGCAAATCTGGACATCAAAGGCGCACTGATCTGATCCCTATCATTGGCTGTTGCAATCGGATATACGCCGACCGTCGGAATCATACATTCAATATAATTGTCCGTAAATCCCAGATTGTCAAGAAGCGTCAAGAGCACATCTGCCGGATTCCCGTTCCCTTTGCCGGAAGCCGCTTTGTCCAACTCATTGATGATAAATACCAGATTCGACTCCCCTGCCATGGCGAAGGCTTCCATAATAATTCCCGGTTTTGCATTGGCATAGATCCGGGAACTTCCGGTGAGCTGCTCCGGGTCATTGATGGAACTCATATCCAGAGTCGTCCACGGAAGTTTTAAAATCCTTGCAACCGCATAGGCGATCTGGGACTTTCCGGTTCCGGCCGGTCCGATCAGCAGAAGTCCGTACGCCGGCAGAGTGTGTGTCCGGTTGATCTGAATGATGGTCTCAATGATTCTCTGTTTTACGCGCTCCATTCCGTACAGTTCTTCGTCCAGGATCCTGCGCGCTTCCTCCACATCGATGGCTTCAAAATAATTGCTCTTCCACTGCACGTTCATCATGATTGAAAGTGCTCTCTGCGCATGGCGGCGTTCCTCCTGAGAAACTTCATTTGACCGAGCGACCGCCAGATTTCTTCTTGCCCAGAGACGGATGTTATCCGGAAGCGTTCTCCCCGCACAGTTCATAAAATCCGTAATACTCTGGAGACTGGTCAGTTTCATGCTGTCTCCCTCTTCCTCCTGATCTTCATCCTCCAGTTCCTCGGACGGCACGTTGCTGGCCTGAAGCCGTTCGATCATAAACTGAAGAAATCCGTCCTCTGCAGACAGTTTGCTTCCTCCTCCGAACGCGATTTCCCGGATCTTATACACCGCATATCCTTCCGCCGTATCGGCACCGGAGAGCCGGACACTGATATGATTTTCACCGAGCCATTTGATCAGGCTGACAAAACGCGCATCGATCTTCAGGATATCCGCCTGGACCGTCTGATTTTCTTCCTTCACTTCGAAGGCGGTGCGCTTGACCGGATTGATGAACATTCCGCACGTGTGGTGCTTCAACGCTCCTTTCGAATTATCCAGGATCAGAATTGGATTTTCCGGTGATGTCTCAGACACGTTCGTGCGAAAGATCGTATAGGTACACTCGGAAATTTGTGCCTTTTCCGGCGAATTCTTAAAGTCAAATACTGGCATAATAAGTTCCTCCCTGTTGTATGTATAATTGTTATCTGTATAATAAATGTTGTTTGATAACTAAATTTTCTACTGCAATACCTGCCTTACCGCTTCCACCAGCTTCTGAATCTCCACCGGTTTCGCAATGTGTCCGTTCATCCCGGCAGCTGCGGCGTTCCTCTTATCTTCTTCAAATGCATTGGCAGTCATGGCAACGACCGGTACTTCTGCAAGAGAATGATTCTCCAGATTCCGAATCGCTCTGGTCGCCTCATACCCGTTCATCACCGGCATCTGGACATCCATGAAAATGATATCATACGGATCCTCCAAAGAGGCTTTCACCTTCTCCACCGCGCGGGCACCGTTCTCGGCCGTATCCGTGCGGAATTTCATTTCCTGCAGCATATAGAGCGCGATCTCCCGGTTCAGTTCATTATCTTCCACGAGCAGCGCATGTATGCCTTCAAATTCGGCAGAAGCGCGGTCCGTTTCGATGCCAGAATCCTGTGTACAGGTATCTTCCTTTTCTGCCTCTTCCAGAACAAAACGGAGCGTATAACTCGTTCCTTCCCCTTTTTTGCTGTGGCATGTAATTTCACCATCCAGCATATCTACAAGCCGCTTCACAATCGGGAGTCCGAGTCCGGTGCCTTCGATTCCGGCGACCTCCTCCCCTTCTTCCCGCTCAAAGAGTTCGAACTGTTTTCTCTGGAATTTCTCGCTCATTCCGATCCCGTTGTCACAGATACGGATCTCATACACGGAAGATTTCTCTTCGACGCGCTCTTTCTGCGAAACAGAAAAAAGGACATGACCGCCTTCCGGAGTAAATTTCTGCGCGTTTGCGAGCAGATTCACACAAATCTCACGCATGTGCTTCATATCACAGACCACCTTACAGTCACGAAGATCGTTCTCAATATCTAACCGGATCCCCTTATCTGCCATGGACTGTTCAAAGAGAAGCCCCATGGTTCGTCCCAGATCACCCAGATCCGCCTGTTCCATCACCGGCTTCAGCGTACCGCTTTCAATTCTGGAAATGTTCAGCACTTCGTTGATCAGATCCAGCAGTTCTTTCCCCGCCACCTTCACTTTTCCGAGACTGTCCTTCACGATGTCCGGATTGTCCACATTTTTCTCGGCAATCTCCGTAAATCCGAGTATCGCATTCATCGGCGTCCGGATATCATGGCTCATATTGAACAGGAAACGGGTCTTCGCCTCATTCGCGGACCTTGCCTTCTTCGCCGCCTTTTCCAGTTCCTCATTATGGATCTTTTTCTGATATTGTACAAATGCATACTGCCAATAACCGAAAGCAATGATGATCGAAATGATGATTGTACATAAACCGGCAAGGAATTTCTGTCCCGAAGTAATCCATCCTTCTCCGACCTGGATTTCAAAATACCAGGTATCATTCGGCACCGTACAGATCACCTGAATCGCCTGATCCATTTCCATATCTTCACATTTTGCTATGATCACTTTCTCACCGGTATTCGGGCTGGTGTGCCAGATCCGATAATGATAGCCGGAACTTTCCATCTTGTCCAGTCCCACTTCTTCCAGGAAGGTATTCCAGTTCAGAACCAATACGGAAAATCCCCAGAAGCTCTCATCCCTGTTCTCGCGATCCAGATAAATCGGATCAAGAATGAGGGCACCTGTTCCGCCCTGCGCCAGTTCAAAAGGCCCTGCAATCGTATACTGACCGCTACTCTTCGCGAGACCGGCCTCTTCTTTTCTTTCCGGATTTTCAAAGAAATTCAGCCCAATCGCTGCTCTGTTCGTCTCTTCCGGATATACTTCCTCCACAATTCCGTCCGGCGCATATTCAATTCCTTCAATGACGCCCCCATCGTCCATCATGAATTTCGACATATTCTGAAATTCATCGGGCCCAATCTCATAACCGTCTTCCACCAGTTTCTTCAAAATATCCGCCACCACAAGGTATTTATTGATCTGCGCTTCTATTCTTCTGGATGCTGCCCGCGCCGTATAGCGCGCCTGTTCTTTCTGTGTCTGTGCACTCAACTGACAGATATGATAGGCGGCACCGCCTATACCGATCAAACAAACGAAAAATACAAGCACAGTCCTGCTCCGGATCTTACGATATAATTTATGTTCTTTCATTTCAGCCAGCTCCTTACTCAAGCACATATATGCTCAAGACATTTTTTAAATTTTACCATATAGCAGGCATCAATTCCAGTTTTTTATTTCTTTTACCTTATCCTTCGGAAGCCCCTCCTCATTTTGGAAATCCTTCTATTTCTCCTTTGTTCCGTGCAGCATATTCAGCAGCACATAGATCACCAGAAGCAAAAGTACCGTTCCAATAAGGATCAGGTACATCATCGACTCGCTGACCTGTGTGCCGAAGAAATATAGGTTGCAATCAACCGCGTCTTTGATCGCATCGACCACTTCGGACGGGAAATTCTGATTGCTCATCTCTTCAAATACGCCCCTGAGCGCGTGGTTTCGCAGAAGGGAGGTTCCGTAGGTCCCCGGAAGGAAGGAAATCACTTTCTGCAGTCCGTCCGAGAACTGGGAAATCGGCATATAGGCGCCGCACAGGAATCCGTATCCTGCACTGACGATCGTACCCACAGCGGAAATCTGTCCCTGACTGGTAAGAAAATGATTGATTATACTGGAAAGCGCAGTCCCGAACATCACCAGAAGAAATACATCCAGCCAAAGGAGCAGCACATCCTTCATGGTCAGATACCATCCCACTTTGCTGACATAAAGAAGGCAGACCGCAGTTGCCGCATAACACACCAGAAGCGTGGAAATCAGTGTGGAAATATAGTATCCCAGTGCCAGCGTACTGCTTTTAACCGGTGAGATCGTAAGATCCCTTCTCGCACCGCTCACTTTATCCTGCACCATCAGCATATTGGAACAGAAAGCCACGGTCACACAGCAAACCGCAAGAAGCGATGAAGCCAGCTCTCCACCTACACAGCCGCCGATTAATTTATCAGATACGGATGCCCCTGCCGCCTCCAGCGACGAGCGGAAGGTATCCTCATACACGCTGCTCAAAAATGATGCATACAATACCAGCAGAATCATCGGTGTGATCAGCGAAGTAAAGAACATTCCTTTATCTTTAAAAAATAATTTTGTATCCCGTTTTACAAGTGCACATAATTCCCGCATCTTACACACCTCCCGTCAGTTTCTTTCCGGTCACGGTAAGGAACACATCATCCATTTTCCCTTTCGTAATTTCATAATCTTTGAAAATCTCCGGATAGCGTAGGATCAGCTGTGTCGCTGCAGCCGTATTCGGCACCGATATGCGGTACGCATCCCGGATCGCCTCATATTTTGCGCCGAGCATTTGGATTTCTTCTTCCTTCGCTCCGTAAATGGTAATAAAATCTCCGGTATACAGATTCTTAAGTTCCAGCGGCGTTCCCTTCGCCACGATCTGTCCACTGTCAAGAATGATGACATAGTCCGCATCCGCCGCCTCTTCCATGTAATGCGTGGTAAGGAAAACAGTCATATTCTCATTCTTTCTCAAATCACTGATAACGCTCCAGAGCGTATTTCTCGTCTGCGGATCCAGTCCCGTCGTCGGCTCATCCAAAATCAGGATCTTCGGCCTGTGGAGCAGCGCTCTCGCAATGTCGATCCGCCTTCTCTGGCCACCGGACAATTTACCCACCGTCCGCTTCAGAATATCTTCAAAATCCAGAAGGTGCGCCAGCTCTTTAAGTCTCACCTTGAATGCCTCACCGGTTATCCCGTAGAGTGCCGCCCGGCTCTCCAGATTCTCCCGCACACTGAGCGCTTTATCCAGAACCGAATTCTGGAACACCACTCCAAGCTCCCGCTTCACTGCATCCACATTCTGATCCAGATCACTTCCGTCGATCACAATTTTCCCACTGTCTTTCGAAAGCTGACCACACATAATGTTGATCGTCGTCGATTTTCCTGCCCCGTTAATGCCGAGGAAAGCAAACAGCTCCCCTTCCTTCACGCAAAAGCTCAGATCCCGAACCGCTTTCACCTCACCAAAACTTTTATTCAAATGCTTGATCTCAATTATATTTTCCATATTCTCTCTCCTTTACGAAGCCAGATCTCTTTCATCCTTTTTCTATATTGTAAACGAAATGGGTATTTTGCGATAGAGCTTAATTATACCGAAATGTGTCAATTTTTTAGATTGTTTATTGTTCATATATTACGAAGATTCACCACTTATTTTGTCGATTCATATACTAAACAAAAAAAGGTGATATTTTGAAATCGAAATTCATTCTTTCTATCAGTCTTGGCGGTATATGGCTTGCCATTTCATCATATTTTGCCGTTTACTGGGCAGAAGAAATCTCGTATTTTCTCCCGTCATTCTATGTCTGGTGGGTCATCATCGGCATTGCTCTTCTCCCCGGTTTTATGATGAGTACTATGTTTTTCTCAAACATGATGCAATTAAAAGTCCACAAATATCCGGATGTACAGGAAGATATCACGATTCTGATGTGTGCCCACAATGAAGAAAAATCGATTGTGCGCTCCATCCAGGCGATTTTCAACCAGCAATATGCCGGTCATATCCGGCTTATCGTAATTGACAATGTCTCCGATGACCGTACAAAAGAGATTGTAGGCGAGATGCAGAAGCGACTCTGTCAGGATTATTCCGATCAAAAGCAACCCACACAGGATAAACCAAAGCAGAATCGCTCCCTGGAGTATGTATACTGCCACCAAAAAGGCAAGGCTTTCGCGCTAAACCACGGCCTTAAGCTGGTCTGCACCCCGTTTTTCCTCACCGTCGATGCGGATACCTGTCTGGAAAAGCACGCAGTACAGAAGATCATGAACCACATCATTTCCCAACGAAGCGCTTGCGTCGCCGGCAATCTGTTCGTTCAGAATGCGAAATCCTCTCTGATCGCACGCATGCAGAATTATGAGTATCTGCTGAGCATCGCAGCAGTGAAGCGTTTTCAGGGAAGCTACCGCTCCACACTGGTAGCCCAGGGCGCGTTCAGTGCCTACCGCACCGACGCCGTCCGGGACGCGGGCGGATGGAAACCGGTGATGGGCGAAGATATTGTCCTGACCTATCATCTTCTCCAGAAGGGACTTTATTCCACCTACGAACCGACTGCAGTCGGATACGCCCGGGTCCCGGAGACCCTGCGCGGCCTTTACAATCAGCGAAAGCGCTGGGCCATCGGGATGCTGGAAGGCTTATCCGAAGTACCTCCCTGGCGGCAGGGAACCGGCTATTCCCGCTATTTCGTATCCATGAACGTCTGCGTGATCTACCTCGACCTCGCTTTCCTGTTCGGACTCATACCGGGGATCCTGCTTGCATGCCTCGGATATTATTATTTCGTAGGATGCCTCACCTTAGTTACCGTCGGAGTCTGCCTCCTGCTCTACCTGAGCATGTACCTGTACCAGAAAAAACTTGAAATTCCATTCCGGAACAGCTTGTCCGGCTTCATCGGATTCTTATTCTTGTTCCAGCTTATCCAGAGCACCGCGTCCCTGCAGGGATACTTCAGCAAACTACTGCCTAAAAAGGAGGCATGGCGATGAAACGGGGAAAAATAAAACGAGGAATCCGGAAACAGCAAAACGCCAAACAACGAAACCTGCTATTTTGTCTCCTAATACTAATGTTTATCCTGTGCCTGGCATGTGCACTAATCCTATTCGGCAGCAGTCGACAGAGGCGTAAGCCAATCCAAGTAGAGCATAATCCCTGCAGCCCTACCATCACGCTGACCTTCGATGACGGTCCAAACGCCACCTATACACCACAGGTTCTGGATATCCTGTATCAATATCAGGTACCTGCAACCTTCTTCGTGGTCGGGGAAAAAGTCGAGAAAAATGAGCAGCTCATCCGGGAAATGGATGCATGCGGCCACGAAATCCAGCTGCACAGCTTCTCCCACCCTGATCTAACCACATTAAGCTGTAAAGAAATTCAACGCGAATTCCGGCTGACAGAAAAGAAAATTCAGGAAATCCTGCCGGATTATTCGGCCAACTATTTCCGGCCTCCTTATGGCAGATATACAGAAGATACCGAGAAAATCGTCAGCATTCCGATGATGCTCTGGACACTCGACAGCAGGGACTGGAAATCACCAAACGCACAGGATATCTTTGACACAGTCATGTGTTCTGTTCAAGATGGAGATATTATCATCTTTCATGATGATAATGCTGAGACTGTAAAAGCGCTGGAACTTCTGATTCCGGCACTTCGTGAAAAAGGATTCCAATTTAAATAACTGGAGGACGGTTTGTGATCACTAGAGTGACCACAAACCCGTCCCCACCTACAACAGCTCTCGGATTGTAAATATGCAGATCAGAAAGTAGATAGCCATCATACAAGCGCTCAACTCCGCTAAAATTCCATTTTGCCTACTTTCTATCATTCTATTACTAATTTAATGCAAAAGCAACTTATTTTCACCCAATTATGTTTCTAATAGTTATAATTTACCTAACAAGCTTACAAATGCCTCTTTTATCTCTCCATAAATCAGATCATGGAATACATCATCTCCAAAATACAGGTGTAAAACAGATGAATTTGATCCCAAAACACTATTTTCACTCTTACCAATTTGTTTTAATTTATCAACATAATATGAATCTAAATTAGGATATGTTTGAATATCATCTTCTCGAAACTCAATAATTGGAGCAGTGTCTTCATCCTTACGAACCTCTACCCTTATATAACTAACTCCGGAAAATTTTCCTTTTCGATGAACAACACCTATCAGTCTGGTTACTGGTCTTACTGTTGATAACACCGGAATGATGTCCGTCGTTATCGTTTGTACTGCTTCATTTGACAGGGTAAGTATTCTTTCAATTTTCCTTACTAACTGCTCATCTGAATATAATTCATCAAACCAATAGGAATGTCTCCCCGGTTCCAAAGTTAAATCAGCCTTAACATCTAAGAAATTCTCTGCGTTATTCATCCTGAGTTTTAATACTTTGCAAAAAGTTATAATCCTATCTACGTCCTGGTTAAAAATCCCTGATTCAGTTACTTTACTGATAACACTGCTTATATCGTCAACGTATAAGCTCAAATCTCGTATGTCTTTTCTGATTTCTCTCTCATTTCGCAATTTTTTTAACTCTTTTTCTGTTCGCTCTACCAACAATACATCTATATCAATATCAAATACGCTTTTTTGATCTAACGCTACTTTGATTTGATTTTTAATAATATCAACTGCAATTTCTCTTGAAGAATCAAATCCATAGGACAAGAGCTCTAAATTATAATATCGTTCATGCAGGACTCCTATTGAAAATACAGATGAATTTATTGGTATCGTTGCCCCATCTGCTGTTACCATATGCATGCCATTTTCTGCTGATACCGTAACATCCAGGTTTTTTGCCTCCGGTGTTCCATTGTAAATTATCATGGAAATAGATTTTTGAGCAAAGCTCATATCTCCACGAATACAAACTTTCCCAGCTCCTTGTATATTATATCCGTCAAACACATGACGTATTTTATAAAAATACGTTTGGACTATGGTATCGTATGTTTTCAAAATCTGTGCATAATAGCTCTGGGCATATTCGGAGTCCAAATCTATTTCAATAATATCAAAATTTCTTCTGGACTCAAGCGCCTTTATAAACAACTGCAAATGATGAGTTTCCAGGTAATCCAACACATAATTCTGCTTCTGCTGATTCGAAATAATACCCGTCAAATAACAAATAACCTCATTATATCTTTCCTTTAATACATTGCTATCCAGCCAGGAAATCAGTTGCACCTTACTCCATGTAGACAATTCCACGGCAATAAAAAATTCCTCAAGTGCTTTATGGCAGAATTTTATTCCTTGTAAACCATCAGCCATCAACCCTGTTTTCCATATTTTTTCATACATGTTTGTTTTATTTAAACCAACACAGGCATTATCCAAAATCTCAAAAAATTGTTCTGTACTATCACCATTTTCATAACTATACATTGCATATTCGCCTAATACAGATTTCATAACATTTTCATCATACAGCGAACATGAAAGTGCCTTCATTTTTTCAGTAATATACTCTTGAAATAATGCCGCATGATTAGACGGAATTTTGTATTGATTATCTTTCTTTGATATAGAAACAAACATTTTTAAAAACAATGGCGTTCTTATAACCTCTATCAATTGTTTTGGTATTTGATGAATTTGGACTTGCATCTCTCCATGAGAATATTGTTTTAACAACTCAGTCACTCTATCATCATCTAATGGTTCCAGTGAATAGTGCACAAACTCCGTACAAAAATCACCTTTATAATTCTGCATTCTTGATGTAACAATTATTATATTATCCGTATTACGTCTCAGCTGATGCAAATTATACACCAAAACATCATAGTCATGCTCTACCTCGTCCAATGCATCAAACAAAATGATAAAACCGCCTTCCCGCAAACGTTTTTCGATCAATTCTTTTGTTACATAAGGTAAAACCATCTTAAATTCTTCATAAATCCCATCTACGATGGAATGGAATACTTTGCCATAATATCTTCCTTCTAAAATGACTGGTATTTTCTCCTCATCCTCATTGTATTTTGACAGATAGTCCCGCATCAACATCCACATCAGATAGGACTTGCCACCTCCGGGTTCAGATGTGATTATTTTACAGGTATTATCTAATATGTCATCATAACCTTTGCTTTCACCATTCTTAATAATATTTAAATCATATGTGAATTCCTTTAAACTTCGATCCACACATGTGCATAACTCCTCCGTACAACGTACCCGCATCGCATTTTTATAATTTTCATAAATATCTCGATTCGTCCATTTTCCCTTTACATCAGCAGATTTCTTCAACTCTAAAACCCGGTTATAATTTAAAAGATTTAATTCTTCCCATTTTTCAGGAATCTCTTTAACTTTACACGAGAACACACAAGTATCTGAATAATTTGCATTGACCACATAACCTTCTATGTCAGTTCCATTTGAAATCATATAAGCAACTGATTTTGTCCACGCGGAATAAAATACCGGCTGTCCTTTTACCAATATTTTTTCTTTAGGCTTTTTGGCTTCAAAAACAAGCAAACTGTGTTTATACACCCATTCTACTTCCGAATCAGATTTTCCTCTATGTTCATCAAATTCATTGGATGTAAATTGTAAAAAATCAGCAGCTTTTGTCTTTAATGCTTTACTTCCTTCGTATCCATATACCGGAAACTCTTCCGCTCTAAAATCCTTCGGATATTCTAAAAGTTCCAATAAGGGAACAATCAGTTTGCTTCTCACTTCAGCCTCAGACTGAATATTTTGTTTTAAAAAATCGTCTATTAAAATAGAAATATTCACTTAATCATTTGTCCTTTCCATTCTTCTGCGTCTTACAACTCGTTTAAATCGCGCCCCTCTATGAATATACGGAAAAATCTCCATTCCTTCTCTGAAAAATTACTTTTAATCAACTGATTAGGTATTTCGTTTTCCTGACATGCATAATACCATGTAAGAAGTACCAGATCTGCTCTGCTTTTCATATATTCAGTGACAATCCCTCTGACAATACTGAAAAGCATCACCAAAATCACCCCCGTCATAATTCCCGCAATCAGCAGTTGATTCATTTCCGGCACGTTACCGACTTCATAGAACCTTCTCTGCGACTCCATGTTGCTGAAATACACGGCGGCACGCTCTCCATAATGTACAACAAAGTATGCACTTCTCACCAGATAAATCAGTATCAACATCGGAATCGGTATCATCAGAAATAAAAATCTTCTGGTCTCACTTTTACTTCGATTCCGATATCCCGATGCGAGCACAGACTTTCCTTCCTTTTCAAGGCACATCCGCAGTAATGCCCTCGGAGAATATCGGATTGGAAAATTCATAATCGTTTTCTGACATTGGCTGAATATTCTTTTGCATGCATCCATATCATTTCCAACTGTCATATTGATATGGGCTGCCAACAATTCTGCCAGAAGCTTTCTGGTCACAATTTCTTTTATGTTTTTCAAATTATAGGTATTGGCTCGAGACAACGCATCTGCAATGACCATGTACTGATCATGATGCCGAAAATGCTTCCCCATATAATATTTTGCAACCAACAGATCAAAAAATGATTTATGTGCGAAAGCCATACCATTATTGACATAATCATTTACCAGTATTCCACAGGTACGAACGTCATTGATGATTGCCCATGCCGAATTCTTATCCTGACTTGCAAACTCTTTCACGGATTTACCATTCCGTATATTCATATACACAGAATTTTCCTGACTTAATTTATCCGGGAATAACTCCAATAATTCCCAGACAGTCTCATGAAAAACTTCGTATGAGATTGCAACCATTCCCATCTTATACATCTTAACGGCAATCCCAATCATAAAATATTCTCTTTCCACCGGCGAAAGATAAGAATAGGAATCCGCTCCGCTTTTTGCCGCCTGTCGTTCAAATGAATTCTGGAGGAATTCATTGATAATAATTGCCGAGGACAAATTCTTATATTTCTTTTCCAATTCTCTTTCATCCCAGATCAGACTCACCAAAAACAAATGTGATGGCCTGCTGATCAAATCAAGAAATGATTTTGAAATTCTATTTTTCAGGACATACTCTATTCCATCACGCACCGATTTCTTTGCATTGCGAAGTGCAGACAGAATCTGTCCTTCATCAAACGGCTGAAGCCATAATTCCTGACAATAGGGAAGTTCTTTCGTATCCTTCTGTATTTCAAGCGCTGCACTCATTTCCTCCGGACTCACAAAATAATTCGGTCTTCCCGTTATCAGAATCTTGCTTCTTCCGCAAGCTGTTAAAGACCACAAACTCCTAAAATGACGCTTTCGAATGTCGTCATTTCCCACCAGATCCATCTCATCAAATCCATCAAAAATCAGCAATAGACGTCCATTTGCATTAAGAATCATAAGCGCTTCCACATTGATTCCATATTGAACGGCAAAATAGGACAGTATTTCTGCCTGACTGGAATTACGTGGCGACTTATTTCTCAAAGGAATGAGGATCGGAATCCGCTCTGCTTTCTGCTGTATCATCTGATAAGTAAGATATATCGAATACAGGGTCTTACCTTGCCCAAAATCTCCCAGCAACGCCAACTGCCTATTCTCATCCTCACCAAGCCATTTCCAAATATAGTCATTCAATTTATGACGTTTCTTTTCTCCTTTAAGTGCACAGTCCGGCTCCACATATACATCCTCTATTTTGAATTGCGTACTTCCCATCAACGGATTATTATAAAGCATCTTTATTGCTCTATAATAATCTGAAAAATCCACTAACTGATCCAACGCATTCTTTTTAAAAATATATTCTATCTCTTGCCCATCTGTACATTCCTTATAATTACGTTCTTCTCCGTCTCTTACGGCCACTATAATACGAAAGTATTCTTCGTTAAAATTGAAAATATAATCCAGGAAATCCTTGATCTGCTGTTCCGTTGGTATGGAATCTGTACAGTATATTGCAATCTTATGATTGTCCATATAAGATGAAATAAAGCAATGCTCCTGCTGATGCCAGTCATTCTTTTCATCAATATGCGCCTGGTTGGACATCAATCTGTACATTCTCGCAAATTCAATATGCCACACCAATTCCCTGGTAAAATCATTCTCCGGCTGCTCTTCCATATCTGGGTATGGGCGGTATTCCTTCAGGTCCAGATTCTTTTTGCCGATTCCGGATATAACCAGCAATGCATCTCTCAGAATTCCCGCCGCATCATCCATGTCCTCCACATCATGCTTATACTGCCTTCTGCTGACAGGTCCTACCCAATAACGATAGGTGTTGCTGACAAACCACCAGCACAGTACAAACACAATTACAATCAACACTTTTGTCAGCAAAGTCAAATAATCGGAAGTCTGATGATCCAAATGAAGCAACCCCGCCAGAATGTCCCAGAATGACATCGGAGCCGCAAGCGCGGCAATTACATCCGTTGCCAAAGCGAACAACAGGGCAACACACTTAAATGCATAATACTCCCGCGTCTTCTTTTCTTTACCATTTCTGGCTTTCCAGATAACTCTGGCCAACAAGATAACCAGAACTGTACCAACCAGAAGAATAACGCCCCCACTTTTCATGACTCTTGCCTCCATACCGTCTGCGGACTTTTCCGGGAAATACTGAGCAAAATCCCAAGCAAAAAGAAATCAAATATCAAACCAGTCCCACTATAGCTTACAAAAGGCATTCTCACATTCGTTGGCGGAAGCAGATTCACTGCAACCAAAAGGTTTATTCCAAACAAAACCATATATCTGATTGTAATAACCGCTGCCATATAGAACCCCCTCCGTTCATTCATCCGTGTTGTAATCCGAATTGCTCTCCAGAAAAAATACGCATAAACAACCAGAAATCCCGCGATTCCAATCCATCCAATCTTGCGAAAAATCCCAGACGTTATGTAGGCATAGTTCATATTCCTCGTACAATTCATCAGCTTTGTATCTTCGATTCCCACTCCGAAGAATCCACCAGAGGCAATCGCATATATGGACTGTACAATCTCGACGCCGCCTCTGTCATACATTCCAAACGGATCCTGCCATACCTGAACCCGCAAGGGCAAGTTATGATTGATGAACAAAACCACAAATAGACCGAACCAAACCACAGCTATGAACCAAATAATAAACTGTGGTTTCTTTATAAAGAGAACAATCACGGCAATGCATGAAATAATCAAAACAGATCTTGCACTTCCAAAAAGCGCAAGAAGAGCGATCAGAACACCATATCGAACCAGAAATCGAGTACTGCACATATTCCTTCTTTTTTCACTGACTGCATCTGCCAAAACCATACAAGCCAGCAGTTCCATCAGCTCGCTGTATTGAATTGAAAATATCTCTCCAATCGAAAACCATAATTCATTTACTGTTCTTCTGATCGTAGTTGGAAACACAACCATGCAAATAATCATCATTGGCACAACAACATAATCCATCTTCAGAAACGTTCTATAATTCATTCTGGAAATCACCAGGGCCATAAATACTCCTATTATAGCCATAAATATTTGCCTGCGGGAAAAATAGAAGCTATCCATTTTCCAACTGTAAAACTCTGTCAGAAAAAGAATTCCAAATGCCGTCAAAAGAATTACCATGTATAATAATTTCATATCCATCCTATTATTAAAAAAAATGTCTTTTTTATCCTTTGTCTGCGTTTTCATATTATATACATCTTCTTCATTCTTATTTGTATTTCTCCATACAAGATTACTATATACTTTTTCCTTCGTAAAAAAAACCAAAATGTCTATTTTATTATAACTTTTTTCTCTTTTTTCGACAAATCCCACACAACACATTCAGTATTGTCTGCATCATATTCTGTTATTTACGCTTATAGATTTTTTTTATAATCTTTTTAAGAATATGCGTAAGTTTTTTATTTTAAATTGTTATTAATATAGAGTCATTCAATTTGACTGTTTTCACCAAGAACTTGTGTCGCCAGCCAAAGCGGCGGAATGGAGATTACTATGCACCAAACCCAAAACCTCTCACTGGACCTGCATCTTCAAGAGAAACTCACTTCTTTTGTAAATGAATATGGGCTATCCGGTCTGGATAATGCACTTGACCTATACACAAAAATGCACTGTAAATATGTTTGCAGAACAAAGACCTCTGTGTCAATAATTCATATTTATGATATCAACTATATTACAGTTAGTGGACATCAATTAACGATTCATACCGAATGTGGCACCTTTTCCAAATACGGAACACTAACAAAAGAGTTAAAACTCTTATCATCTTACGGTTTTATTCGATGTTCCCAAAATTATATTGTTGCTCTGTCTAAAATCAAATCAATAACAGAAAATACGATTATTATGATGGATCATAGCAAAATACATATTAGCAGAAACTATACTTCCAAAGTTATAATGGCTTTTACGATGCAGTCCAAGAAATAGTCTGTTACAGTATAAGCACCTGTGTTTTGTTGCTCATTATCAATGCTACAATTCGCTCCGTCCATTATAATTTAAATTGCCAAAAATAAATATAACCCGTATCAAGGATTCCAGTTTGAGTAACGTGGGGAAACGGGTTCGTGGTCAGCAAATTGACCACGAACCGTACCCAGCGCTCTATTGTTTTCCCTCAAAATTACAGCAGGCAAAATAAAAAAAGCAGGCAAAAACGGCTAAATTCCCATTTTGCCTGCTTTCCATCATTCTATAAATCCGAATATAATTCTTCCTGATACAGCCCGTCGCTGATCAGTTTCTTGAAGCTTTCCATAACCGCTTCTTTATCTTCTTTGTATGTAACACCAAACCATTTATCTTTGGTTTCCAGTACCTTAACTGTGTACTTTCCTTCTCGGAGCAGCCCGCCGATCAGAGTCGGAAGTAAATATTCTGCTTTCAAAGGATTCGCCGGAACATCCTTCTCAAAAAAAGTCCGGAACTCTTCTTCCAAAACCGTCAAGAATGCCGGTGCGCATCCATCCTCTGCCGGGAAGCCCCACATATTCATAGAAACGTAAGATTCCGGATCAAGCTTCACACCGTCAGCCGATGCTCCGACAGCTCCGGCTTCATCAACCGTTTTTACAATATTGCCGGTTTCCACCACATCGACAACATGGGTATGACCGTCTTCCACCTTGCAGACACCTCGCGTCACACCGCCGTTATCGGATAATGTATTTTTCAAAATAAATCCCGCCATGGCAATGGCATTCTCTGCGTGCTCCACCACCAGCCAGTCATGCATCTGACGATACGCTTCTTTTCCATAATAATCGTCTGCATTGATCACCATAAATGGCTCATGGATCATGTCCTTTGCCGCAAGAACAGCCTGTCCGGTTCCCCACGGCTTGGTGCGTCCCGAAGGTACTTCACCCGGAATGTCATTCAGATCCTGAAACGCATAAGCTACTTCAACGCCCTTTTTCCCACATACAGCTTCAATCCGATTTCCAATCCGCTCGCGGAAATCAGTTTCGATATCCTTGCGGATGACAAAAATAATTTTGTTAAATCCGGCTTCAATCGCGTCATGAATGGAATAATCCATGATGATCTCATCATGCAATCCGACAGGCTCCAATTGTTTGATTCCTCCCCCGAAACGAGAACCGATACCGGCGGCCATGATTAATAATGTTGTTTTTTTCAAAATATCATCTCCTCATTATGTATTTTAATTTCAAATCTAGAAAAACGCGAACGGATTCTCTGCGTCCGGATCATTAAACTGCTCACAATCCGCCTGCCAGATATCCATATCAGACTCAATTACTGAGCACAAATATTGATAATCTTCCTTACTGATTTCACCATGATCCAGCATACACTTGTAGAATTTTTTTATACTTGCAGCAGTACTCTTAATTGCTCTCGGTACTCATATCATTCTCAAAAACCTCAAGTAAACAGGCATTTCTTTCACGGATCACTTTGCATTCTTTTTCATATTCATTTACTTCTGGCATTTTACAGCGCTTCCCTTAATAATAGAAATATCACCGACTCGAAAGAAATGAGTTCCGACGATGATTTGTAACCAAATTATTACATTACAAATATGTTAGCATAGACAGGAGCGATTATCAATCTATTTCTCGTATTTCTCAATGATGCAATGATGTTCCTTACTATCGATCTTATTTTTTTACGGTGACAGGCACCGGCATTCCTTTGATATTTCTCTGCTGCTTTTACGGTTGTCTTACTTCCACTGTTTTTTCCTGTTTCAATTACATAAAGTATATCCGACACCCCTGCAATAATCCGATTTCTTTTTGGAAACCGAAACTTTTCTGGTGGAGTACCTGGAGGATATTCTGAGAGTAAAAGTCCCTTTTCGGCTATTGTTTCTTAAAGCTTCCTATGTTCTTCCGGATAACACTGATCAATTCCAAACCCAAGAACAGCAATCGTATATCCACCATTTTTTATCGCAGCAGTATGTGCATACGAATCGATTCCTTTCGCCATACCACTTACCACTGGACATCTTTTGTTTACTGCCCCTACTGTTGTTTCGATAGCACATTCTTTTCCTAAGTGACTACATCGTCGTGCACCAATGATTCCAACTCCGTGTGTCCAGTTTGCTTTTATTTTTCCTTTGTAATAAAACAGAATTGGGAATTCCTTATTTTTCCTGATATTATCTGAAAATTCCAGATCTTCGTATTTAACAATATGAATTCCCATTTTATTACAATCGTCCCAAATTCTATTCGCTTTCTCCATAGCAACACCTGCATTTGCTTTAATTAACTCTATGCACTGCCCTGTAACCTTTCCTTGAGGGATTAAAAACATTCTATTTTGATAAATTTCATATGGATTATCATATTCTTCAAGCAGCACATGCCAACGCAAAGGGCCAAGTCCCTTTATACAGTTTAATAACCATATTTTTCGCTTTCAGATTTTAAAATTTTCGTACTTTCCTCATCCAACTTACAATACTTTTGAATCATCGGAGTATTCATTTGTGCATTACAATTTATCGATGTTTCATCTTTAAAGCGTTCCTGTTGAATCCTACGTGCATTTTCTACTTTTTCACGAAGATCTGCTGACGTTTGTTCACTCTTTTCCTCTGATAAACTAAAATAATCCACATGTTTTACATTTTTCTGAATATCTATACGCTCTAGTATAGGTCCGGAAATCTTCCCCCTATAATGAAGAATTTCATAATCTGTACATCTGCATCTGCTTCCTGGATAATACCCGCACGGACATGGATTCATGGCAGCTACAAGCATAAAATTTGCCGGATAATATCCGTTCTGCAATCATTGTTTTTCCACACCCCGGCTCACCTATCATTAACACATTATGCCCTCCTGCTGCTCCAAGAACAATTGCATCTATCAGTTCACTCTGACCTTTTACATCCGAAAAATCAACTCCCCACTGCACAGTTCCATCATGTTGTACATACTCCATATTTCCTTCCTTTAATGGTATCTTCTTCCCTTCCAAAAACTGCACAGCCTCTCGAAGTGTTCTTATTCCAATAACCTCAATGTCTGTAACACTTTCTGCTTCTTTCCAGTTTTCATATGGGGCAATCACTGATTTTATTCCACAATTCTTCGCCTCCGTTACCATTGGTAGAATTCCATTACATGGACGAATTCTGCCGTTTAACGATAATTCACCTATCATTGCATATGATTCTATCTTCTTTACACAGATCTGTTCTGTTTGTTGCAATAAAGCAATCGTCATCGCCAAATCATAATGTGAACCTTTTTTTCGGCGATTGCCCGGTGCCAGCGAAATTATAACTTTTTCTTTCGGAATCTCATAACCACAAAATTCAAGAGCTGCCTGAATCCGCTCTCCCGCTTCTTTCACTGCCTGATCTCCTAGTCCTATAATAGAAATCATTTGTTGTTGTCCCCTGATGGTAGTTGCTTCCACTTCAATCTCGAATCCTTCAATCCCCTGAACAGACATACTTTTTACCACGGTAGCCAATTTTCATCCTCCCCAATATCTTTCTGAATTAACATTTCCTGCTCTGCATGCGATAATGCTCCTTCGACAAACATTCTATATTGTTCCTCCGGATTTTTTGAAAAGTATCCTAATATTCTTTCTTTTTCCAGCAATGGATTCGGTTTCTGTAACACATAATCTTCATAACTACTGTACGGATAATCCAATAGTCCACGAACCATTCCTGCTCTAACCGGATTCAAATGTATATATCTGCTTACCTCTAAAAAATATACTGGGTCCTCAATAAGACATGACGTATATCTGCTTTCAAATACGTGACCTGTATATCCATACCGATAATTAAAATTTTTCGCATAACTGCTTAACAGACGATTCATTATGATTCCGATTTCTGTTGTCATTGTTGTAATCTGCATGTGTAAATGGTTTGTCATCATACAAAAACTGTGAAGCTTAAATGGTACTTTTTCCATTGTGCATTTCAGAATCATACAAAACTGCTCATAATCAAATTGATCCTTACAGATAGCGGATCGACGTATTCCTCGACTCATTACATGATAAGAAGCTCCTGGGTACCATATCCTCTTTTCTCTTGACATCGTTTTCTCCTTTTAGTATAATTCCTATTTTACGTATTATATCCGTTACAATTGCCCAATTATATTAAACCTTATTATCCCTTTTATTATCTTCTTTCACTTAACGCCTGAAGATATCCAAGAAGTCGGTTCTTTCTATCACGATCCAATGTGTCGTAAAGTTCTAAAACCATATTTTCTTCTGTTCCTTCTGCAATTATCTGGCATCTCAGTCCACTGCTTCTACTGCCTTCTTCTTTTACACCTGAAAGCAGCTCATAAGGTGTTACTTTCAATACTTCACATATAATCAGAATTTTATCTGATGCCGGATTCGTGTTTTTCTTTCTCCAGTCACTAATCGTGCTTTGAGGTATTCCTGTCTTCTCCGAAAACTCTTTCTGAGTCATGTTTTCTTCATCTATTATTTTAAATATTCTTTCACTTACAGTCATATCTTCCTCCTTTATAAGCTTTTATCCTATTTTACGGATTGTGTGCCTTATATTAAACCTGTTAACCATTCCTTGTCAACAGGTTTATTACAGTTTATACTTTTTTTACGGTGACAGGCACCAGCATTTGAAACTTTTCTAATTCTCTAGCACATCTAATTGCATACTCAGGGTCATCTCCTGCTTGGCAGAAGAAATATGCTCCTACACCCATTCTCAACTGTTCATTATCACTTTTGCGGAAATGTTGATCGTTAGGAATCGACTGAGCATTTTCATACGAAGTGCCGTGAAAACACTTTAGTCTTATCATCTCTGTCTCCTTTAATAACGATACACAACCATTATACACCAATCCGCTCAATTCCGCTCATTAATTCTACTGTTTTTCAAACTTAACCCCAAATTAAATGCATGATAAACGCTTTACTGGACAAATCTCAATTCTTTTTTCATTATTCCCTTTTTGAAAGACATTTATGTAACTTCTTGTCTAATAACGCAATTTCATATTATCACAAAGAAACGTAGATATCAAGTTTCCTTTCTTCTCCTTTGCTTTCTGTTTCCCGGAGGGTATGAAAGCTGAATGTCCCTCTTATGATTACAAATTTCCAAAAACACTCGGTCCTTTCAAACCAAATATCTTGCCCATTACCGGCTTATATTCTATTTTACGGATTGTTTGCCATATATTAAACCTGTTAATCATTCCTGCTCTAACCGGATTCAAATGTATATATCTTCTTTCACTTACAGTCATATCTTCCTCTGTTATCGGCTTTTATCCTATTTTACGGATTGTGTGACTTATTTTAAACCTGTTAACCATTCCTTGTCAACAGGTTTATTACAGTTTATATTTGTTTTACGGTGACAGGCACCGACATCAAAGGCCTTCGCCGCAGCCGTATTCGGCACCGATACGCGGTAAGCATCGCGGATCGCTTCATACTTTGCGCCGAGCATTTGGATTTCTTCTTCCTTCGCTCCGTAAATGGTAATAAAATCTCCGATATACAGATTCTTCAGCTCAAGCGGCGTTCCCTTCGCCACGATCTTTCCACTGTCAAGAATGATGACATAGTCCGCATCCGCCGCCTCTTCCATGTAATGCGTGGTAAGGAAAACAGTCATATTCTCGTTCTTTCTCAGATCACTGATCACACTCCAGAGCGTATTTCTCGTCTGCGGGTCCAGTCCCGTCGTCGGCTCATCCAGAATCAGAATCTTCGGCCTGTGGAGCAGCGCTCTCGCAATGTCGATCCGCCTTCTCTGGCCACCGGACAATTTGCCCACCGTTCGCTTCAGAATATCTTCAAAATCCAGAAGACGCGCCAGCTCTTTAAGTCTCACCTTGAACGCCTCCCCGGTGATCCCGTAGAGTGCCGCCCGGCTCTCCAGATTTTCCCGCACACTGAGTGCCTTATCCAGAACCGAATTCTGAAACACCACGCCAAGCTCCCGCTTCACTGCATCCACATTCTGGTCCAGATTACTTCCGTCGATCACAATTTTCCCACTGTCTTTCGAAAGCTGACCACACATAATGTTGATCGTCGTCGATTTTCCCGCCCCGTTAATGCCGAGGAAAGCAAACAGCTCTCCCTCCTTCACACAAAAGCTCAGATCCCGAACCGCTTTCACCTCACCAAAACTCTTATTCAAATGCTTGATCTCAATAATATTTTCCATATTCTCTCTCCTTTGCGAAGCCGGATCTCTTTCATCCTTTTTCAATATTGTAAACGAAACAGGAATTTTGCGATAGAACGTAATTATACCGAAATGTGTCAATTATTTAGATTGTTTATTGTTCATATGGTACGAAGATTAGAATTCCATCATCTCTATTGCACATTGATGAACTTTCGTCTTTTTGTCATAATTGATGCCAACCAGCAAAATGTTTCCACTGTACTGCATCAATGATTCTGGATATTTCTTTTCCTTAATCTGTTTCAATGCTGTATCCACCGTTTTATTCCATTTGAGTTCCACCACCAGGGCCGGATAATCCATAACGTATTCCGGCTTTGGAATATACACAAAATCCGCAAATCCTCGCCCCGTCGGAAGTTCCCGAATTGGCTTAAAATAATACTGCATGGAACTCAAAAAAGCGATGGAAAGTACACTACTTAAAGCATTTTCATTATTATACTGTATGGCTGACGCATATTCATCATGAATCTTTTCTATGCCAGCAGCGACTTCTTCTGCTTCCATATCCAATGTAGCATTTAATAAGTTGACCGACTGCTGCTCAAACGCAATTAATTCATTCCACTTCTTTTTCTTTGTAGCAGAAATAAACTCCTGCCGGATTTCTTCATTTGGGATGTAAGCAGTTTTCTTCTTCTGGTCATATGCAAGATATCCAAGATGAATGAGCAGCGTCAGAACATCTTCTTTGTCAATAAAGCTGACCATATCGTTCTGAAAAAATGACGTATCCACCTCGATTGATGCGCCAGAGATCATTTCAATGATCGAAGTTTTCAATCCATCAAAATCCATGTCGATATAAGGCCTTATTGATTCAAATGTCCCTGTCTGGGACCAGTAACTTTGAAAATTGCCCCTGTCCATCACACTTATAACAGCTCTCGGATTATAAATATGCAGATCAGAAAGTAGATAGCCATCATACCAGCGCTCAACTCCTCTGAAATCCCTATTATACTTTTCGCACAGTTCCTTAACTTCCTCTTCTGTAAATCCAACATAAGGAGCAAGCACGCCTGCATCAAGCATCGTATATTCCTCAAAATTATTTAACGCTGACTGCGTTTTTACTTTTTTGATCGGCAGGATTCCTGTCAGATATGCAAGACTGATAAACTTTGTAGGCTCATTACCCTTAAACATACCTTTCAAAAAATCAATATACTGCTCCTGTATTTCTCTGTTATCCGCTTCATCACGAATGAGAACATCCCATTCATCAATGATGACTATGAATTTATTTCCTGTTGCAGTATAAATCTGTGACATTGCATCGGGAAGCGAACTCACCGAATCTGCAAGGATGCCCGGATACGCTGTTTTTAATTCCTCTATTGTACTTTTTTCAATAAATTCAACCACATGTTCCGGCCCATTAGCCGGAGCCAGACACCACTGAATGTCCAAATGGATCACATCATATTTATTCAAGTATTTTTCGAAAGAATCCATGCTGCTGATCTGTAAACCAGAAAACATTTCTTTCGAATCACAGCCCTTACTATAGTATGCTGTAAGCATATTAGCCGCAATCGATTTGCCAAAACGGCGCGGGCGGCTGTTGCAGATAAAAGCCTTCATGGTATCGATCGCTTTATTAGTGTATTCGATTAATCCGGTCTTATCTACATATATTTCGGAGTTCAGTGTGATCTGAAATGCACGATTATTCGGATTCAAGAATCTTCCCATTTGCCCATACTCCTTCCAAAAGTGTCATTCATTTTGATTGAATTGTACCATACGAAAGTAGCAAAAGCAATCCACACGCCCAAAAACTCGATGCATAACCTTTGGTAACGCTTACCGCTTTCATCCAGGCCGTTTATGAAAACGCCATCGGCGTTCTTTCCTATAAAGAAAAAAGCAGGCAAAATCTTCTTAATTCCGATTTTACCTGCTTTTCATCATTCTATAAATCTGAATACAATTCTTCCTGATAAAGCCCGTCGCTGATCAGCTTCTTGAAACTTTCCATAACCGCTTCTTTATCTTCCTTATATGTAACGCCAAACCATTTATCTTTGGTCTCCAACACCTTAACAGTATATTTTTCTCCACGGATCAGTCCACCGATCAGGGTCGGAAGTAAATACTCTGCTTTCAAAGGATTCTCCGGAACATCTTTCTCAAAGAAGGTGCGGAACTCTTCTTCCAGAACCTTAAGAAACACCGGTGCACATCCTTCCTCTGCCGGGAAGCCCCACATATTCATGGAAACATAAGACTCCGGATCAAGCTTCACTCCGTCAGCCGATGCACCGACAACTCCTGATTCATCAACCGTTTTCACGATATTGCCGGTTTCCACCACATCGATAACATGAGTATGACCCTCCTCCACTTTGCAGACACCTCGCGTCACACCGCCATTATCGGATAATGTATTTTTCAAAATGAATCCCGCCATGGCAATTGCATTGTCTGCATGATCTACTACCAGCCAGTCATGCATCTGACGGTACGCTTCTTTTCCATAATAATCGTCTGCATTGATCACCATGAACGGCTCATGGATCTCATCCTTCGCAGCTAGGACGGCCTGTCCGGTTCCCCACGGCTTGGTACGACCCGCAGGAACTTCAGCCGGAATATCGTTCAGATCCTGGAACGCATAGGCCACTTCAACGCCCTTCTTACCACATACAGCTTCAATACGATTTCCGATCCGCTCTCGGAAATCAGATTCGATATCCTTGCGGATGACAAAAATAATCTTGTTAAATCCGGCCTCAATCGCGTCATGAATCGAATAATCCATGATGATCTCGTCATGCAATCCGACAGGTTCCAACTGTTTGATTCCTCCACCGAAACGAGAACCGATACCGGCGGCCATGATTAATAATGTTGTCTTTTTCAAAATATTATTTCCTCCTGCACTCTTAATTCATCTCAACTAAATCTAAGACTCAAACGGACTCTGCGCATCCGGATCATAATACTGTTCACAATCCGCCTGCCAGTCTTCATATTCATTTACTTCTGGCATTTGACAGAGCCTCATTTAACACTAGAAATATCATCTACTCGAAAGAAATGAGTTCCGACGATCATTTGTAACCAAATCCTTACATCAAAATAATGTTAGCATAGGAGAAGCAATTATCAATCTATTTCTCATATTTCTCGATCATGCAATGATATTCTTTACTCCTGGGCTCATAGCTTATTCCCACCATCCATTATCTCAAATATTGCACACAGCGTAAAGCGGAAATATCCTGTAGTGTTTTGTCGGTCGCATGATTCATTTACTTTTTTCTTGGAGATATTTACAATGTCACACCATAATAAATGCTCCAGGCAATCACAAAAAACTCATTTACTCTGGATCGACTTTCCTCACCGGCTCCATCTTCTCTTTTACTCTATCCGGCACATCGATCAGGCCAAACCGATAGAACATTGCATAGATGTAGGTCACGCCCCGGATATCACCGAGAGACTTCGGGCGGTCAACCACAGCACCAATGCTTGGAATATTATGAAAGGCCAGCAGAACCGAACTCCAAGCCAAGCTCTTACTGTTCTCTCGCCGGTCGATGAACAGCTCCTTCGTGTAGTTGTCTCCTCTCCCCTTCTTTAGACTGTACGAAAACACCAGCCCGGAATAAGTGCGGAACTTGAAGCCCTGAAACTCAATCACTGCTTTCCAAAGAGCTTCTTCGGTCTGCTCTGTTCTTACCCTCTCGATTATCTTCTTTCGCTTTCGCATCCGGCGTATGCGCTCCGCACCAACGCTGAGATTATTGCTGTCCGTCTCATCAGGGAAGTACACGCACTTCTCATATGGCAGGTACGAGGTGACGGAGGCTTTTGAGAGATTCAGTTCCCGCACCGTCGCTTCGATGGACTCTGTGTGTGACAGGCCGGAGTCTCTGTGTTTATTGAACTCTCTTTGAAGGTGATCGGCAATCTCCGACTTGTACACGCCTGCGGTGATCAGCAGCTTACGTACTTTAATAGGATTGAGGTCGAGTTCATCAGCAATCGCCCGGAGGGAAGGATGGTCAGCAGTTCCGTAGAGCGCCACAGCTGCATTTATCTGTTGCTGAAGGATGGCACTTGGGTTGTAGTCCGGCTTGGATGGCTTACGGCCGCCTCCTGTCTTCCGGGTCTTATTCTTTCCATTCTCTCCCATCGTTACTCATGCAGTTCCAACGGCAATCCATCTGGGTCATGGAAGAAAGTCATCTTCTTGCCGGTATAATCATCTATACGAACCGGCTCACATGTAATCCCTTGTTCTGCCAGTTCCCTTACTGTTTCTTCCACGCTCTCCACACAAAAGGCAAGATGCCGCAGACCGCAGGCTTCCGGGTGGCTCACACGCTTCGGCGGATTTTCCTCCGCAAAAATCTCCAGTTCCGTGTGCTCATTTACTCGCAGATCAAGCTTCCAGTCCTTGCGCTCCGGACGATAGTTTTCTCTGATAACGGATAAACCAAGCTTGTTTACATAGAAATCCTTCGCATTTTCGTAGTCGGACACAATAATCGCAATGTGGTGTATTTTGGATAATTTCATTTGTCTTGTCCTCCTGTTCTTTATTATTTTTTTATCTTGGAAGAAGATTGGACTCCCACCTTTATAGGTGGCGAGATGCGACAAATTAGTCTTGGTGGGAGTCCAATCTCCTTCCAAGATAAAGCCTCCGGCGGATTGCAGAGGTGCGCAGATGTATTGTGTCATGCAGAGCATGGCGCGCACCTCGCAGCAAGTACGCCGAGGCGTACTTGAATTTGAGTTTAGACCTTCCCCATATATACCTTCTAGGGTACATTATTCTCGTTACAAACTATATGGATACTCCCACCAAAAGCCGTGTGTACGATATTTTATGAATAAACTCTGATATTTTCCACACGGCTTAATAATAAATTTTAAACTACCAATGTAATCCCGACTCCAACCTGTCAATTCTGTTCCTCATCCAACATAAGAATTACATATTATTTTCAATTCTGTCGAATGGTTTTGACAAGTTAGTTTCCGGATTACAGTCATGACGGTAACCAGACCATGATGGATAGTCTGAAGATCATTTGGAAAATACCGAACTAAACCGAGTGTTTTTCTCAATTTTAGTTCAGCAGATTATTTATGAGTTCACAGAATGTTCACTTGTACCTGACATCTCATGATGTTCTCAAGTATCTTACGCATTCAAAAAGTTTTCTACTCTCATAATAAATTCTTTGGCATTACGAATTTGATTCTCCGAATCTTCCTTCGATGCAATAAAAAAGTCCGAGTAATCACATTTTTCTCTGATACGATACGCACTATCTATCAGTTTGTATGTATCCCGATCAAACTTTCCTCCATGTACATAAAATTGATTGAAATGAGCAATCACAGAGCTATGCTTCGAAGCATCAAATCCATCCAAAATGTTAACCGCTCTGATTGCATGGAAGATCGCATAGTACGATCTGTTTATTGCAACCTTATAGAATCCAGACTCATGATTACTGATGGCAGCTTCCAGATCCTCTTTTGACCGGTTCAACCGGTATATAGAAAGTGTTATAACATCAAGCTGCATACAGAACTACTCCTTCCTCTGATACATTTCTGTAAAATGGGGATATTTTCATCCAATCCATATATTCCTGGTAGCAAACATCGATAATCGAGAATACCTTAAAGTATTTAATGGAAATATCCGTCGAAACATCGCTCAATCTATCTTCAAAAGCCCGCAACTCCTGATCAGTTCCATCTACCAGAACCATAATATCTACATCCGAATCATCAGTTGCCGTTCCACGTGCAACAGAACCATATAGAATTACTTCTTTCAGCTTATCGCGATATACTTCCTGCAACATCTCTGCCAGTTCCATCAATATCTTTTTTAATTTTTCGTCCTGCAGTTTTTCCATAAGTCTATTCCACCTCCTGACAATCTTCAATAATATTATAACCAAATTACCGATAAAAAACAATGTATATTACTGTAATCCCGACTCCAACCTGTCAATTCTGTTCCTCATCCATCATCTTCTTCCAAAGCTGATCCCTGATTTCCTGATGGACCATTAACCATTCAATCAGCTTTCGATTCACCGGAGATTTCCGGTATCTCTCATCGCCGAACTTCAGCCATTCAAATCCAACGTCAAATGTATCTGCTATATCATGAAGTGTTTTGTCGGTCGCATGATTCAGGTGCGTTTCTATTTTGAAGATCGCTGACGGCGAAGATCCAACCTTCTCTCCAAAGTCTTTTTGGATCAGTTTTTTCTCTTTTCGCAGTTCCCGCACCCTTTCACCTATCGAGCGGTAATCTATTACTTCTGGAACATAATTGCAATACTCTTCTATATGATCCGGATCATCAAACACTCTTTTGTCCACATTACACGACTCGCACATGCTCTGGATGATCTCATCTGTAATCTCCCGTCCCCCCGTCTCACAACGTCTGATTTTTGCGGCGGAACATCCCAGCTTTTCCCCCATTGCTTTCTGGGATAAGCCTAAATATTCTCTGATTTTTTTAAAAATTTCACCTTTATTATTCATACTTTTAACCAAATATTCATTCTTTGTTGACATAAACACAGCTTTGTGGTAACTTTTCTAGCTGTCGCTTATTTCACACATATTTGCATCTTTTACGTTTTGCCTGGAGGTATTTACAATGTCACCCCATAATACAAGCATTTACAAACACAAGATTTCTATCCCCATACTGTCAGAAATATCCAATCTCACACCAAATAAGCTGAGAAAAATATATCGCCAGATTATTGAAGACGATTGCATTTCGTTATCTGAGATTCCTTTACATCAACAGGAAACCTTTGTCAACGATTACCTTCTACGGGGAAAAACTCTTGACTTTGACTTGATGAAGCTTGCAGGTAAACCAGATTTTGAAAATCCATTCCCTTTTCTGCACTCTACCGGAGTGCAGAAACTGTTTAATACTACCAAAATGATCCGGGAAGCAAATGCAGTCATCGACGCGTTCACTTCCTCAAAAAATGTAACCCAAAAACTGGAACAACTCGCAGCCCGATACGGCATCTCTTACCGTACTCTTATAAGAATGTACGAAAGTTTGATGCCATACTGAGATCCATCTCCAAGCAGAGCCTCAAAACGAGGTGTGTCGGTAGGCGTAGAAATAATAAGAATATCCTTGATACCTGCAAGCATCAATGTGGACAGTGGATAATAGATCATCGGCTTATCATAAACAGGCAGAAGCTGTTTACTGGTAACCATGGTGAGAGGATAAAGTCTGGTGCCGGAACCTCCGGCAAGAATGATACCTTTCATAGTGTTGATACTCCTTTATATATGTTGATTTCTAATGTACTCTTTCGTTACACTTATCACATGATGTAGGGGTCAAAAGGTATTTCGCCCCCTATGATACACGGATTTCTTCCAAAACTAATTACTATACATACTGCCATCATGATTGCTGCAACAATCAGTGTCATATCCCTATGTCAAATTACTTGATTTTTTAGCATTTCTATGCATCATTCGTCTTGCCTTTATCTTTCCGAAAACGCCAGATAAATACATTGCAATAACAATTAACACACCAAAACCGAAACCAAGAGCAACACTTGCTGCTCGCTCATATAAACTGCCTGGTGTATCTAAGCCCAATGCCTCAATGACTACAAATGCAATCATTCCTATCAATGCTATAATTGTTAACCAAAAGAATTTCATCTTTATCTTTTGATTGATTACCTCTGCATAATCTGATATTTTCAATGCTGTTTCCTTTACTTCTTTATTCATTTTCTCGCTTTTCCTTTCTCCATCGATGATTTCAGAGATGCTGACATTATAGAATTCTGCCAAATCAACCTGAATACTTATGTCCGGCATATTTGAGCCAGTCTCCCAACGTGATACAGTCCGTCCAGAAACATTTAACTGTTCTGCCAACTGTTCCTGTGTAATATTCTTTTCTTTTCGAAGTTCTTTAAGAAAACTTCCAACTTTTTCTTGTTTCATTTTGTTCCTCCTTCCACCGATAGATTAGTTTATTTCATCGATTTCAACCACGACACAAAGCGAGAAATTGCGTTTTTCTATATGGACAACCATGTCTATTTCCATTTTTGATTTCCAGACACAAATACGTACCGATAATCTGACACCACATCAAACATTTTCGATACCTCAGGACCCTTTTCTTCATAATCACAAAGCCCTCTTATCGTATCTGTTATGCTTTTGATAATTTTCTTTGCTTTATCCTCGCCATATTCCCCGGATATTGCCGATTTTAATGCACGTAGTTTATCCGCTGCATCAGGAGTATATTTTATCTTTTTCAATCAATTACCCCCAATTCCCGTTCCAAATCATCTGCATCAATACAACCTTCAATTTCAGCTCGCTCCTCTGCTCGCTTCAAATTAAGCATCAGCATAGCAACCGCCTGTTCCCTCAACGCTTCTTTGCTATTCTTGGTAACAATAAAAGGAAGACCTTCAACATTTAGAGATTGCTGTATAAAGGTATTAAATGCATCCGTCAATGTCATTCCGGTTTTTGCATAAATATCCTCAACCGCTCTTTTGGTGTGTCAAAAGCGAAATCTCTACGATTTCAGTTTTTCACTTGAAAAAGCATATTCAAAGTGTTATTATAATTTTATAAAAGGTGCTACCGATAGACGGCTAGTCCCTAAAACATTCATTCAAAACGATCGTTTGAGTCCTAGGAAAACTATTGGCGGTCGTTTTTGCTTGTGTTTTTATGTTCTTCATCGTCTTTCTTGCGATCTAATCTCTCGATTTTCTCCACAAGCCGTCCAACTGCAACTCCGGTTCCAAAAACTGCAAGAATAAATCCTGCTAATGTTATGTAATCCATCATCATAATCGCACCACCCTCCTTCCCGATCGGAGGGTTTTATTGCATCCCTCCTTATTCAGAAGGGCCAGCCGCCTACCGTTATGGTAGCACCTTATCTCTTTCGAGACTTTTTAATCTTAACATATTTTTTATTATCAAACAACCACAATATGCTAGACTGCGTTTATTGTTTATCTTGAAGGAAGATAAGACTCCCACCTCTATAGGTGGTGAGTTGCGACAAATATGTCTTGGTGGGAGTCCAATCTCCTTCCAAGATAAAGTCTCCGGCGGATTGCAGAGGTGCGCAGATTTATTGTGTCATGCAAAGCATGACGCGCACCTCGCAGCAAGTACGCCGAGGCGTACTTGAAATATATACCACAAACCGGCATTCTCACGATAGATGAGTAAATGCCGGTTTGCCTTTTCTAATCTGTTTATGTGATTTTTAGAAAGTTTATTTTTCTTTCACTTCATTTTATGAAAATGCTAGAGAATATTTATAGACCGTTTCGCGTGCCTGACACTAATGTACGTGCCTTCGGCTCGTTTTTGGTATCTCTGTCAAATTCTCGCCAGCAACTCGGATGGTGTAAACGCCATCACCCTGCTCTGTGTGAAATCTCGAACATTCCTTGTGATAATATAGTCAGCATGAATACGCTCAGCGGTAACACTCTGTACCGCATCTTCAAAGTCCTTCCAGTTCAGTTCAGTGGCATGTGTCAAATCTGATACACTGAAATCGGCGAACTCAAAAATCAGGCTCAGCTTTTGGTAGACCTCCTTGATTTTCTCAGGTTCTAATTGCTTTCGCATGATGTAGACAAGGTTTGCAAATGTCAACGCAGACACATAACCTTTCGCTCTCTCCGCCTCGCAAAGCTTCCAGATCAAAGCTGAGTCCTTAACAAATTCAGGCCGATTTAGAAGGACATCCAGAATAATGTTGGCATCAATCAGTAGAACCATATTTTTTCGTCAGCCTTTCTGCTTTCACTTCATCGAGGTCATAATCTTCTTTCAGTATCCCGGTAAGGGAATCTGTCAGATAAGAAATCACTTCGTCCTTCGGAATAAATCGTCCGACCTCACGCCCATTCTTCGTTACAATGACTTCCTGTCCAGACATCACAAGATTCAGATACCTTCCAAAATTGTTCTGCATTTCGGTTGCAGTTGCGGTTGCAGTAATCATAGCAGCACCTCCTTTAGCTAATTTTATTATACATAAAATTAGCTAATATATCAAGAGCTTAGTAGTTTTTTATTTCTCCCAAGGAAGATCGGCCTTGCCAAAGTGGCCGTAGGCGTCTAATCCCGACTCCAACCTGTCAATTCTGTATTTTTTCTTTTGCGTGCCTGACACTAATGTGTCGTGCATCTAAAATCATGCATTAACTTACCAATGGGTCTAGACTAATCGGATTCCTGTTCATTATAGATATGGCCTTAATTTTTCAATTAGCTCATACACCTTTGTACCCGGTGCAGAATTTGCCGGAGGTCTTCCAACGTTTGTTTCATCCAGCTTTTTGGCATACCGGATTGCCTGATCCATAAATGGCCTGAGAATCTCATACATATTTTCCCGCCCTTTGGAATATTCACCTTTTCCAAGACTCTGCAGCCAATCAGTCAATTTGGGCCAGTATTCCTTTCGATGGATATCGGAGTGGAAATAACTGAAATGCAGAAGGAACCAGAGTTCTATACACTGGTTTGACCACACCGCATGGTACTGTGTCTCATCTGTCGTGTTCTGGACACATAACTCTGCAGTACGGTTAATGTGATCTGCCGGGAAATCATCTGTATCATAAACCACCCAAACATGCTTATACCCGTTCGGGTTTTCTCCCGCTCGATTTTTGGCTTTTTCAAACAAGCTGAGTGTATTATCCCCTTCACCATAAATGTCAAGCTGGATTTTTCCGCGATATTGTTGATTGACAATATCCTTCATTGCTTGAAAGTACTGTGGCTCTGTATCTGTCCCTTCCGTAACAATCAAATGATACTCTGGCTGGATTTTGATTTCCCTGTCGAGACGTTTTTTCATCCATCCTTTATTCAGGTCACTTTTCTTTGGAGGCTTTAAACTCATGTCCAATCGCCTCCCGAAAGCATATTGGTCAGATACGGATCGGCTCCGTATCTGCCTTCCATATACTGCTTATCAAATGCGGCTGTGCTATTTACTCGTTCGTTATCTTCACGGCGAATCTCGTACAGAGAATAAATCTCACTTTCGTGGTTTGGATTCTCTGCTGCAAACCAAATCTCATCCCTACGAAATACAGTGTTCTTCATGGTCGTCATATCGTGGGAAGTAAACAAAAGCTGCGCACCCCTGGTATTCAGCTTTGGATTCTTAAACATGGAAATCACATACCGGAGCAGTTTCGGATGCAGTTTCGCGTCCAGCTCATCAATGATTACCAGACGGCCTTCCTGCAGGGCAAGCAGAAGAACCGGCAATGCCGCAATCAGCTTCTTGGTGCCATCCGATTCATCCGAGTACTTTAACTCATAGACTTTCCCGTTCACGGTTCTCTGTGTATAAAGCTGTTTTTCCTCATCATCGAACCGATAACCTGAAAGGTCGATTCCCATATCATTTAAAGCCTGAAGAATCCGGCTCTTAACAGATTCATTTTGTGAAAACATGACCATATGATCCACAACCGGGTTTGCGTAATTTCGAATAATACAGGATTCAAACCAGCTTTGTACTTCAGCGATCACAGGGATGTCATAATTGATCGCCAAAAATGACAAGTAAGGCATCTTGGGGTTAACAGACGTATTAATGCTTGCTTTGCTTATGCTTGATCCCAATTCAATTTTAGAATACTCTCTCTCAAAAACAGTACCGGTACGCTTGCCTCCAATCGCCCTCCAATACAAGGATTCGGAAACAATTTCTTCATTTAGCAAAGCCAAATAATAACGGTATTCATTCTTACCCTGACAGAAGAAAATTTCAAACTCCGTGGGCTGTTCTCTGGATGTTTCGTCCAGCAAAAACGGCTCATAGTTTACTCTTTGCTGAATGATTATGCTTTCACGCGTCTTCTCCAAATCATGGATTGGCTTTACAACTGTAGAAATCAGGCAGGAAAGTGCCCGAAGAAGATTCGATTTTCCTCCTCCATTTGGTCCATATACAACGCCAACTGGGAGCAAACTTGCTCCTTTTATTTCCTTGTTCTCCTTTGTTTCCACTTTACATGTCAGCAGAGACTTTGCGAATTCAGGAATCGCAGCAGCCTGAAAATCAAAAGTTGTTTCTCCCTTGTAGGACTTAAAATTCTGAAACGAAAACTGACAAAGCATAGTCTTCCTCCTTTCCATCCAATTTCATTATAGGAGTTATGCCCCTCAAAGTCAAGTTTTATTCCCGGTTTTAAAAAAATATTTTTCTTAAAACCGATTTATAAACCCAATCCGATTGCTCATTTATAGAAATAATCCGACTAGATGGGTCCAATCGGATTTCTGTTCGCTATAGACATTTTTTCATAGCCATCTGCGTCATATAGTCATGCTATTCCTTGAAAAGCTTCATGCATCACATTCCCGTACCCAACACCAATCAGGTTCAATTGCTTACGCATGCTCTCTGATGATAAGAACACATCTCTAGCTTCGACGCGTTCATTTAAGTCTAAATTTCGTTCTGCCATACCTGCACCTCACTACATTTTTGAAACAATGTTCGCGAAATCAATATTTAACAAAGGTATCGCGCCATATCGTCCAGAAATATAGCCTTTGCCAAAATTATCATCTTTTCGAATATTTCTAATTTCTGCCAATGAATATAATTCTGTAGAACGGTCTTCTTTTTTCAATTCTGTAAACCATATCTGGTCCCTTCTAAATAAATCTAAATTTAAAAGACCTGTTTCATGCGTCGTAAAGAATATCTGTGGAAAATTATCAGACTTCAAATCCATAAATAATCGAATCAGTCCAAAAACGAGAGACTCATGCAATCCTGCTTCCAATTCATCGCACAAAAGTACTTTTCCATTTACTATAATGTCTAACAATGGACATAATAAACCAAATAACTTTTTAACGCCCGTAGATTCTCCTTGAATCAAATCGGTTTCAAATCCATCATATATTACTTTGGCGGTGATTGAATCAACACTTCCCTGCAAAATTATATTTTTAAACTCTGCAGATAAAAACGGCGGCAACTTATCCGCTTCCATTTTTTGTTGATCAATTGTCACCTCTATATCTTTCAAGCCCAGTCCTAAATTTTGCATAAATGCTATAACAGCCTGTTTCACTTTATCGTTTGTGTTCATCTGATATAAGGAATACTGCATCCAATTATCCTGATCATTCGAACCATATATAACCAGTTCATCACTAAAAAATTTGTATGCATGTTCTATCTCAATTACAGAACTGAAGTTTGCTGCACATGAAAGCGACAATCTATTAGGTTTCAATACATCTTTACATGTTGATGATTTACCCCTAAATTTGCTTCCTGTGGTAAATTTCTCACCTTTTCTTTCAAATATCTTTGCTTGACGTCCATTTGGGAAGAAATACAAATATTCTTCGGTAACAAGCATGTTTCTCAAAGAAAAGCCAAATACATATCTTGTGTTTTTAGTCACAAACTGAATTCGATACACACTATCTTTTTTAAAACCGTCTAATTTATGAGGTGCTTGTCGTATTCCTTGTCCAGGCTGATGATTAATACTATTCATAACCAACATTTTGACAAAACTAATAGCATTGTAAATACCGATGAGTCAGTGCACACTGCACGGTCATCGAGTGCATGCTTTCCGGTGTTTCAGTGCACGCTTTCCGCTGCATAGTGCATGGACATAGATTAGTCCTATAATGAAGATGGCACACATATGTGTGACTATCATTTATAGGAGGTCGATAACCATGGTTGATTATCGAGAGATTCTGAGGCTTGATCACCTCGGATACACCAAGAAGGACATTGCATCCAGTGTACACAGTTCCAGAAGTACCGTTTCTGAAGTCCTGACACTAGCTGGGAATCTTCATGTTTGCTGGCCATTAGATGACAATGTCACTAATCAGTCTCTGGAAAGTTTGTTTTATCCGGGACGGAATAAGGATAATGAGGAACGTCTTATGCCTGATTATCCTAAGATTCACAGGGAACTCGCCAAGAAAGGAGTTACCCTTACGCTTCTCTGGACGGAATACTGTCTGTTTATTGTGTCTGACACTCTATACTCAAGTAATGCAACCAGGCAAATATTATATGTGGTATCGTATATGGTGTCAATCAATTTATTTTTGTATATTCTTTTGTGACATGCTCCCACTACTTAAGCCCAGTTTCTCGTGCCTGACACCGTGTGTGTCCGTGTGTGCACGTGTGGTTTTTCTTTTACATCACTTCTACCTCTCTTCCATAATTTTTCTCATATTCCGCAGTAATAAACGCACCGCTTCCTCTTCCAGCTGCTACCACAATCAGTTTATCAGACCATGCACTGATCAGTCTGTTTCTTTTGGGAAATCTGTATGGGGCCGGCTGTGTTCCCGGCGGATATTCGGATATCAGAAGTCCTTTTTCTGCAATCTGTTCCATCAGTTTCCTGTGTTCACAAGGGTAACATATTTCCAGGCCATTTCCCAAAACGGCAACTGTATAACCTCCTGTTTTCAAACATGCCGTATGAGCATAAGAATCTATTCCTTTTGCCATCCCACTTATAATCGCAGTGTGATCAGATACATATTGTTCTGTGATTTCTTTCACCTTAAGCTTTTCTTCCTGTGTGCATCTTCTAGCTCCTACGATCCCAACAGTTTTTTCCATATTCCGGACGCATCCTTTATAATATAGAATGATCGGTGAATCCTCCGGCTCTTTCGCACGTCTCGGATAATCTGGATGATTTTGAGTCAGAATAGAAATATGATGTTTCTCACAGTCTTCCATGATTTTATGCACACGATCCAGCGATCTATTTTCTATGATGCTATTGATCTGCCTTTGCGTGATTCCTTTTATCTGGCACAGATCAGATGCATCAGACCGATAAACTGTTTCCGGATCACCAAATGCCTGCAGCAGTCTCCGGGATGTAACGGGACCGATATAAGGAACAGATGAAAGCCATATCCAGTATTCCATATCATTTCACCACCATCATCTTACTGTTGCTCTTATCCAGATCTCTACAGGATAATACCTTTTGCACATCAGTCAATCGTATATTTTCCACTCCATCCAGGTCTGCACTTGTTCGTGCGAGCCGCAGCAGTTTATGTATCACACGGGCACTGTATCCATATTCTTCACTTATACTCTTTAACAGTTTAAGCGACTCACCATCCAAAACACAGTATTTCTGGATAAGTGATGTCGACATCTGTGCATTACAATTTATTCCTTCTTCTCCTTTATAGCGTATCTGCTGAATCGTTCGTGCTCTTTCCACACGTGCTCTTATCTCCGATGAGGAGATTGCGGGAATGGCCTCGTTTAAACGGAAATAATCAACCGGATGGACTTCTTTCTGGATATCGATCCGATCCATGATAGGACCGGATATTTTTCCTCTGTATTTGATTATTTCATAATCTGTACATCTGCATCTGGAACTGGGGTAATAGCCACAAGGACAAGGATTCATTGCGGCAACAAACATGAAATTAGAAGGAAAGGTATTGGTACCATTTACACGGGAAATAGAGACTTTTTTATCTTCTACAGGTTGGCGGAGAGCATCTAATGTGCGCTTTGAAAACTCGGCAAGCTCATCCAGAAACAACACTCCATTATGAGCCAGTGAAACCTCGCCAGGCATGGCATTTACCCCGCCCCCGATCAGGGCATTTAATGAGGCATTATGGTGCGGGGCACGGAACGGACGCTGTTTCATTAGCGCATGTCCATTAGGAAGAAGTCCCGATATACTGTATATTTTGGTGATTTCCAGGCACTCTTCCTCTGTCATCTGCGGAAGTATCGTTGGTATCCTTTGGGCTATCATGGTTTTCCCACATCCGGGTTCTCCGATCATCAGCATATTATGTCCCCCCGCTGCTGCCAGTGTCACCGCATCAATGACTTCATCCTGTCCCTTAACATCTGCAAAGTCCAACAGATTATCCTGCCAGATCGCCTTTTCTTCTTCCAGAACTGTATTTTCGCATGTTTTTTTCCCTTCCAGATAGTACAATACATCCAAAAGCGTTCCAAACCCCAATATCTGAATTCCCTGCACCAATTTGGCTTCCACCATATTTTCTCTGGGAACAATGACACTTTTATATCCATGTTTCTTTGCTGCAATGATCATAGGCAGGATCCCTCTGCTGGGCCTTAATCTTCCGTCTAAGGAGAGTTCTCCAATCAGCCCATACTGGAGAAGATTCTTTGCATCTATCAGCTCCGCCTGCTTCAGCACTCCAACTGCCATTGCCAGATCAAAATGTGAGCCGCACTTCTTTTTGTCAGAAGGAGCCAGACTGATGATCACTTTCTTTTTCGGGAATTCATACCCACTCTCATCGATTGCTGACTGGATACGTTCTGCAGCCTCTTTTACTGCCTGATCACCCAGCCCGATAATCGATATCATAGGCTGCCCTTCCATTGTCTTAGTCTCGATGTCTACTGGATAGGCATCAATTCCCTGGATCGCAAAACTCTTTACCAAGGTAGCCATATTTCATCCTCCTCAATTTCTTTATGTATCTCCGTCTCCGTAACAGTGTATTTGTGTCCGATATCCTCTACAAAATCCCTGTATCTATGGACACTTTTCCCTTTGAAATATCCCAGTGTCTTTTCCCTTACCGTGATCTTGTCATCTGACATGCCAAGCACTGTACGGTAACTGCTCCACCTGTAATCCTCCGGATGTGCTGCCATGCGGGCTTTCACAGGATTCAGATGAATATAGCGGCTGGTCTGTAAAAAATAAGCATCATCCTTTACAAGACAGGATTTATACCTATCTTCAAACAGATGTCCTCTATAACCATATTTCCTATTGTAGGTCCTTGCGTAATCTCCTGCTATTTTTTGCATGATCTTTCCTATTTCGCTTTTGTTTGTTTCCAACAGGAGATGTATATGGTTTGTCATCAGGCAATATGCGTGTACCGTTGCTTCATATCTTTCCACCACTTTTTTCAATATTGCCATAAACATCTGATAATCCATTTCCTCCTTAAAGATTTCCTGCCGGCGTATCCCTCTTTCCATCAGATGATATATCGCTCCCGGATACCATTCTCTTTGTTTTCTTCCTATACGCCTCACCTCTTATTTCATAATTATTACGTTTATACGTATTATAGGGGTATTTTATTGTAACTCCTTTAATGCTTCCAAGTATCCCCTTAATCGCTTTTGCATATCTGAATCCAGTTTCTGGTAATACTCAACCAACATACCAACATCCGTTCCCTTACTGATCACATACGTATCGTGTTCCCTGCTTCTGCTTCCGGTATGCTCCGCTCCTGATAACAACTCATAAGGTGTCACATCTCATACTTCACATATGATCAATATCTTATCCGATACCGGATTCGTTCTTTTCTTTTTCCAGTCACTGATCGAACTCTCTGCAATCCCGATCCTCTGGGCAAACTCTTTCTGCGTCATCTTTCTCTCTTTCAGTAACTCAAATATCCTGTCACTTACTGTCTTCATTCCGCTGTTTTCCTTTCTCCTGGCACATCTCTTTCAAGCACGACTCAGCATACTTAATGCAAGGAGATTGGATCTGCACCAAGGATTACTTATCATCCCCACCATCTATAGCTGTGGAATCTTATCTCCTTGCAGGATTAACCTAAAACTTTGTAAAAGTATAACACTTTCCTCAATATTTGTAAATACGAATTTATTTGATTATAAATATTTTATTGTGTCTGACACCCTATATTTCCGTTCTCTCCTTTCAGGGCATAAGAAAAGCCGGGTGGATATTTCACCACCTCGGCTCTGTTATGCAATCAATTTACTTTTTCAAAATCTCCAGCATCTCAGCTGGGGTAACGATGAAATCTCTGACTGGATAATGCTTCTGGTTACCAGTCACAAGGTAAGCATCTTCTTCACGTTTTTCCATTGCGACCTCGTAAAACACAAGGTCATCCATATCAATCAGTATCTCGCCAGTCGGTTTTGGTATCACCTCAACGCCGAACTGCCGCACTGCTTTCAGTACTGTCTGAATCGTTTCCGAGTTCAGATGGAACTTCTTCCTGCTCAGTACTTCCTCGTATTCACTCAAGATATCCGAATGGTACAATGGAATGATATCCCCCGACAGCATTGCTCGAAACACCTGACGTGGAGGTGAATCCGGGTTTTTGGCAATTAACGCTGATACAATAACATTCGTATCAACCACAGCATAGCACCGCATCACCTCGCCGCCTTTCTGGCGGATCTCACATCTGCAATCTCTTCGTTGATTTCCTCGAGTGTCATTTCAGGAGCAGCTTCTGCCTGCTTGAACATATCGTCCAACGCGCTCAAAGCTTCAGTCCGTGTTACAACGCCTTCCGGCAAAGTTGTATCAAACGGAATGCCGCGAACCATTTTGCTTCTGACAAAGAACATTCTGATAGCTGTTGGAATGTCCATCCCCAGCGCTTCATAGATTTCAGTTACTTCCTGTTTCAGTTCCTTATCAACACGCGCCTGAACCAAAGCCTGTTCTGCCATAACGAACGCCTCCTTTTATATTCGTTTCACATATAGTTGTATGCTTTTCATATTTTTATTATACGTCATTCGAATATAAAAATCAAGCAGTCTGGGGAGCTTTTACTTCTCCCAGGGGAGATCCGCCTTGCCGAAATGACCGTATAATACCGATTCCAACCTGTCAATTCTGTTCCTCGTCCAACATTTTCTTCCAAAGCTGATCTCTGATTTCCTGATGGTCCATTAACCAGTCGATCAGCTTTCGATTTACCGGAGATTTCCGGTATCTCTCATCTCCGAACTTCAGCCATTCAAATCCAACGTCAAATGTATCCGCTATATCATGAAGTGTTTTGTCGGTCGCATGATTAAGGTTCGTTTCTATTTTTTAGATCGTTGACGGTGAATATCCAACCTTCTCTCCAAAGTCCTTTCCGCAATTAGCGTTCACAGTGATACCACCTGTCTGATGTATAAAACAAACCTGCATTTCTCACGATAGATGAGTAAATGCAGGTTTTCCTTTTCTAATCTGTTTATGTGATTTTTAGAAAATTTATTTTTCTTTCGTAAGCGCCAAATATTCCTGCGGATTTTCTAACACTCTGATTTCCTCTATAATTGTAGGCGAAAGATATTTAGACTATTTCACTACAATTACGGAGGATAGGTTATGGCAACTACTCGCAAAGCCCGTGTTCCGATGGCGGAACAGCTCAGGCTTATCAATGAATGCCGCCAAAGCGGTATGACAGATGCTGACTGGTGCCGTGAAAACGACATCGCAGTAAGCACTTTTTATAACTGGGTCAGCCGCTGCAGGAAAGCAGCAGCGGATCAGATCCCAGCACCGAATTATGGTCATTGTGAGATTCCTCGCTCAAAGCAGGACGTGGTTCCCATTGACATTGTTTCGGATCACCTTCCGGAACAGCATATAGCATCGCAGATGCACCAAACGAACCTTGACAATTCACATACGATTGAAGTGTCCATGAATGATGTGACAATCCGCATCAGCAATGATGCCGATCCTGTCCTGCTCACCAGGACACTCCGCCTGATCCGGGAGACCTCATGTTAGGTGATATCTCCGGCCTCGAAAAAATCTACATTGTCTGCGGCTATACAGATTATCCGAGAAGTATTATTATTTGAGAAGTATGCTGTAACTAATGTAAGTTACAGCATCTCTTGAATGCTTTTCTCGAATAATATTTTACCTTTTTCTCAAAAAATCCG
>NZ_JBQHSG010000016.1:0-56652 GCF_052066375.1 Bariatricus sp. HCP28S3_A7
CACAACAGCACACAACACATACAACAAATATTTTTATAAAATTTGACATAAAAAAAGCCGCAGTTACGCGGTTTTTGAGGTTTTATTCAGTTAGTAAGTGTCGAAGATCCGATTGTATATACGATAACGAATTGTGCGGGGAGTCGAAAAAAATAAGGAATAAATCAAAAAAACAGTTGACATGGAAAAGGCACCATAATATAATGATAAAGTATGACACGAGGAAGAGACAATTTACACCAAAGCCCCGGAGTGGATTGTTTTCCAATAGAATCTACAATGAAAATAATTAGTAAAAATGGAAATTCATAGGAGGTCAACCAATGAAAACTTACATGGCTAATCCAGATAAGATTGAGAGAAAATGGTATGTAGTTGACGCTGAAGGACAGACACTCGGACGTCTTTCTGCAGAGATCGCAAAAGTTTTAAGAGGAAAAAATAAACCGGTATTCACACCGCACATTGATACAGGCGATTACGTAGTAGTTGTAAACGCTGCAAAAGTAAAAGTAACTGGTAAGAAATTAGACCAGAAAGTATACTATCATCATTCAGACTATGTAGGTGGAATGAAAGAAATTACATTAAGAGAAATGATGGCTAAGAAGCCGGAAGCAGTTATTGAGATGGCTGTTAAGGGAATGCTCCCGAAGGGACCTTTAGGAAGAACTATGATTAAGAAACTTCATGTATATGCAGGACCAGAGCATGAACAGCAGGCACAGAAGCCGGAAGTTTTAACATTTTAGTTGAAGGTGTGAAAGGAGGATATTACAATGGCTAATGCTAAATTCTACGGAACAGGAAGAAGAAAAAAATCTATCGCAAGAGTATACCTTGTACCGGGTACAGGTAAGATCACAATCAATAAAAGAGACATCGACGAATATTTCGGACTGGAAACTTTAAAAGTTGTAGTTCGTCAGCCGCTGGTTGCAACTGAGACAGCTGATAAATTTGATGTATTAGTAAATGTACACGGTGGTGGATATACAGGACAGGCTGGTGCAATCCGTCACGGTATTTCAAGAGCTCTGCTTGAAGCAGATGCTGATTACAGACCGGTTCTGAAAGCAGCTGGATACTTAACACGTGATCCACGTATGAAAGAACGTAAGAAGTACGGTCTCAAAGCAGCTCGTCGCGCTCCGCAGTTCAGCAAGCGTTAATTTGGAGCGAAGCGACAACGAGAGAAAACAAAGTTTTCTCGAGTTTGTTTCAAGCGACAACGAGAGAAAACAAAGTTTTCTCGAGTTTGTTTCAAGCGACAACAAGAGAAAACAAAGTTTTCTCGAGTTTGTTTCAAAGATATCAAAAGAATTTTGTCCCGGAAGCAATTGTGCTTCCGGGATTTCTTCATATTTGGTCAGATCATTGACCGTAGATTCAATTATTCTTCAAACAGGTCACTTCGGTCCGTGTCGCAGAATGACCTTAACTTCAAAAAATCAAAAACAAGTCACCCCCCGACGTCGATGAAGGATGACCGCAATTCTAAGAAATCAAAAACAAGTCACCCTCGACGTCGAAGAAGGATGACTGTAATTCCAAGAAATCAAAAACAAGTCACCCTCGATGTCGAAGAAGGATGACCGCAATTCTAAGAAATCAAAAACAAGTCACCTTCGACGTCGATGAAGGATGACTGTAATTCCAAGAAATCAGATATAAGTCAATAGTAGGAGAAAAGATATGCAAGGTCTAAAACAAATGCTTTTACAGGAGCAGAAATATCTGGAAAACATTGTAAATAAAGCAAAAGAAGGATTGTCTACAGCACCGGATGGACATCTAAGAATCTCAAAAGATAAAAATAAAATCAGATATTACCATTGTACAGAGGATAATAGTGGAATCTATATTCCGAAATCAGACAAATCTTTACCCCAAAAGCTTGCGCAAAAGACTTACAACTTGTCGGTGATAAAAAAGGCAGAATCGAGACTAAAACAGATTAAGAAAATTACGAGAGATTATTCAGATGATGAGATCGAGGAACTTTTTACATCTTTGCATGCAGACAGACAAGCTTTAGTTACGCCTGTGGAAGCAACATGGAAGCAACTTCTTAATGAATGGTATACGGAAGAATATCAGGGGAAAGGATTTCAGGAAGGAACTGTGGTGATTCTGAGTGAAAAAGGGGAACGCGTGAGATCGAAGTCAGAGAAAATTCTTGCAGATTACTTTTATCGAAGAAACATACTTTACAAATATGAAAAACCTTTATATCTGAAAGGATATGGTACTGTATATCCTGATTTTACATTTTTGTCGAAGAAAATAGGGAAGGAGATATACTGGGAACATGAAGGCATGGTGGATAAGCAGGAATATGCAAGAAGTGCGGTCCGAAAAATAGAGTCCTATCAAAAGAATGATATTTATCCGGGGGATCGTCTGATTCTCACTTTTGAAACAGAACAGAGTATTTTGAATTCAAAAACGATAGAAGGATTGGTAAACAGATATTTGCAATTTTGAGAATAATAATTGACTATTTTTGGTGTACTGAATAATCACAGAATTGAGATATGCATATTTTATGCATATTTTTTCTCAGAAAAATGTCATGATTCGATGATATATGCTATAATTATTCCTGATAATGTTTGTGCTGCCAGAGAGGTGATTTGATTGATTCGGGAAAAGAAAGTTGGAGTAAATAATATGATACAGGATAATATAAACGAACAGAAGCAGGGAAAAATGAATTCACTAAAAAGATTTTTAATAAATTTATTTGATATCCGCGGTGATATGATGAGCTATGAGGATATCGATGCGATGATGGAGGAGAACACGGACATTCACGGTTCTAATATGTGGATACTGATGATGGCTATCATGATTGCGTCAATCGGTCTGAATGTCAATTCCACTGCGGTGATTATCGGAGCCATGCTGATTTCCCCACTTATGAGTGGAATACTGACGATGGGATATTCTCTTGCTGTAAGGGATCTCAAACTGATGCGGCGTGCGCTTCTCAGTTTTGGAGTACAGATGGTGATCAGTTTGATTACGTCTTCAATTTATTTTTCTATTTCTCCGCTTGGAGAGCCTACGGCAGAGATGATTGCGCGTACAAGCCCCACGATCTGGGATGTACTGATTGCTTTGTTCGGTGGTATAGCCGGGATTATCGGAAATACAAGGCAGAAGAAAAGCAATGTAATTCCGGGAGTAGCGATTGCGACTGCACTGATGCCACCGCTTTGTACCGCTGGTTATGGAATTGCCACAATGCAGGCGAAATTTCTCCTCGGGGCATTTTATCTGTTCTTTATTAATACATTGTTTATTGCACTTTCGGCAGCACTCGTGACGGTTCTCCTTGGAGTCCCTGCACATCAGAGCATGGATGAACGCAGACAGAAGAGAATAAACCGGATCGTGGCAGTTATTACAGTGGTTACCGTGATTCCGAGCTTGTTGATCGGAGCATATACAGTGTACAGTTCTTACATAGAAAACCAAATATCCGATTATTTGAAAGAAGAGTTTGTTTTCAGTGATACGCAGTTGGTGCAGAGTAGTTACGATCAATCAGCGAAAATGATTTCTGTATCGCTGGTCGGCACACCGATCGATCAGGAGACGATTTCATTTCTGGAAAGAGAAATGGAGAAATATGATCTGGAGGAATATACGCTGCATGTTACGCAGAATACGGTTAGTTCTGCAAGCGAAAGCGAGAATACAGACAAAGTGACTATTGCGGTTCAGGAAAAAGCAATTGCCAAGCTTCAGGAAGAACTGGAAGCGAAGCGGGAGCAGCTGGCGGAAATGGAGAGCAAAGCGACTGCAAAACTGGATCTGGAACAGATGTCAAATAAAGCAGAAAGCATTTTTTCAAGTTTATCGGACTGCAAATGTGGTATTATTGCAGATGAAACGGGAGAATATATTATTCTTGTTGCAGATGCGGAAAAGGATTTGACTGATTCAGAGATCTCTGTGATCGAGAATTGGCTCAAAGAAGAAAGCAAAGTAGAACAGGCAAGGCTGTTTATTGAACAAAAATAGAATTAGTATTGATTGTAAATGTCGGGAAGCTAAAAGCGTCCCGACTTTTTTTGACAGAATATCATAGTTTGTATTTATAATTGGCTCTAAAAAACTGTTATAGATGAAAGGGTTGCATTTTCGGGATTTTGTTATATAATAGCCTATGCAGATAATACATATCAAACATATAGGAATTATAAGATAAGAAAGGAAGGGGATTATGAGCTGTGAATTTAATAATATATCTAAGGAAGAGGAGAAGGGGATCACTTACACAGACGCTGAGGCAGAGCTTCATGCAAAAGAAGTGGGTGTTGATCCCAGGCCAAATGAAACATTGGTTGAAATTGATGAGAGGGGAGCGTTTATCAGACAGCCTAATGCATTTATAAAACCATTCGGAGATAAGCCTGGTGACAATAAAGCGGAGGCGGGAAGATATCGTATTTACTGGGCAACAGGATGCCATTGGTCAAACAGACCGGTAATTGTGAGAGATATTCTGGGTCTGCAGGATGTTATTTCTGATATTAAAGTATCTCACTCTGGGGAAACGAATGTATATGGGCATGGGTTTGGAAATCAGCCTGATCACCGGGATCCGGTGACGGGGGCGTATTTCTTAAGTGAGTTTTACAAGAGAGCAAATCCGGATTTTAAAGGCAGAGCGACAACTCCAACGCTGGTAGATGTTGTGAATAAAACGGCAGTGAATAATGATTACCACCGCCTCACAAATTACATCGAGGTACAGTTCAGACCATTCCAGCCCGAGGATGCACCGGATCTTTATCCAAAGAAATTCAGAAAAGAGATCGATGAGTTTAACGACTGGTTATTTCCGCATATCAATAATTCCCATTACAGAATGGCTTTCTGTCAGTCGCCGGAAGCATATTTTGAGGCGTATGAAGATTTTTATGAATCACTTGACAAACTGGAGAAACGTCTTGAAACCAACCGTTTTATATTCGGTGATTATATCACGGATGCAGATGTAATAATTATGGATATACCGATGAGAGAGCCGAATCTTATTATTTTTCATATCCATACAAGACAAGCTTTAATGAATATATTCAAAGAGCGGATGATCAGCCGTTAGAGTCTCTTGAAGATGCGGCTGAAAGAGGCTACAAGATTGAACTGACTGCGGGAAGTCTTACAGGAAATGCATTAGAAAAATGGAATAAAGATCATCCTGAGAAACAAATCAATATCATTTATTCTGAGACAGATTTTCAAGTTCGTTATCAGCATATCGTAGACGGAACGACAGATTTTGCGATTGATGACGGACCAATCATAGAGAATCTGCTTCCAAAATTTGGAATGGAAGGTCAGCTTGTGGCCAATGACATTGATGCAGAGACAGAAGATTTCCTGTTCCCGCAGAATAATACATATTTCCTTCTCGCAAAAAATGAAAAAGGAGCTCAGATTCGTGAGGATTTAGATAAGGTTCTGAAGGAAATGAAAGAAGATGGAACTATTGCGGAAATTACAAAGAAATATCTGGGAGTTGATACTTCAGTAGATCCGAAATACCTGGAAGAAACAATTAATTAAGAGGAAACGGGTATGCAAATATATCGTATTAATAAAGAAACGGATGAATGGTTAAAGAAAGCATATGATTATGTAAGAACGGATGCCTTCTGCTTTGGTCAGAATATCCCTGTGGAATTAGAATTTGCGGGGGAAGAAGCTCAAGATGATTTAGAAGGTGTTGTGATACTGGAAGATCATAAGCCGGTTGCCGGATGCCGGATTTCATATCCGGCAGATGGAATCGGGAAAATTGAACGTGTCTGTGTGGTTCGTGAAAAGCAAAAGGGAGGATATGGCAGTATACTCATCAGGGAAGCGGAAAAATGGTTGATTGAGAATGGTGTCAGACATATTGTTATTAACAGTCAGGACAGAGCGGCCGGTTTCTATCATAAGTTGGGATACATCACAAATCCTACAGTTGATCCTCATGCGTATGATAAGAAAAGAAAGAGGAAAAAGGCGGCAGATGAAGCCTCCCTGCCAAAGATAAATCTGGGATTTTCGACTGTTCTGGTAGAAAAATACGTGTAATAGAAGGGAAAAGGGAATGGGTAAATTATTTGATGTTTCACTGGTATTTTCATCAATACCTGAATTGTTGGAAAAGCTTCCTATAACTCTGGAACTGGCATTGCTGGCGATGGTGCTTGCACTTGTTATAGGGCTCATAATGGCTATTATTAAGATGAAAAATATAAAAGTGCTGACACAGATTGTGAATATTATCATATCAATGCTTCGAGGAACGCCTGTCATTGTTCAACTCTATGTCGCATTTTTCGGGATACCGATGATATTTACGGCAATCAACAACAGCTGGGGAACTGATCTTGCTGTGGCTGATATTCCCGGGTTTGTGTATGCGATGATTGCATTGGGCTTGAATCAGGCGGCGTTTATGGCTGAAATAATACGTTCTGCCCTGCAGTCAGTAAATTCGGGACAGATAGAGGCCGCCAGTGCGCTTGGTATGACCTATGGACAGGCTTTGAGAAGAATTATTATCCCGGAAGCGTTCGAGGTGGCGCTTCCTACATTGGGTAACTCGTTGATCAGTATTATCAAGGGGACATCGTTGGCATTTACCTGCGCAGTTGTAGAGATTACTGCCCAGGGTAAAATCATCGGAGGAAGGACATATCGTTATTTTGAAGTATATGTCTCACTTGCTATCATATATTGGGTCATTACGATTATAATTGAACAATTGATTAAGTTTATTGAGAAACGAATACGTATACCGGAGCAAGTTGCGATGGTGTCACCGGCGCGTATAAAGGAGTGCATATATGATAAAGATTGAACATTTATCAAAGAAGTATCATGATAATGTGGTGTTGGACGATATGAATCTGGAAATCCACAAGGGTGATGTTGTGGGAGTGATCGGCCCATCGGGAACTGGAAAATCGACATTACTGCGTTGTATCAACCATCTTGAAATTCCAGAGCAAGGTGTGGTATATATAGGCGAAGAGAGAGTGGAACTTGCTCAGAAGAAGCCGAAAAATCTTCTGGATCTGCGAAAAAATACCGGAATGGTTTTTCAGAAGTTTAACCTGTTTGAGAAGAAAACTGCTCTGGAAAATGTAATGGAAGGTCTTGTTACGGTAAAGAAGATTAAAAAAGATGAGGCAAGAAAAATTGCGATGCAGGAATTGGTAAATGTGGGAATGGCGCAATGGGCAAATCATTATCCAAAACATTTGTCAGGAGGACAGCAGCAAAGGGTGGCTCTTGCACGTGCTCTGGCTATGAAACCGCAGGTTCTTCTTCTTGATGAGCCTACATCAGCGCTGGATCCTGAGCTTGTTGGTGAAGTCCTGGATGTAATCAAGAGGGTGGCAGAGAAAGGTTACACGATGATTCTGGTTTCGCATGAAATGAATTTTGTGCGACATGTGTCTAATCGAGTGATTTTACTGGATAAAGGGCATATTGTGGAGGATGGAACTCCGAAAGAAGTGTTTGATAATCCAAAGAATGAACGTACAATAGAATTCTTCCGCAAAATGAATCTGATGAATGAACCGGATTATGTAATTTGATGAGGAAAGAGAGAGTATGTGTCGATGATTGAAGAAATAAAGAAGTTATTATTACAACTGGTTGAAATTGATTCTCCTTCAGGAGAAGAAAATGGGATTATAAAGTTTTTAAAGAAAAAATATGAGGAAATAGGTATTCATCTTCAAGAAGACAATTCGGGTAATCTCTATGCTGAAATTGAAGGCAAAGGGGATTACCTTTTGCTGTCTGCTCACATGGACACTGTGAATCCAGGGAAGGGGAAAAAGGCTGTTGTAAACGCAGACGGTATAATTTCCAGTGATGGAACAACGATTCTGGGCGCTGATGACTATTCCGGACTGGTGGAAATTTATGAAGTGGCAAAATATGTTATGGACAATCATATCCCACATAAAGCAATAGAACTTCTATTTACTACGGGTGAAGAACGGTACTGTGTTGGCGCTAAGAAATTTGATTTTCGTAAGGTAAAAGCAAAAACAGCATATGTGCTGGATTTGAGTGGTCCGGTCGGAAGGGCAGCGTATGCAGCACCTACGATTTTATCGTTTGAAGCTGTAGTTCGCGGAAAAGCGGCACATGCAGGATTTAATCCGGAAGAAGGAATTCATGCAATTCAGGCTGCGTCGAGGGCGATCGGAAAACTGCAGCTTGGAAAAGTGAAGGAAGGTGTGACGGGAAATGTGGGCATCATGCAAGGTGGAAAAGGGACCAATATTGTCCCTGATGAAGTAAGGATTCAGGGAGAAATAAGAAGTATGCAACATGAGGATGCAATTAGACTTGCAGATGAATACAGATGCATTTTTGAAGAGGAATCAGCCGCTTCTGGAGCAACTGTGTCATGGGAGGAGGAAATTCATATTCAGGCCTATGAGACTTTATTAGAAAGCAAAGCTGTGAAAGAGTTTGAAAATGCAGTAAAAGCGGTTGGACTTTCGCCAAAACTGGAGAAGACATTCGGAGGAAGCGACCAGAATGTATTTGCGCAGAAAGGAATCGAAGGAATCGTTGTCGCCAATTCTATGTATAACGTGCATAGTGTTGAGGAATACACGAATCTTTTTGAAATGGAAAAGGTGGTGGAAATATTAAAGGAAATTGTGAGAAATGAAGAGATATAAATAAACAGTAAAGATAAAGAAAAAAACTGAAAATGCAGGATATGTGTGTTATAATTAATGTCAATTAAAAGAATCAATATCAGGAGTGACACGAATGATAACATTGAACGATTACCTGTATTCCGGAGATACGGTTATTAAAATACTTCAGAATTATATGGAAGATCTGCTTTGTACAAAAACAATGGACGATATTGCGGAAATCGGACCGGCCAATCATCTGGGGTACGAGAAACGTCAGGAGAACGAACGAGTTAGAAGAGATGCGGTTCCGGAATGGGAATGTATTTATTTTGATGAAGCGTATGAGCGGGGGATGCGTCTGCTTCAGCTGAATCTGGCAGAATTGGATGTAAACATGTTTTCGGCTGTAAATAACAGTCTGATCAACGATGGATGTGGGCTTTACCGGGGAAGACAGATCCTGCCGTATGAACATTTGTCGAGATTTCAGAATGATCTGATTGATTGATGTCAGTCAGATAAAGGGGAATAAAAATGCAAACAAAAGATAGCTTGAGAAGGGTTATGAAATATGCCTGTATTCTATATTTTCCGATTCTGTTATTATACCTGGAATTGGTTTTTCATCTCTATATGCGGCTTAGGATGGCATATTTTCCGATTATTGCCTGTTTTGCGGTTTCACTTGGAATGCTGGTCAGCGCTCTGGTGAACTGTTTTAGTAAAAGAACGAGGCATATTCTGACAAGTGTGTTCAGTTTGTTTTTGGCCGTGCTGTTTTGTGTGGAAATGATCTGCCGCAGGATTCTGCAGCAGTATTTTCAGTTATTCAGTGCGCTCGATACGGCTGCAGACAATCGGCTCGGAGATTATCGAAATGCCGTTGTGAAGGCTCTTGAACAGAATTGGATCGGGTTGCTTCTTATGCTGGTCGTTCCGGGAATGATGTGTGCTATACAGGTTTTTCGAATTGACACATTTGGAATAAAGATAAAAACCGATACAAAAAAACGGTGGCCTCTACAGAAAAGACTCCTGTTTCTGTACAGATTTACCGCTGTTCCGATGATAGGTTGTGTGGTGTTTTATCTTTTGGCGCTGGCTATGGTTTATCTTTATCCCTGGGAAGGCGATTTTACTCCGGAAAAGCTCTATGCTATGGATACGAATACGGATGATCAGGTGGAGCAGCTGGGACTTCTTACGATGCTTCGTCTGGATTGTAAACATATGATTTTCGGAAGTAACAGTAATATGGATATCAGTCTGGAACAGCTTGCCGATGCGGAAAATGAGAAGGCGGTTCAGGATGAAGAAATAGCAGAGGAGGTGGCGGAACCGGAAATTGATACTTCTTCGAATGTGTTGGAGCTGGATCTGCAAAAATGGATCGATGAAGCCCCGAATGAGGATGTAAAATGGCTTTCCGGTCAGCATGAAGGAGACTGGGGAACAAGGAACAAGCCTGCCTTTTACGCTGGCAAATATACTGCAGCCTTTGGATTATACGTGTATTGGTTTTCATTTTAATGAAAATATGTATGGCAGGGCTCTGTCACATCCTAATTTGGGATATGACTGGCGGCAGTGTTCGGAGTGTCAGAATCTTCTGACGAAAGAAACGAATGAGGAGGGATATGTCTACTGGCCGCAGTCGGATGATTATATGGTGGAACAGACTCTGGAGGAATATTTGACACAGGAGCCTTTTCATATTTATTATCTGACGCTAAGCGGACATTTACCGTATGGTTTTGAAAGCAACCAGATGTCCCAAAGGAATCAGGAGGCTGTTGCGTCTCTTCCGTATTCGGAGAAGACGAAGTCCTACATTGCGGCGAATCTGGAGCTTGAAAAGGGCTTGACTCGTCTGGTAAATGCGTTGGAGGAAGCAGAAATCTCAGACCATACTCTGATCGTTATGGCTCCGGATCACATTCCGTATTCTGATATTGATGTTATTGAAGAACTGGCGGGTCGTTCCTTCGGAACGGATTCGCTTGAATCGTTGAATGAAAAGTCTGTGGATTTCGATGTGTATAAGAATTCACTCATTATGTGGACTGCGGGGATGGAGGAAGGCGTGACGGTTGATAAACCCTGCTGTCAGGTGGATATTCTACCGACTATTTTGAATTTACTGGGGGCTGATTATGATTCCAGACTCCTGGCAGGAAGGGATATTCTTTCGGATTCTGAGCCTTTGGTCGTGTTTTTTTCCAGCTCATGGCTTACGGACAAGGGGACTTACAATCGATTTACCGGAACTTTTACGCCAGCCTCCGGTGTCGCCATGACGGATGAAGAGATGAAAGCTTATACGGAGCGTATCAAAGCGATAGCTGCCTGCCGGTTTCAAATGACATCGATCATCATTGAAAATGACTATTACCGCCTGATTCTGGGCTTGTGAAAATAATAACTTTTATTTATATTTTTTAAAGCTATTGATTTATTGGGTGTAATGCGCTATAGTAATATTAGCTGAAATTCGGCACATTATTATGTGAATATAAGTGCAGAATGCATAATTAAGGAGGATGATTATCATGGGAAGATTACAGGACAAAGTTGCAATTGTTACAGGTTCCACCAGCGGAATCGGAATCGGAATTGCCAGATTATTTGCAGCTGAAGGCGCTAAAGTAGTGATTTGTGGACGTAGAGCTGAAAAAGGACAGGCTGTTGTTGACAGCATCGTGGCAGAAGGCGGAGAAGCTTCTTATCACTTTATGGATATTACAGATCTGGAAAGTATCGAAAAGTTATTTGCTGATACAGCAGAAAAGTATGGAAAGATTGATGTTTTGGTAAATAACGCTGCTAACGTAGCTCTGAAGGACGGACGTGTTGATGAGCTTACAGTTGAGATGTGGGATGCTATTTTCCAGAGTGATATGCGCGGTACATTCTACTCTACAAAATGCGTACTTCCATATTTAGAGAAGAATGAGAACGGTGGTTCTATCATCAATATCGGTTCTATGGCTTCCTGCGGAGGCGACCTTGGATCAACAGCTTACGCTTGTGCAAAAGCAGGTGTTGATATGCTGACCAAGTCTACAGCACTTCAGTACGGCAAGAAGAACATTCGTTGCAACTGTGTTCGTCCGGGACTTATTGTTACACCACAGAATGAAGCAAATGTACCACAGGCTCTGAAAGACATTTTCCTGAGCAACATCATGGTTAACCGTTATGGATGCCCGGAAGATATCGGAAATATGTGTCTGTATCTTGCTTCTGATGAAAGCAGCTATTTCACAGGACAGGTTGTTACTGTAGACGGTGGTCTGAATGCACATGTTTCTACCGTTGCTCAGTTCAAACAGCTCAGCTCACGTACATGGTAAAAGAAAATATTTTTGAAAAGAGTTCCCTTTGCGGAACTCTTTTCTGTTGCGTGTGTCCAGCGAAGCTGGACCACACTTGCCGGTGCAAGTCCGGTCACGGTAATCGCCAGTGAGCCGTGTAGCTAAACTCGGTGCGCTGTAGTAATACAGGGTGCTAAGCGAGTGGATAAAGTAACCTTGATAAGAGGTGCGAGCAATTGAAACGATGGGAATCGAGAAATATCTAACAGAAATCAAAGAGGAACTGATGGATGGCAAATATAAACCATCCCCAGTAAGGCGGGTAATGATACCAAAACCAGACGGAAGTAAAAGACCTCTTGGAATACCAACGGTCAAAGACAGAATCGTGCAGATGGCTACAAAGATAGCAATAGAGCCAGTTTTCGAAGCTGACTTTAGAGAATGCTCCTACGGCTTTAGACCCAAAAGAAGTGCAAAACAGGCACTGGAAAAGGTCAGAAAAGCCATGAAGAAAATGAAAGCAGAAATCAAAAGGAATGTAAACAATCGAAGCCTGCTAGTTGCAAAAGAAGAAGATTTAATAAAGAATCTGAATCCTAAAATCATAGGATGGAAGAATTACTATTCTACTAAGACAAATGAAAAATGGATGCAGGCACTAGACTGGTACATTATCTGCTCCTTTGCAAGATGGTATAACAAGAAGCACCGAAGGCGACATCATATGTCAAAGGTGGGATTTGTTAGAAATAGCATTTACGAAAAAGGATTAAAGAAAATGGCTAAAGCATGACGTAATGCTGTAGAAAGAAGAATGTCGGAAAGCCGTGTGAGGGAGAACCTCATGCACGGTTTGATGAGGGGCGGATGAAAGGTTCATCCGCCTACTCTACCATACATATGAGAAAATCAACCGTTATATTCAAAATGGAGAAAATTCTTGACAGCAGGGTGAGAATTTGTTAGGTTTAAAGAAAAAGAAATGGATGAGGTCAGCTTAAGACGCCGTTTGAATCGGGGCCGAAGCAGCAAAGATTACAGCCAGATGCATCCAGTGTAATCGGGAAACTAGCAGGCAAAAGGAAGGCCGACTGACAATTCTTTGGAGAGAATACGAACGCAGGATTTCTGAAATTCTGGACGGGTATCACCTACGAGGACATAACCAACTGGTAAAAGGACAGAGAAGATCAAGATGCACGATGGGAGTGCGTCTTGTTTTCTTTTTTTGCCGGGTAGAGAATAGAATAATGAGACAACGATCCGGAATATGGATGCCGGTCAGGAGGTAAGGTTATGAGAATGATGCTTGTGGGAAGCGGAGCTGTAGGTGAGTGCATCGTGAAGATGCTGAAAGAACGTGATGAGGCGGGGGAATGGTTTGAATTCTGTCTGCTTTGTGACATCAGTTTGGAAAGAGCGGAGGAAGTGCAAAGGAATCTGAATGATGCAAGATTTTATGCAGAATACTTGGATGCGACTAAAAAAGAAGAAATAAAAAAGTTGATAAAAGAATATAATATTGATTTTGTAATGGATGCATCCAGCCCATTTTGCGCAAATTACATTTTTGATGCAGCTTTTGAGTCGGGCGTGGACTATTCCAATATGGGAACTTGGTCTGTTCCTAAGGAGAATCCTGCCTATGGACTTGGGATTGAGAACAGCTATGATGAAGTGATGACGGCCTATAATTTTGACCGAGATGATGCTTGGCGGAATCAGGGAAATACGGCGCTGATCTGTCTGGGAATCGATCCGGGTGTGGTAAATGTGTTTGCAAAATATCTCTGTAAATACGAATTTGATGAAGTGGAAGAACTCCACGTGCGGGACGGCGGCAATCTGGAAGTGGCCGGCGAGGAAGATGATATTGTATTTGGATTTAATGTCTGGACGGTGCTGGATGAGGTTATGAATCCGAATGTAGAATACGATAAGGACCGTGGAGGATTCCTGGTGGAGAAGCCGTTCGCCGGGCAGGAAGTCTTCTGCATGCCGGAGGTCGGAGATAATACCTTCGTCAAGGTAGAGCATGAAGAAACGGTAACCATGCCAAGATATCTCTCTCAATATGGACTGAAGCGCTGTACGTTTAAGATTTCTCTTGATGAGAAGCTGATTCAGGCACTGAAGGTTCTGGACCATCTGCATTTGAATACGACGAAAAAGGTTAAGGTCGGGGATGTGGAAGTGGTACCGCGTGATGTGATCGCTGCATGTGCACCGGCACCGAAGAATATCAAGGACGAGATGTCCGGAGAGATGGTGGTGGGTGTTCTTGCTATCGGGAAAAAAGATGGAAAAACAAAGAAGATAATGATGTATCAGTCGTATTCCAATGAAGAAGCGATGAAACGGTTCTCCATGCAGGCGGTCGTGGCACAGACCGGATTCGGTGCAGCGCTTGCGATTGAACTTTATGCGAAAGGGATTTACAGGAAACCGGGTGTCTTTTCGTTGGAAGCATTTGAGCCGGAACCGTATCTGGCGCTGATGAATGAAACGGGATTCACATATGCGTTCCGGGAATATGAATAGAGTGGAGTTTTTATTATGATGACAGAACTGGAGAAATACTATAACAAGTTTAACGAGGAGAAGCGCTTGAACAGCCGCCATGGACAGGTGGAATTTCTGACTTCTATGAAATACATTCACGAATATCTTCCGGAGGATAAATCCGCGAAAATCCTCGACGTTGGTGCAGGAACCGGACGTTATTCGGTGGCGCTGGCGGAAGAAGGATATGATGTGACGGCGGTGGAACTTGTAAAGTATAATCTTGGAATTCTGAAGAAGAAGAACAGTACTGTCAAAGCATATCAGGGAAATGCCATGAAGCTTTCCAGATTCCCGGATAACGAGTTTGACGTTGTGTTGGTGTTTGGGCCGATGTATCACCTGTATACGATGGAGGACAAGGTGAAGGCGCTGAAGGAGGCGAAGCGCGTTGTCAAAGAGGATGGCGTGATTCTTGTGGCGTATGTTATGAATGAATACAGTGTGCTGACGTATGGATTTAAGGAAAATCATATTCTGGAGTCTCTGGAGAAGGGGAAGCTTACAGAGGATTTCCACGTGATCGCAAAGCCGGAAGATCTGTACGATTATGTCCGGATAGAAGATATCGATGCATATAACCAGGCGGCAGGACTGGAACGGATCAAATTGATCTCTGCGGACGGAGCGGCCGATTATATGCGTCCGATTTTGAATGCAATGGATGAAAAGACATTTGAAAGTTTCATAAAGTACCATTTAATGACATGCGAACGGAAAGAACTGTTGGGGGCAACAGCACATACAGTGGATATTTTAAGGAAACAGAAGAAGTCTGCGGACATCCATGACAGTGTACGACGTGATTATGGAAAGATTGCAAGGGAAGAATTTGAGGGATCTGTTCTGAGTGGAAATAATGGTTCCAAGGAAATATCGTCCAGTGTGGGGTATAGGCAGGAAGAACTGGCATTAGCTCCAGAAGGGGCAAATATGGGACTGGGATGTGGAAATCCGCATCGGAAGGCAGAGATTTCTCAGGGAGAAGTGGTGCTTGATTTGGGAAGCGGAAGCGGACTTGACTGTTTTATCGCAGGGAAAAAGGTCGGCAGAAGAGGAAGAGTGATTGGCGTCGATATGACACCGGAGATGATCTCTAAGGCGCGCAAAATTGCTAAGGAAAACAAAATACGTAATGTAGAATTCCGACTGGGAGAGATTGAGAATCTTCCTGTCGCTGACTGTACGGCGGATGTATGCATTTCCAATTGTGTGATCAATATGTCCGATAATAAACTAAGAGTGTACCGGGAGATTTACCGGGTGCTGAAGCCCGGAGGAAGGATTTCCCTGTGTGATATTGTGATCATAAAAGAGCTGACCGAAGAAATGAAGAGGGACGAAGCCATGCATTCCTGCTGAGTGTCCGGAGCGTCTTCGGTAGAAGAATTGGAAAAAATTATTAAAATGGCAGGATTTGAGGAAGTGGAAGTGATTGCGAAGCCTGTCTCCAAGGAATATGAAGAACGATGGGGACGATCCCTGGCGATTGGTGAATATATCATGTCTTCAGCCATCACGGCAAGAAAACCATTATAAAAAATATTTTATAAAACCTACAAAAATCGATAAAAATATTCGGTAATTTTATGTATTATGCTTCTTGTATTCAACGTCTTAAAGTGGTAAAACAATGAGGTGAGAATTAAGGAAAGAGACGAAAGAAAAGAGACGAAAGAAAAGAGGAGTGATTTTATGAATGGTATTTTAATGATGGTGATCGCCATTGTGGTGTTGAGTGCAGGATACCTTTTCTATGGACGATACCTTGAGAAGAAATGGGGAATTGACCCGAATGCCAAGACACCGGCGTATGAGCTGGAGGATGGTGTAGACTATGTGCCGGCTGATACAAATATTGTATTTGGTCATCAGTTTGCATCGATCGCAGGAGCGGGACCAATCAACGGTCCGATTCAGGCAGCAATTTTTGGATGGCTTCCGGCATTCTTGTGGATTCTGATTGGCGGTGTTTTTGTAGGAGCGGTACAGGACTTCGCAGCAATGTATGCTTCAGTAAAAAATAAAGGCCGTACAATCGGATATATTATTGAAGAATATATTGGAAAGTTGGGAAAGAAATTATTTTCAATCTTTTGCTGGCTGTTTTGTATTTTGGTTATTGCAGCATTTGCTGATGTGGTTGCAGGTACATTCAACGGCTTTTCGGCAGATGCATCCGGCGCTGTGACGAAAGTGGCGGCAAACGGGTCTGTTGCGACTACTTCTGTACTGTTTATTTTTGAGGCGGTTGCACTTGGAATGATTCTGAAATACGCAAAGTTGAATAAATGGGTGAATACAGCAATTGCGATTGTCATGCTGGTAGCGGCAGTTGCAATCGGACTTGCCTGCCCGGTTTATATGAGCCTTGGAACTTGGCACATTATTATTTTTATATATATTATGATTGCCTGTGTAACTCCGGTGTGGGCACTTTTACAACCACGTGATTATTTGAACAGCTATCTGCTGATTTTCATGATCGGAGCCGCAGTGATTGGCGTTTTTGTGGCAAATCCATCATGCAACCTTCAGGCGGTGACAAGCTTTAATGTAGATGGAAAGAGCATGTTCCCGATCCTGTTTGTGACGATTGCGTGTGGTGCGGTATCCGGATTCCATTCACTGGTTTCATCAGGAACTGCTTCAAAGCAGATTAAGAATGAAAAGAATATGCTTCCGGTTTCCTACGGAGCAATGCTTTTGGAGAGTATGCTTGCGGTATTGGCACTGATTGCGGTTGCTTCCTTCGCTGAGGGAGAGGCTGCCAGTCAGGGACTTCTGACCCAGCCTCAGATTTTTGCAGGAGCGATTGCAAATTTCCTGTCAGTGATCGGGCTTCCGCATGATCTGATCTTTACATTGATCAATCTTTCCGTATCTGCATTCGCACTGACATCTTTGGATTCTGTTGCACGTGTGGCACGTATTTCTTTCCAGGAGTTTTTCCTTGAAGACGGAGATACTTCGGATACAATGCCTGCATGGAAAAAAATTCTGACGAATAACTATGTTTCTACAATTGTGACTCTGATTGTCGCATATATGCTTGCGAAAGTTGGATATGCTGAGATCTGGCCATTATTTGGCTCAGGAAATCAGCTTCTTGCAGTACTTGCTCTGCTGGCTTGCGCTGCATTCCTGAAGAAGACACATCGTCAGGGTGTTATGCTTTGGATTCCGATGGTATTTATGATGGCGGTAACTTTCACTGCGCTTGCGACAACAAGTATCAATCTGTCAAAACAATTGATGACAACAGGACTTAGTCTTGGAAATACACTTCAGCTTATCTTTGCTGTACTGCTTCTGATTCTCGGTATTATTGTAGCGGTACAGGGAATCAAGAAACTGACAGAGAAAGAAGATACAGTTCCTGCATCAGCAAAATAAATAATATAGAAGAAAGTATACATGGAAACAGCCCGGCGTTTTGATTTGAACGCCGGGCTGTTTCTTATGGGTTCTATGAAATTATTCCAGCACGGCTCCTTCCGGAATCGTGGCTGTTTCGGTATGTGCGAAACGCTTCTTGAATACGGTTGATCCAACCACGCCTGCTGTAATTCCTCCAAGGATTGCAAGTCCGATGGCAGCAATTACTTTAAGCGGCGGATTAAAAGCAAACGGTGCCAGAAGTCCCGGAATCGGGGAAGCAGTACCGGGAGCGTTGTTAATTATACCAAATACTGCAGCTGATAATCCAGCCAGTGCTCCTCCGCAGAAGTTTGAACAATAAATAGGTATCGGATTCTGTGTTATAATATCTGCCTGAGTCAGTGGCTCCAGCATGACGGCGATAATGTTGCTTCTGTCACCCAGTTTTAAGCGATGGAAAATAATTCCGTTTGTAAAAGATCCGCCCACACATGCGATGGCTGCGATTCCCATTGCAAGTCCGTCGAGTCCGAGCATGGCGGTAAGCGCCATGGAACTAAGAGGAGAGGTACAGATCATTTTCATGATGCCTCCGAGCAGAAGTCCCATGACGATCGGAGACTGATCTGCAGCAGCGGAGATTGTCTGGCCGATTTTCAATAAAGTAGAGTTTACTACAGGATCTACGAGGATTGCGATCGCTCTGGCAACAGGAGCGATGATCAGTGCACCTGCTATGATATTCAGCCCTTCAGGAAGTTTCTTTTCGAGTATCGGAGAAATCAGTCCTACGATGTAACCGGCGATAAATCCAGGAAGAATTCCGTAACCGCCTACAGCAACACCGGCTACGACAGCAAATACCGGATTCGCACCCATGCTGATTGGTACTGTGATCGCTGCAGCAACACCGCCAAGACTTCCGGATGTTGCGCCGAGTTCCTGAAAGAAAGCAAGTCCAAGCAAGTCGCCTGTGATATAACGATGAACAGCCTCTATCAGAAATGTAGCGATGGCAGCATTTGCCATACCCGACATGGCAGCCTGGCCTTTCGGCATTTTCAGACTGAAGAGAGAGAAACCAGCGAGGGTCAGAAGTAACAAACCAATTCCAGAAATAATTGTAACCATAATTGCCTCCTAATTAAATATTTGTTTTCGTGATAACATTGAATATGCGGATATCATAGGAAGCAAGTTTCAAAAAGATTCAAATGGTATCAAAATGGAAAGAAAGTTCTAAAAAAGTCACAAAAAAAGAGCCTGGCAATTGTATATTTTGTCAATAAACGGCTCCTTTTATAGATGAAATTAATATATGTATATTAGTGATCTTCGCAGGCAAGAACCAGTGAATTCAGAAAGTTTTTAATTTTTACATTTCCATGTTTGTCACTTTTTCCACGGATATAGTCCATTTCCCGACGTACTTGCTCGAAATTGTAGAGTGTATTGGCATACGTCGTGAAAATATCATTTGAGTAGTCTTCCAGCCCGAGATTCGCAAGATTTACCATGCCGGTAAAGGCAGTGCGTCGAATGCGCTGCTCCATAGATTTCGGCGAATCCGTGAAGTTGCTGCAGAGATCACTTAAAGTGGTGTCGTCCATATTTTCATCATTTTCCATCAGATAATCGACCAGAGTAATGATGTCACGGCTTCCTTTTTCGCCGATGATTCCAAGTTGACGGAGGATGCTCCTGAGTCGTAAAATCTGTTGCTTTTCTGCCGTTTCTTCCACCGCAGGAGAGGGTGTACGCATCTGCTGGTCAAGAAAGATGTTTTGTACTTGAGTCAGAGTCCGTCTTGCACCCAGGGAATCGATCACCTTTCGGATCACAGACTCTACTTCGATACTGTTGACCGGTTTCTGGATATAGAATTCAATCCCGCTTTCGTAAGCACTTGCGATCATATCCTTGGATGTAACCTGAGAAAGCATGATATAGGAACAATCCGGAAGAATATTGCGGGCTTTTTTGACGAAAGAGATACCATCTATTTCCGGCATCAGAAGGTCGACTATGATAATGTCGGGCTGGGCCGTAAGCAGATCATCCAGTCCGTCGGTTCCACTCTGGGCGGTTCCGCATACTTCGCCGAGCTGCCTGCTTTTGATAATCAATTTCAGAATATTCAGAACATTGCGGTCATCATCGATTAAATAGAATTTCATTTTATATTACCTCCAGTCACTTTTGGGTATGCGGATGTGAAATGTAGTGCAGCCCGGAACGGAAGAAACCTGGATTTCCCCGTTCCACTGGTTTTTAATCAGATCCTGTACCAGATTAAGGCCAAGTCCCCGACTGATTTCGCCCGTTGTAAAATTAATCTTGGTTGAAAAACCGGGAGAAAAGATCTGCTCCAGATCCTCAGGCAGAATTCCCGGACCGTCATCGGTAACGTCAAAAAGGTAAGAGTCAGCATCTGTGGATTGGATCACGTGAATCTGCGGATTGTCTTTCTCAGAAGCTTCAATCGCATTCGTAAGAAGATTACGGAATACACTCATCAGGAAATAATGATTTTCCGTGTAGAGATTTTCCTGAATCTGGAATGAGATGTCTGCTTTTTTATCCGAAGATTCTGTGGTGAGGCTTTGCTTTAGGACGGTGAGAATATCGGTCAGATACATTCCTTCATCTTTCAGATTCAGGTCCAGAGCTTCCGATAAACCCCGGAGAATCAGCAGATATTCTTTTTTTATCTCGTGGATATCTTTCGCAACACCAAGTGCCTTGCGGGAAAGTGTCTCATCGGTTCCGTTTTCTTCTAGCTCGCGGTATAGCTGGTAGGAGGTATTCATGGTTTCTTCAATCAGACCTGTATTCTTCTTCATCCACACAACTTCTCCGTTTAATTTCGAGATCAGCAGAAGAAGACGCTGATAGCGCAGAGCATGTTCCCGGCGAAGAAGGCTGAACTTATAATGATGAAGGCAGAACAGTATTCCATAAATAATGAGGGAACGTGAAAAAGCAACCAGCAAAATCCCAAACTGTGATTTTATGTTAAATGCGCCTGCCCCCAGTCTTACCAGCAACTCCGTCAGATTGGAAATATAGTCAAAGATAAAGAGTACTGCTGCACAATCTGGGGAAAGCGTTTCTTTCTTGTGGCTGTAAATATAGAACAGAGTTCCGTAAACCAGATAAAATATCATTTCCGGGAAAAAACTGTAGAATTGAATCTGATCATATCGCAGCCATTCTGAGAGAACACGTGAAGTCAGCACACCGACAGCGGAGATAAATGTTACCGGAAGAACCGGATATTTCCCAAACATAACAAAGGTAATAGGAAAGATCAGAGTGCCGATCGAAATTCTGAAGTTGTCAATAAAAAGATTCATATTGATCTGTGCACCGATGATAATGAAAATGCCGATCAGAAGAATCTGCTGGAAATGTTTTGCATATTTTTCTGCCATAGCTGCCTCCTTATGAATGAGACTGTCTTAAATTCCGGTTATCAGTTCGACCAGAAATACACTGATGCAGGAGATCAACGATACACTGATCAGACTTCGTTTCTGCCATGCGAGGATAAGCGCGACTGCAAATCCCACGGCAGCTGACCATATATTCGCCGTTGCACTCAGAATGGCGGGGAAAGTCATAACTGCCAGCGTGACATACGGCACATAATACAGAAATGAGCGTATAAACGGATTCTTGATCTCTTTTCGGATCAAAGTCAGCGGTACCAGCCGGATCAGATAGGTGACTACTGCCATAACAAGTATGTAAATGTAAATATTATACTTCATTTTCAGAACCCTCCTTTGCGGATGCAGGACTGTTTTCAGCGGTGTCGGGATTTTCTTCCTTTACAGGGAAGAAAAACGCAGCAGCGCCTGCGATAACCAAAGTCAAAATAATGATCCGAAAGCCGGATGAGATCTGGTTCAAATAAGGCGCTTTCGTAAATATAAGGCTCAGGATCATGGAAACAAGAACCAGAGCGCGAATCACCCGGCTCTCTTTGGCAGGAGGAATGATGACTGCGATGAACATTCCGTAAAGCGCAACACTGAGTGCACTGACAACTCGTGTCGGGAGGACATTTCCCATAACAATCCCGAGAAACGTGCCAAGAACCCATCCGGGAGCAGCAACACTGATCACACCGTAGGAATAATAGGGGCTTAATTTGCCTTTACAGCCTATGGACACGCCGAAAATCTCATCTGTAACACCGTAAGCAATGAAGAAACGGTGAAAGAACGGCAGATGATTATCCAGCTTCTGAGACAAAGCGCAGGACATCAGGCAGTATCTCAGATTGATGATGAACTGGGTGACTGCCATTTCCATGTAGGACGCGGATGCACTGATCAGGGACAATCCTGCAAATTGTCCGGCACTGGTCAGATTGGTCGCGGAAATGAGCACAGCCTCCCAGGCTGAGATTCCGGCATTTCTCCCCATTATGCCGAACGTAAAAGAGACTGCCATGTATCCGAGAAAGATTGGAATTCCATCCCGGACTCCGGCAGTAAAATTCGCTTTTTTATTCATTTGTAAAACCTCTCTTCAGTTTAAATTGGCATATATTGGAATTACGTATACTTTATCATTCTAACACCTGAACAGCGGTTTGTAAATTCTAGATTATAGCTTCTTGAGCACGGTCCGGCGCATGGTCAGATAGCAGGCAAGTCCGCCGATGACATTTGAAATCGGTTCTGCGAGAAAGACTCCGTTCACACCCAGTCCTCCGATATGAGGCAGGAGTAAGGTAAGGGGCGTTACGATGATTGCCTTCCTGAGAATCGAGAAAAATACGGCATATTTTGCTCTGCCCAACGCTTTGAACACGCTCTGTCCGGTAAACTGAAAGGCCATCATACAAAATCCGAAGAAATAAATATGCATGGCGGGGATTGCTTTTAGCATCAGCGAAGGATCCCGGTTGAAAATTCCGATAAATAACTCCGGAAACAGGGAAATGAGTCCCCAGATGCAGACGGTGTAGCCAATGCCGAGCTGGCTCATGAAGCGGATCGCTTTTTTCATCAGTGGGATCTGATCGGCCCCGTAATTGTAGCTGATGATCGGAGATGCTCCGTCAGCAATGGCCAGAACCGGGGCGGAGGCAATCTCACGGACGGAATTCAGTACAGTCATGACCGTGATGTAGAGGTCGCCTCCGTATATCTGCAGCATGGAATTGCAGGCGATCTGCACAAGCCCGTTGGTGAAAGACATTACGAATGAAGAAATTCCCAGTTTCGTGATTTCGGCAATACATGCAAAATCAGGGCGGAACCCTTTGAAATCCAGAGTGAGCTCAGCATGCTTTCCGGTGAGGAAGAAAAGTACCCACAAGGCAGAAAAAAACTGGGAAAGGACGGTAGCGATCGCAGCACCTTTTACGCCCATATGGAAACCAAAAATAAATACAGGATCCAGAATCAGATTACATAGAGCGCCGAGCAGGACGGTCTTCATCCCTGTCCGTGCAAAGCCCTGGCAATTAATGTATGGGTTAAGTCCGAGGGAGATCATGACAAAGACCGTACCCAGAAGGTAGATGATCATATAGCCGGAGGCATAAGGATAAAGCCGGTCACTTGCGCCGAAAAGGTAAAGTAGCGGCTTGTGAAAGAGTATGCCAAGCAGTGTGATCAGAATTCCAGTGATTATTAGGCAGAAACAGGCATTGTTCATGATGCCCCGGGCCGTTTTCGTGTCCCCTTTGCCCCGGGCGATGGAGCAAAGGGGAGAGCCGCCGGTGCCGAACAGGTTCGCGAAGGCAGTCACCATTGTAATGACCGGGAAACACAGTCCCAGTCCGGCGAGCGCAGTACTCCCTTCACCCGGAATCCTTCCGATATAGATACGGTCTATGATATTGTAGAGCAGATTGATGAGCTGGGCAACAAGCATCGGAGCCGCGACAGAGAGGACACTGCGGCGGACATGATTGCTGCCGAAATCGACTTGTTCAGATGCCATGAGTTTTTCCTTTCTATATTTCGCTATAGTTTTTAATTATAGTACAATTTCAGGATGTGAGTATACGCATGTATTGTAACGCCTTGAGAGATAGGCTTCAAGTAAAAAATGCGGTTAAATCTGTGAAGATAAAAAATATTCTGGAATGCAGTGAAAAATTACAGCGCGTTTTCATATTTTTTCGAAATTCAGAAATTGTGCAAAATAATTATGGAATACGAAACAACAGCGTGTTAAAATATTGTCAAAAAGTCATTTGGGAGAGAAAAGAATGCGAAGGTATTCTTGAACGGGGGAGATATGGATCAAGATAATAAAAAAAATGCAGACATGTTATTGACAAAAGAAACAGCTGGTAAGCTCCTGCATATATTTCTGAATATGGGAGAAAAACTCATGGGATGCGGCGCGGAAGTGAAGCGTGTGGAAGATACACTGATCCGTCTGGGAAATGCGTATGGTGCAGTGAAAATGAATGTATTCGTAATCACTTCCAGCATTGTAGTTACGATGGAACTGCACGGAGGAGAGAGAATTACACAGACAAGAAGAATCCTGGGCGCGGGAGGAACGGATTTTACAAGGATGGAGTGTCTGAATGAATTGAGCAGACGGTGCTGTGAACACCCTATGGATCCGGAAACGTTTCAGTATGAGATGGAGCATTTGAAAAAGGCACCCGGTGGTCTTTTGTTGTATGCAGGAAGTGCACTGGCCGCAGGAAGCCATGCGGTTTTTTTTGGCGGAACACTGATTGATGCGATGTTTGCCGCAGTATTCGGAATCCTGATATGTTACCTGCAGAAGGTTCTTCCGAAAATATGTCCGAACAATATGATTTTTAATCTGACGGCGGCCTTTCTCGCCGGATCGGGAATCTGTGCTGTGGGAAGAGCACTTCCGTTTCTGCATACTGACAAAATCATGATTGGTGATATTATGCTTCTTATTCCGGGGATTGCGATGACGAACTCGATTCGTGATATTCTGGTAGGGGATACGATATCGGGCCTTATGAGATTGATAGAAAGTATTCTGTGGGCCGGAAGTCTGGCGTGCGGATTCATGACGGCGATTTTGCTGATTGGGGGTTAAAAAATGAAAGAAATCATAGTACAGCTTTTTATGGCTTTTTCTTGCTCTTTGGGTTTTGCTATTGTGTTTGGCGTCAGGGTTGGACTTATGATACCGGCTTCTCTGGGGGCGACGCTGAGCTGGGCGGTTTATCTGATTGGTATTCACTATGAAAAAGGAATTTTTATTTCCTGCCTTGCCGGAGCTGCAATGGCAGCACTCTATGCTGAGATTCAGGCGCGTGTCTGGAAGGCTCCTGCAACTTTATTTCTGGTGCCGGCTCTGATACCTCTGATTCCGGGAAGCACGCTGTATTATACGATGAGCGGCGTGGTAGGAAGAAACTGGGAGATGGCAAGTGATTACGGGAGCAGGACATTGCAGTATGCGTTGGCAATTGCGGCGGGCATCAGTCTTGTATGGGCGGTAACCTCTATGATTTTTTATATAGTAAAAAAAGGAAATGAATAAAAATAAAAAAAGGCTTATCGGGCCTTTTTTTATTTGACATGCATAAGTGCCCGGTATTATAATATACTTAGCAATACAAAGTATATGAGGTGATGATTCTGAACGATAAATATGAGACGCAGATGAAGAAGGGAGTTCTTGATATGCTGGTGCTCAGACTGCTCAAAGAGGAGGAAAAGTATGGATATCAGATTATCAGTGAGATGAAGGAAAAAAGCAATGGAAGATTCGCACTGAAAGAAGGGACTTTGTATCCGGTGCTTTATCGCCTGGAGAATGACCGTTTGGTAGAGAGCCGGTGGAGTGAACCGACAGGGAAGCAGGCATCCAGAAAATATTACGCACTGACACCGCAGGGAGAGACCGAGCTTTGCGAGATCGAGAAGGTATGGAGCGAGATTACGGACAGTGTAAGAATGATCATGGAGGAGTCGTAATATGAATGAGAGATTCGATGAGAAGCAGTATGTTCAGCAGGTTGTAAAGATGCTTAAGTGTTCCAAAGAGCAGAAGGAAGAGATACGCAGGCAGCTGGAGGCTGATATCAGGGATGCGAGAGAACGAAATGAAAGTGATGCAGAGATAAAACAATCTCTTGGTTCACCGGTTGCGATGGCAGAGATTGCAACTTCGGAAATGCAGCCTTACCTAACCGAAGAAAAAATGGAAGAAGCAAAGAAAACGATTGGCGACGATTGGGGAACATTCCGGAATTTTGGGAAAACGTATATGACAGAAATAAGGCAGAATGGGCAAAGCTTTGCCATGGTACAGATGAATGCTTCTTATGATAATGTAAGTGTCACCTATACCTTAACGTTTGATGCCGAGATGAAGCTGGCGGGAATCTATATGAAATGATTCGGGGATAACGGTTTCTTAGAATAATATGAATCTTGAAAAGTGAGATGTGACAAGGAGGGGAAGAAAATGGGTTTCTGGATATTTATGCTGGTAATGAATTTGTTGATTCCGATCACTATGATTGGATTCGGAAAAATGTTTATGCGAAACAGTCCGAGAGCAATCAACGGGATCTTCGGTTACCGGACGGCAAATTCCATGAAGAATATGGATACATGGCAGTTCGCGCACAAGTATTTCGGAAAAAGATGGTATAAGCTGGGATGGCTGATTCTGCTACCGTCTATACTGGGGATGATACCGGTGATCGGGAAGGATGACGATATTGTGGGAATTGTGGGATCGGTTATCATAACGATACAGTGTGTGGTGTTGATCCTTCCGATCTTCTCGACGGAAAAAGCTTTAAAAAGAACCTTTGATAAAGACGGAAAACGGATCAACAAGGAAGAATGGGAGGATGAGTAGGATGACTGAGGCTGGAATTGGATTTATCATATGGGCACTGGCGGGAGCCGCATTTATCGGATTGGGGATATATTGTATTTTCAGCAAAAAGTCTGCCGCATTTGGATTCTGGGCAAATGCGAAGATGTTCGAAGTGGAAGATGTGCGGGGCTATAATCGGGCATTGGGAAAATTGTGGTGTGCATACGGAATCGGTTTTATCCTGCTTGGGATTCCTTTGGTTAACTACGAGCAAAATTCTCCGGTAATCCTGCTGTCTGTAATCGGTGTGATGGCTGAGACCATTGCGGTTATGGTAGTTTATATAACGAAGATCGAAAAAAAGTACCGGAAAAAGTAAAAACAGAGAAATCTTAATTATTTTGCAGAAATACTGGAAATATGTCGTATGGTTGGTTATAATTAATCTGATAAATCGTCGCATAAAAATAAGTACAAGTTATAAAAGGAGAATCAGACATGGATATGTTATCTATTGAAAAAGAACTGCAGAGCAATTCTTATCCGGGAAGAGGTATTATCATCGGCAAGTCTGCTGACGGAACCAAAGCGGTAACTGCTTATTTTATCATGGGTAGAAGTGAGAACAGCCGCAACCGTGTATTTGTGGAAGAAGGAGAAGGGATCCGTACACAGGCTTTTGACGAGTCAAAGCTGACAGACCCGAGCCTGATCATTTATGCACCGGTTCGTGTATTGGGGAATAAGACGATCGTAACGAACGGAGATCAGACAGATACGATTTATGAAGGCATGGACAAGCAGATGACATTTGAACAGTCCCTGAGAAGCCGTGAGTTCGAACCGGACGGACCGAACTATACACCTCGTATTTCCGGTATTATGCATATCGAAAGCGGAAGATATAACTATGCAATGTCTATTTTGAAGAGCAACAATGGCAATCCGGAAGCATGCAACCGTTATACATTTGCGTATGAGAATCCGGTGGCCGGAGAAGGACATTTCATCCATACTTACAAATGTGACGGCAATCCGCTGCCGAGCTTTGAAGGAGAACCGAAGCTGATCGCAATTCCGGATGATATGGATGCATTTACGGACACATTATGGAACAGCCTGAATGAAGACAATAAGGTTTCACTGTTTGTCAGATATATTGACATCGCAACCGGTAAATATGAGACCAGAATTGTAAATAAGAACAAATAAGCAAAAGGAGCATATGTCATGAATGAATTAGAATTAAAATACGGATGTAACCCGAACCAGAAACCATCACGTATCTATATGAAGGACGGAAGTGAGCTTCCGATCAAGGTGTTATGCGGACGCCCGGGATACATCAACTTCCTCGATGCATTTAACGGATGGCAGCTTGTCAGCGAGCTGAAGAAAGCGACCGGACTTCCGGCGGCAACTTCATTCAAGCACGTATCTCCGGCAGGAGCGGCAGTCGGACTTCCGCTCGACGAGACACTGGCGAAGATTTACTGGGTGGACGATCTGGGAGAACTCTCTCCGCTTGCAAGTGCTTATGCGCGTGCGAGAGGTGCGGACAGAATGTCTTCTTTCGGTGATTTCATTTCTTTATCTGATGTGTGTGATGTAGATACCGCAAAGCTGATCAAACGCGAGGTTTCCGATGGTGTGATCGCACCGGGATATGAACCGGAAGCACTGGAGATCCTGAAACAGAAGAAGAACGGTAATTATAATGTGATCCAGATCGATCCGGATTATGTGCCTGCTCCGCTGGAACACAAAGATGTCTTCGGCATTACCTTTGAACAGGGAAGAAATGAATTGAAGATCGATGAAGATTTCTTCGCAAATGTAGTGACTGAGAATAAGGAAATTCCGAAAGAAGCGAAGATCGATCTTGCAATCTCCATGATTACGTTGAAATATACACAGTCCAATTCTGTATGCTATGTAAAGGGCGGACAGGCAATCGGTATCGGAGCAGGACAGCAGTCCCGTATCCACTGTACTCGTCTTGCCGGACAGAAGGCAGATAACTGGTGGCTGAGACAGTGCCCGAAGGTTCTGGAGCTTCCGTTCAAAGAAGGAATCAGACGTGCAGACAGAGACAATGCGATCGATGTGTACATTGGAGATGAATACATGGATGTGCTGGCAGACGGCGCATGGGAGAACATCTTCACAGAAAAGCCGGAAGTCTTCACAAGAGAAGAAAAGAGAGCATGGCTTGATAAGATGACCGATGTTTCTCTTGGATCCGATGCGTTCTTCCCATTTGGCGATAACATTGAGAGAGCACATAAGAGCGGCGTGAAATACATTGCACAGCCGGGCGGATCTGTGAGAGATGATAATGTTATTGAGACATGTAATAAATATGGAATGGCGATGGCATTTACCGGAATCCGTTTGTTCCATCATTAAAAATGCAGCTTATGTGTGTATCATAAGAATAAAAAAATCCCGTGGGTTCACGGGATTTTTTTTTGCCCTGAAATTAGCAAATGTTATGAAACTTATAACTCTGAAAAAACGACAAAAACAGACAATTGTAGTAAAATTTTGAACAAAAACAGAAGTTTGAAGATTTATTATCCGTATGTCGGGTCATAGAATAGGAAGGGAGAAAAGGAAAAGCAAAGGAAAAGCAAAGGAGGCATATCTGTGGGTATATTAGAAATTCTTTTGATTTCTATAGGTCTTTCGCTGGATGTGGTGGTTGTGCACGTCTGTGTAGGAGCAGGGTTTTCCAGACCTCACAAACGGGATGCACTGATATCGGGGATTCTGTTCAGCGGTTCTCAGCTTCTGGCGCTTCTTCTGGGAAATGCGGTTGCCTGGGTTCTGAGACCGGGGAAGGCAGGAGAGGAACGACTCTTTGCTGCGGCAAACAGTTGGGAAATAGGTTCCGTTTTCATTTTTATCGGACTTGGAATCTATATGCTTCTGAAGGCAGAGAAGAACGAAACGGTATTTGAGAGGAGAAATGACCAGATCAACTGGAAACGTATGGGGATGCTTGCGGCAGCGACTAGTGTGGATGCATTGTTTGCGGGAATCGGGATTGGATTCTGGAACGTGGATTTTGCGAACCAGATGCTGATTATGGGCCCCATCACAGTGATCCAGTCCATTCTGGGAATCTATATCGGATACCGGCTGGGATGTGAACACAACCGAAGAACCTATGGAATAGGCGGAATTATGCTTTTAATTGCAGGATTTGATATTGCGATCACCTGTATACTCCGATAGGAGAAAGCAAAACATTTTATTTTTCATCTTTTTGTTTCGAGAGGAGAAAGAATATGAGTGAATTGACACACAGAGCTGCAAGGGCTACATTCGGAAAAACAATTGATGTGGTAATCAAACATGTAAACAAAGACAGAGAAAAAGGGTTTCTGGAAATGGTGGACCTGACGGAAAGGTATATGGGGGATCATTTTCCAAAGTCTGCCTATGAGGGAGCGAGAAAATTAATCCAGGACCCCGAATCAAAATGGATGAAATATGTGGAGTGTCTTTTGAAAGAAATTGATCCGAACGTGATCCGGCAGACCGCATTGAATCTTGGGGTTGAAGCGGCACTCAACGGTACAAAGAAAATAAGAAGTATGCGTGAAGTGCATCAGTGTAATATTCCGTGGCTGATCCTGATGGATCCGACAAGTGCCTGCAATCTGCACTGCACCGGCTGCTGGGCGGCCGAATATGGTCACAAGATGAATCTTACATATGAAGAAATGGACCGGGTCATCACACAGGGCAAAGAACTTGGGATTTATTTCTATATGTATACGGGTGGAGAGCCCTTGGTGAGGAAGAAAGATATCATCCGGTTGTGTGAAAAACACTATGATTGCGCATTTCATGCCTTCACGAACGGAACGCTTGTGGATGAGGAATTCTGCGAAGAAATGAGAAGAGTCGGGAACCTCTCGTTATCGATCAGTCTGGAAGGGTTTGAGGAGGTTAATGACCTAAGGCGCGGAGCGGGTGTGTTTGATAAAGTCATGCATACAATGGATCTGCTGAAAAAGCATGGTCAGATTTTCGGCACTTCAATCTGCTATACAAGCAAAAATATTGAGACGGTCACTTCCGATGAGTTCTTGGATATGATTATTAAAAAGGGATGCCGTTTTACATGGTATTTTCACTATATGCCGGTCGGAAATGATGCCGCACCGGAGTTGATGCCGACCAGGGAACAGAGGGAATACATGTATCACAGAGTTCGGGAGATCCGTGGAATGTCCGGTGGAAAACCGATCTTTGCGATGGATTTCCAGAATGACGGAGAGTATGTGGGAGGATGCATTGCAGGAGGAAGAAATTATTGCCATATTAATGCCAACGGAGATGTGGAACCTTGTGTTTTTATCCACTATTCTTCTGCAAATATCCGGGAAATGACGCTTCTGGATGCTCTGAAACAGCCGCTTTTCATGGCGTATCGTGACCGGCAGCCATTCAATACGAACCATCTGCGTCCGTGTCCGATGTTGGAAAATCCGGAGATACTTCAGGAAATGATCCGGGAGAGCGGTGCGAAATCTACGGATCTGATGTCACCGGAAAGTGCAGAGCATCTCTGTGGAAAGTGTGTGGAGTATGCGGCAAGCTGGCAGAAGACGGCAGATGAACTCTGGGAAAAACATCCGCGTCAGACAAAAGGATATACAAATTATAAAAAGAAAACGGCTGTGCATTCCTGAAATGCTGGCGGCATAGTTTGAAAATGAGATGCTTTTGTGCTATGATAGCCATAAATGCAGTCCGGACAAGGGCAGGAGGGAGTCTGTATTTCAGGATAAATCTGTGAGAATCAGGGTGTTTACATGGAGAAGAAAAGAGAACTGACGAAGAGCCTTTTGGCGGAAAGCTTTAAGGAACTTTTGATCAAAGGATCGTTTGACAAAATAACAATTAAGACGATAACGGATCTGGCTGGAGTAATCAGACCTACATTCTATAATTATTTTCAGGATAAATATGAAGTGATGGAGTGGCTCCTGGAGACGGAAGTGTTTCAGAATGCCCGTGAAATGGTTGTATCGGATATGCCGAAGGGAGCCATACATCTGGTTTTTAAAAAGATGGAGAAAGACAGAGTATATTATCAGAAGGCATTTGAAGTGACAGGGCAGAACGGTTTTGAAGAAATACTGACTCGTCAGGTCATGGAACTGCTTGAACTCCTTCTGAATAAACATGGCGTCAAACTGGAGAAGATGCAGGGCCTCAGAAACCGGGAGACCTTCGTTCTCTTTCAAACGATTTCGGTGGTCAATGGTTTGAAATACTGGATTACAAATAAAAATACTACACTTACAGCAGATGAGGCAATGGAATTTTGCAATTTCATGATGTCACACTCGATTCTGGATATTATGGATTAGGAAGAAACTAAATGATCCGGATCAAAAAGCGCAGAAAGGAAACGATGAGGTATCTCCGGGAAAAGGGAGACCTCATTTTTTTCGCCTTTTAAGAGGCTCTTAGCGGTAGTTTAGCCTTTTTGTGTATTTACTAGACTTTACTGGAAGAAAGTGTTAAAATGATAACGTTTTTTGTAAGGGTTACCCGAAAGTAAGGATTATGAAAAAAATCTCTGATTAGCAGAATGGAGGAGAGAGATGTTTTTACTGTATTTTTTATTGTGGATTATCTTTAACGGAAATTTCACATTAGAGATATGTCTGTTTGGTATGGTTATCGCATCGACAATGTTTGCGTTTACATGTAAATTTATGGATTATAGTATTGAAAAAGAAAAGCGAAATATGTGTCGAATCTTTCGTTTCCTGAAATATATTTGTGTGTTGGTCAAAGAGATCGTGAAAGCCAACCTTGTGGTAATTCACATGATCTTATCGGAAAAGGAGGAAATCGAGCCGGCGCTGGTAAGCTTCCATTCGGATATGAATACACCGGCAGGAAAAGCGTTCCTGGCTAATGCGATTACGCTGACACCGGGGACGATCACGGTGACTTTGGAAGAGTCGGACTATACCGTGCATTGTCTGGATGAAAGTCTGGCAGTGGGGATTGCGGATTCTGTATTTGTGGAGATGCTTAGCGAGCTGGAAGAGGAGGATGCAAAATGGGAAGAGGAATAGCAGGGCTTGATAAGATGTATCATATTGTATTTATTGCGGCGCTTATTTTTCTGGCGGTGATGCTGATGCTTTGCTTGATTTGTGCCATCATAGGCCCGCGGATTGCAGACCGGATCGTCTCGGTCAATATGATGGGAACGATCGTAATGGTGATGATTGCGATTCTCGCACTGATGCAGGAGGAAGGTTATCTGGTTGATATTTGTCTGATCTATGCGATGATCAGCTTCCTTGCAGTGATTGTGCTGACAAAGGTTTATATGGGAGTATATATCCAAAAGAAAGAAGAGGAGGAGAAGAAAAATGGCAGTCATTGAGTGGGTAAGATTTCTGGCAGGCACAGCGCTTCTGGTGAGCGGTCTGATTATTTTTGCGATTGAGATGATCGGTGTGTTCCGGTTTAAATATGTATTGAACCGGATGCATGCAGCGGCAATGGGTGATACACTGGGGATCGGCTTCTCGCTGGCAGGTCTGATTCTTATGAGTGGTTTGAATTTCACATCCTTGAAGCTTCTGTTTGTTATTGTGTTTTTGTGGTTTTCATCTCCGGTATCATCTCATCTGATCGCGAGACTCGAGGTGACGACAGACGAAGAGAAGGAAAAGCATTATAAGATTCTTTCGTTGGAAGAATTGGAGAAAGAAGTGGAGGAATAGGATATGCAGATGTTTATATGGATATTACTTAGTTTCCTTGTAGTGTGCGCAATCTCAGCCAGTCTGTCCAAGAATCTTCTGAATTCTATTTTGATATTTATGTCGTACAGCCTGATCATGTCAATTATATGGACCCTTCTGGAGTCACCGGATCTGGCAATTACGGAAGCAGCAGTTGGGGCAGGGATCACAACGGTACTTTTTCTGGTCACTTTGAAGAAAATCCATGCAATCATGAAAGAGGATGAGGAGGAACAGAAGGATGAGTAGAAAATTAACGGATGAACAGTACCGGAAGACGAAATCCTGGAAATTCAGGCAATGGCTGGATGGGACAAAAGATCCCTATCTTGATGCAGTGGAGATGAAGCCTCAGATAGCTTATCAGGAAGACAAGAAGGCAAAACATTTACGAAGTGAGGAGAAGCGGGAAATTGTAAGGCGTGTTTACGATATAGAGCATAATGCAGAGATGAAGATATTCCGAAAAATTTATCGTATTTTCAGTGTGATCTTCTGTATCGCACTGGTATTTATGCTTCTCGTCGCCGTTTCCAATCTGCCGCCTTTTGGAAATGCCGATAATCCGGCCAATAATGAAGTCGCTGCGCGTTACATTGAGCAGGGACTTGAGGAAACCGGCGCGGTCAATCTTGTGACCGGAATGATTTTGGACTACAGAGCTTTTGACACACTGGGAGAGTCCCATGTACTCTTTATTGCAACTTGCACCGTCCTGATTCTGCTTCGGACAGACCGGAAGGAAAGCCGTGAGTATATGGAGGCAAATGACAGGACCTATGAACCGAAGAATGATGTGATCCTTCAGACGGCAGCCAGGATTCTTGTGCCGCCGATCATGATTTTCGGTGTTTATGTGATTCTGGCAGGCCATCTGGGACCGGGGGGTGGATTTTCCGGCGGCGCCGTGATCGGAGCCGGTCTGATCCTGTATCTGAATGCATTCGGATTTGCCAAAACAGAACGTTTCTTTACAGTAAAAACCTATAAAAAGATGAGTTTTGCAGCACTGGCATGCTATAGTCTGGCAAAGAGTTATTCCTTTTATACCGGTGCGAATCATATCGAGAGCGTGATCCCGCTTGGAACACCCGGAGCGATCCTGAGCAGCGGTCTGATCCTGATCCTCAATATCTGTGTCGGGGTTGTTGTCGCAGGAACGATGTATACGTTTTATGTTATGTTCAGGAAGGGAGGCTATTAGGATGAATCTTGCAAATCTATTGAATAATTACGAAGAGGCGGTCGCAATGATTCTGTTCGGTATCGGGTTCTCGAATCTTCTATTGCAAAAGAATCTGATCAAAAAGATCATTGGACTTAATATTATGGACACGGCAACTTATTTGTTTCTTGCACTAAAGGGATATGTATCCGGAAGGAAGGCACCGATCGTTGTAGACGGGGGGCAGAGTGTGGAAGCTTACATCAATCCGATTCCGAGCGGGCTGGTGCTCACCGGAATTGTCGTTTCGGTTTCTGTGACAGCACTGATGCTTTCACTTACGATCCGGCTATACCGCCGTTATCATACGCTGGATCTGGATGAGATCACAACGCGCTTAAAGAAGGAGGGGCGGTAAATGGAATTTGTACAGAATTTTCCTTTTATGACGATCATCCTTTCGCTGTTTTCCGGACCTCTTTCTTCGGTGCTTGACGGAAAGAAAGCCAAAAGGCTGAATCTTGCCGTGATATCCCTGATTGGAATGATGTCAGCTGCCGTGCTCGGCTATGTGCTGAAGACTGGGGAACCTTATGTGTATTTGATGGGACATTTCCCCGCACCATGGGGGAATGAGATCCGTGTCGGGTATCTGGAAGCGTTTATGGCGCTCTTTTTCTGTGTGATCATGCTGCTTTGTATGATCGGCGGGGCGAAGGAGCGGGAAAACCAGATCGAGGAAACAAAACAGAATCTTTATTATGTCATGGTGAATCTGCTGCTCAGTTCACTGCTGGCACTGGTCTATACCAATGACCTTTTTACGGCATACGTGTTTGTTGAGATCAATACGATCTCTGCCTGCGGGCTGATCATGATACGGCAGAACGGAAGGACGATCGAGGCGGCGACCCGGTATATGATCATGAGCCTTCTCGGATCCGGATTGCTCCTTCTTGGAATCTGCTTTTTATATGATCTGACCGGACAGCTTTTGATGAGCAATATTCAGGAGGCGGTCCGGACGCTGTATGAGACTGGTACATACCATATTCCGCTCCTGGTTTCTCTGGGACTGATGTCGGTAGGGCTTGCAATTAAAAGCGCACTCTATCCGTTTCATGCCTGGCTGCCGGATGCATATGGGTATTCCACTTTGTCATCTGCCGCAATTTTATCTTCACTGGTGTCAAAGGGATATATTATTTTATTGATTAAAATATTTTATCGTGTTATTGGGTTTGACATTGTGCGTGACAGCAAGGTTATCCATGTTCTCTTTGTTTTTGGAATTGCGGGAATGATCATGGGATCGTTAAGTGCGATCAGAGAGGATAATATACGGAGAATGATCGCATTTTCTTCTGTTGCGCAGATCGGTTATATTTACATGGGATTTGGACTTGGAACGCCGGCAGGTGTGCTGGCGAGTATCTACCATGTGGTTTCCCATGCCGCGACGAAATCACTGCTGTTTACGGCTGCGTCCGGACTTACGGATGCATCGGGCGGGAGTGTGCGGTATGCAGATCTGACCGGTGCAGGGTATCGCAACAAGCTTGCGGGCGTGGCATTTACGGCAGGCTCTCTTTCCATGGTAGGCTTTCCGATGTTTTCGGGCTTTATTTCCAAGCTTCTGTTTGCACAGGCGGCGGTGGGGCATACCTATAAAATGCTTCCTACGCTGATCGCTCTGGCGATCAGTACGATACTGAATGCGGTTTATTTTATGAAAACGGTTATCCGAATTTACACGCCAATGAGCGTGCCGGAGGATTCCGGAAAAGCATGTCGGATCGGAATTCTGGATCAGCCACAGAAGTCGCTGGCACTGGTATGCTTCATCATTTTGAATCTGTTATTGGGACTTTCTTCGGAACCGCTGATCCAGCTGCTTCAAAATGGTCTGGAAATGTTTCATTAGGAGGGGATTGCTATGGATAAATGGATTTTATTTCCGATTCTTCTGCCTGTCATTGCAGGAAGCGGGCTCCTGAGTTCGGCATTTCTGGAATATGTTCGGGCAGCAAAACGGCACGGCAATGGAAAAACTGCGGGATTTGCACCATCCGAAGGGAATCTGAAGCGCATTCATATTTTGACCGGGACCGTGCTGGTTCTGACGGCTGTTTCGGCGGCAGGCCTTGCGTGGACGGGAGATCGCAGCCTGATTGTGTTTCATTTGATGAAGGATATTCCGATCTGTTTTCGCATTGATGATGTGGGCAGACTGTTCGTCACGATCGTCAGTGTGGTGTGGGTAGCAGCCGGAATCTACTCTTTTATTTATATGAAACATGAGGGAGAAGAAAAAAGATATTTTGGATCGTATCTGATAGTATTTGGTATTCTTGTAGCGCTTGATTTCTCGGGAAATCTTGTGACGATGTATTTCTTCTACGAATTGATGACACTGGCATCGGTTCCGCTTGTACTTCACAATGGATCGCGGGAAGCGATCATGGCAGCACTGAAATATTTGTTTTATTCCATGTGCGGTGCATATCTCGGCCTTTTTGGAATATTCTTCCTGTATCGCTATTGTGATACGCTCACATTCACAGCGGGCGGTACGCTGAATAGAATACTGGCTCAGGGAAACCAGGAGATTCTGCTGGCAGCAGTGTTCGTTATGTTGATCGGTTTTGGGGCAAAGGCGGGCATGTTTCCACTTCACGCATGGCTTCCGGCGGCACATCCGGTGGCACCTGCACCGGCTTCGGCTGCATTGTCCGGAATCATCGTGAAATCCGGGGTCCTGGCAATTATTCGCGTGGTCTATTATATTGTGGGCACGGATTTTATCCGGGGAACCTGGGTACAGACGGCCTGGATCGTGCTAACGCTGATCACGATATTTATGGGATCCATGCTGGCGTACGGTGAGCCTGTTTTTAAGAAAAGGCTGGCATATTCGACGGTGAGCCAGATATCCTATGTTCTGTTTGGACTTGCACTTCTAACCCCGACGGCGATGGAAGGTGCGCTTCTGCACACGGTGTTCCACGCATTTGTGAAATGCGCATTGTTTCTTACTGCCGGGATCTTCATTTTCCAGACCGGGAAAACCCGTGTGGAGGAGTATCGGGGAATCGGAAGAAAAATGCCGGTTACTTTATGGTGTTATACCTTTGCCTCGCTGGCACTGATTGGGATTCCTCCGGCAAGTGGCTTTATCAGCAAGTGGTATCTTGCAGAAGGTGCGCTTCAGGCAGAAGTAGGGATTTTTAGATGGATCGGACCGGTCATTCTTCTGTTGAGTGCACTTTTGACGGCAGGTTATCTTCTACCTGTTGTTATGAACGGTTTTTTCCCGGGGAAAGAATTACGGGAAGAAGCTGATAAACAGGAACCACATGCGGCGATGCTGATTCCGCTGATCGTGCTGGCGGCGCTTGCACTGGTACTTGGCATTTGGCCCAATCCGCTGATTGAGTATGTGAGAAGGATCGCAGTAGCTGTGATGTAGAGAGGAGGAGAGGATATGAATAAGATGATTATGATGATCGTTGTACTTTTACCGATGCTCTCGGGGGTACTGATTCCTTTGCTCCCGTTTCGGAATCGAAGACAGATGATGATCTATATTGAAACGGCGGTACTTCTAAACACGATTCTGGTGTTCCTGATGTTGGCAAATCCTCCGCAGAATGCACTGGTTCTGTTTAAGTTCACAGGAAATCTTAGTGTCAGTTTCCGACTGGATGGACTGGGAAGGATATTTGCAGGTCTTATTTCCGCATTATGGCCTTTGTCAGTTTTGTACTCGTTTGAATATATGAAACATGAGAAGCATGAAAAATATTTCTTTATGTTTTACACGATTACTTATGGAGTAACTCTGGGGATAGCTCTCGCGGAGGATATCGTGACGATGTATTTCTTTTTTGAAATGCTAAGTCTGATCACGCTTCCGTTGATCATGTATACCCTTACCCGTGAGGCGATCCACGCAAGCCGGACGTATTTCTACTATATGACCGGTGGTGCGGCTTTTGCCTTTATCGGCATGATTTTTATTCTGAGTTATGGAACGACTTCCAATTTTGTCCCGGGCGGTGTGATCGATCTGGCGAAAGTAGGAGATAAGACGAATCTGTTGCTCATTATATATGTTCTTTGTTTCTGCGGATTCAGTGTCAAAACGGCAATGTGGCCGTTTTCTTCCTGGCTTCCGAAAGCGGGAGTTGCGCCGACACCGGTGACGGCGCTGCTTCATGCGGTGGCGGTGGTAAATACAGGAGCATTTACACTGATGCGCGTGACCTATTATAGTTTCGGAACAGAACTTCTTAGGGGAACCTGGGCGCAGAAGGCGGTTATGACGCTGGTGATCATTACGATCGTTTACGGATGCAGCCGGGCACTGAAGGAAACACATATCAAGCGCCGTCTGGCCTGGTCTACGGTGAGTAATCTGTCCTACATTCTGTTTGGTGTGGTATTGATGAGCCCGCTGGGACTGACCGGTGCACTGAGCCATATGGTATTCCATTCCGTGATGAAGATTTGTTCTTTCTTCTGTGCCGGTGCGGTGATGTACCAGACAGGAAGAACGTATATTTATGAGCTGGATGGATTTGCTCACAAAATGCCGAAGGTTTTTGTTCTGTTCACGATATCCGGCATGGCTCTGATGGGAGTTCCGGGACTTTGTGGATTTGTCAGTAAATGGAATCTGGTGAAGGCTGCAGTCGCATCCAGGATGCCGCTGGCCTATGTGGGTGTCGCGGCATTACTGATATCGGCACTTCTCACAGCAATCTATATGCTCTCAATTTCGGTACGCGCCTTCTTCCCGGGAAAACAGTTCGATTACGGAACGATCCGGGACGTGAAGGATCCAAACTGGATGATGATTCTGCCGTTGACGGTTTTCGCTGTGGCTATGTTCTGCTTCGGATTGCACCCGGCACCTCTGCTGGAACTGTTCCGTCAGGTGGTTTCGGTGTTTTAAGGAGGGAAGATCATGAATAGAAATATATTACTTGCCATTCTGGTGTTTTATCCGTTTCTGGGAGGAATTCTGGTGTATTTGGCGGGAAAATACCGGGAAATATGCAGAGATTATCTGGCAGATTTTATCACTGTCAGCGAATTCCTGGCAGCGGCAGCGCTTATGACTGTGGACGGTGCAGAGCTTCAGGTACCGGGAATCTGTGGATTCGGACTCGGGTTTGCGTTGGACGGTTTCCGAGGAATTTACGGATGCATTGCTTCTTTGATGTGGATGATGGTGACTGTTTTTTCCAGAGAATATTTCCGGAATCATGAAAACAAAAACAGATTCTACCTGTTCTTGCTCTGGACTTTGGGGGCAACGATGGGAATCTTTTATTCGGCTGATCTTTATACTACATTTATATTCTTCGAGATTATGTCCTTTACTTCCTATGTATGGGTCGTTCAGGAAGAGACGGAGGATGCAATCCGGGCGGCACAGACGTATCTGGCTGTTGCGGTGACCGGCGGTATGGTCATGCTGATGGGATTGTTCCTGCTCTACCATGAATTGGGAACTCTGGTGATCGCTGAAATGCTTCCGGCATCCGCAGCGTGTGCGGATAAAAGCCTGCTTTATGTGGCGGGGACCTGTCTTCTGGTTGGATTCGGGGCAAAAGCCGGAGCATTCCCGCTTCATATCTGGCTCCCAAAGGCACACCCTGCAGCACCGGCACCGGCTTCTGCGCTGCTCTCCGGAATTCTTACAAAGACAGGAATATTTGGAATTCTGATCATCAGCTGTCAGCTGTTTTTCGGAGATGGCGTATGGGGAAAGCTGATTCTTGCGATTGGAGTTGTGACGATGTTTATGGGAGCACTCCTTGCGTTATTCTCAGTGGATATCAAGAGGACGCTGGCGTGTTCCTCCATGTCCCAGGTTGGATTTATTCTGGTGGGCATCGGCATGCAGGGACTGTTGGAAACGGAACAGGCGCTTGCCGTGCACGGAACCTTTCTCCATATGGTCAATCATTCTCTGATCAAACTGGTGCTTTTTATGGCAGCAGGCGTAATTTACATGAATACGCATGCACTGAATTTAAACGAAATCCGCGGGTTTGGACGAAACAAGCCGCTTTTCAAGGGAATCTTTCTGACAGGAGCACTTGCTATCGCGGGAATTCCTTTCTTCAGCGGCTATATCAGCAAAATGCTGCTTCATGAGAGTATCGTGGAATTCGGCGGAGGAATGCCGGGGAAAATGATCGAGATCCTGTTCCTGATTTCCGGCGGGCTGACTGTTGCTTATATGACGAAGCTTTATGTGGCAGTTTTTGTAGAAGAAAACACAGATTCTGAAAAACAGAAATCCTTTGATGAGACTGAGAAGTTTATGAATCGGGAATCCGGATTCGCCCTTGCTGCAAGTGCTGTGATTCTTTTGATCTGGGGATTGTTCCCGCATAGTCTGATGGATCGTGCAGCCACCTATGCACAGAGCTTCATGAATCTGCAGGAAACAGGAGAGCGTGTGAGCTATTTCGCACCGGAAAATCTCCTTGGAATGGTGATCTCTGTCGGAATCGGGGCAGCGGTCTATGTTCTGATCGTACGGAAAGTTCTTATGAGAAAGATGGAAAATGGAACGGTACAGTATGTAGATCTGTGGCCAAAATGGCTGGATCTGGAAAATCTGATCTATCGTCCTGTGGTCCTGGGAATTCTTCCGTCGGCAGGAAGAATATTAAGCAGAATTTTGGATACCATATTGGATGGGATTGTTGTGCTTTTGCGGAAAACCATTTACCATGACAGTCCGTTGCCTCATGAACGTGAAGAAGGAAATATACTAACCGAAATACTTGGAAAAATACTGAATGCCGTGCAAACTGTGAAGAATCATACTGTCCGGAGAAAACATCCTGTTTATCGTGACTATGTTCACGAGATGGCAGTGAGAAATGAAGAGTTTAAGGAAAATAACCGGGTTATTGAACGAAGCCTGTCATTTGGCCTGATGCTCTTTTGTATCGGTCTGACGCTGACGCTGATTTATCTGATCTGGTGGTAATTTACGGTGTTATGGTGAGAAAAGGTGTTGGTGGTAAATGGATCGTCTTGGACGGTGGGAGGTGTGCCCTGTATATGAGGCACACCTCCCACTGTCTTTTTGTTCTTGCTCATGTGTTGTGATAAATGAAAAAGAAATTCATTTGTGGTATTGATATATATAAGTATTATATAAATCAGGTCTTGACTATTCCGGAAAGTGAGAGTATTATAAACATATGAACAATTGCTCATATGTTCAAAAATATTTTCAGGAGGATTATACATATGAAGAAAAAATTTAAAATGGTAGATCTGGATTGTGCAAATTGTGCGGCGAAGATGGAAGCTGCAATCAAGAAGCTGGATGGCGTGAATGATGCAACGGTAAGCTTTATGATGCAGAAGCTGACAATTGATGCGGACGATGCCAGATTTGATGAGATTATGCAGGAAGTTGTGAAAGTATGTAAGAAAGTGGAGCCGGACTGTCAGATTCAGCTGTAACGGATGAAGGCAAGAAAGTCAGGCTAAGAGGTGCAGGAGATGACGAAGAAACAGAAAACAGTGCTTTATCGTATTATAGCAGCAGCAATCATTTATATACCGCTTTTTGTACTGGAACATATGGGAAAATTGGAGTTCCAGACACCATGGCCGGTGAAGTTCCTCCTTTTTCTGGTCCCTTATGCGATCATTGGATGGGATATCATTTACAAGGCAATCAGAAATATCTGCCACGGGCAGGTATTTGATGAGAATTTTCTGATGTGTATTGCCACATTTGGAGCGCTGGGAGTCGGAGAGTATTCGGAAGCGGTAGCTGTAATGCTGTTCTATCAGGTGGGAGAGTTGTTCCAGAGTTATGCGGTGGGCAAATCTCGTCAGTCGATCAGTGAGATGATGGATATCTGTCCGGAGTATGCGAATATCGAGCAGGAAGGACAACTGGCACAGGTGGATCCGGATGATGTGGGGATCGGAGATGTGATTGTTATCAAAGCCGGCGAAAGAATTCCGCTTGACGGAATCGTTCTTTCCGGGAATTCTTTTATCGATACATCGGCACTCACCGGAGAATCGGTACCCCGTGAAGTACGGGAAGGAAGCGAGATCATCAGCGGATGTGTGAACGGAAGCGGACTTTTAAAAGTACAGGTCACAAAAGAGTTTGACGATTCTACTGTTTCCAAGATCCTTGAGCTTGTGGAAAATGCGAGCAGCAAGAAGGCGAAAGTAGAGAATTTTATCACCAGATTTGCGAAATATTATACACCTGTGGTAGTATGTGCCGCAGTGCTGCTGGCGATACTTCCTATCCTTCTGTTCGGACAGCCGTTTACAGAATGGCTGAAGCGGGCCTGCATTTTTCTGGTTATTTCCTGCCCGTGTGCACTTGTAATCTCCGTGCCGCTCGGATTCTTCGGCGGGATCGGCGCTGCCTCCAGACAGGGCGTGCTGGTCAAAGGAAGCAATTATCTGGAAATCCTGTCTGAGATGAAGACGATCGTTTTTGATAAAACAGGTACTTTGACGCGGGGAGAATTTGCCGTGAACAAGGTCATTGTAAATGAGGGAAATGAGTCGGAAATCCTGGAGCTTGCGGCACTGGCGGAAGGGTATTCCGATCATCCGATCGCAGGAGCGTTGCGTGCAGCATGTCAAGAGGAGCTTTCCATGGAGCGGGTGAAAGACAGTGAAGAAATCCCGGGTCATGGAATCCGCTCTGTGATCGACGGCGAGATCGTTTATGCCGGAAATGCAAAGCTGATGGAACGGGAAGGAATCTGGTATGAGCCGTGCGATGAGGCGGGAACCGTCGTATATGTGGCAAAACAGAATCTGTTCCTCGGAGCGATCGTGATCGCAGATACGGTGAAACCGGAAGCAAAGCGGGCAATCCGGCAGCTCAAGAACAGCGGTGTAAGGAAGACGGTCATGCTCACCGGAGACCGCAGAGAGGTCGGAGAAGCGGTTGCAGCGGAGTTGGGGATCGATCAGGTCTACACCGAACTGCTCCCGGGTGATAAAGTCGAGAAAGTGGAAGGTCTTCTTGCAGAACTTGGAGAGAAGGAACGTCTGGGATTTGTCGGTGACGGTATTAACGATGCACCGGTGCTGGGAAGAGCGGACATTGGAATTGCGATGGGAAGCATGGGATCGGATGCGGCGATCGAAGCTGCGGACATTGTTCTGATGGATGACGATATCATGAAAATTCCGTCTGTCATCCGGATCGCCGGTCAGACAATGAAGATCGTAAAACAGAACATTGTATTTGCACTGACTGTGAAGGCTCTGGTTCTGTTCCTTGGAGCGCTCGGCATGGCGAATATGTGGGAAGCAGTATTTGCGGATGTCGGAGTTTCAGTAATTGCGATCCTGAATTCGATGAGGACTCTGAAAACAAAATAAAAGATATGGTCAAGGGAAAAATGAATTGCTCATTTTTCCCTTGATTTTCGTCCCGTGGTAAGGTAGAATATACACCATTCGGAAAGGGTGGATGATATGGAGCTTATGATAGATATTTTTATGGATGCAGTGATTGATACGGCGAAACTGATTCCGTTTTTGTTTCTGACTTATCTGGCAATGGAGTACCTGGAAAATAAAGCAGGGGAAAAGACTGTGAATATGTTGCTTGGAGCAGGTAAAAAGGGACCGCTGATCGGGGGAATCCTTGGTGTTGTCCCACAGTGCGGATTTTCGGCTGCTGCGGCAAGCCTTTATTCGGGCGGGGTCATAACGATTGGAACGATGATTGCGGTATTTCTGTCTACTTCGGACGAAATGCTGCCGATTCTCATTTCAGAGCGTACAAAAGCAAAAGAAATTGTCTGGATTCTTGGTGTGAAGATATTCATCGGTGTAATAGCGGGAATCCTTGTTGATATCGTGGTTAGAATGCGCACTGGCGGGACACAGAAAGGACTGCATATTCATGAAATCTGTGAACGGGATCACTGCCACTGCGAAGAGGGGAGCATCCTGAAATCCGCAGTGACACATTCTCTGCAGACGGTGCTGTTTGTTTTTTTAGTAACGCTGGCATTGAATGCACTGGTAGAAGGGATCGGAATGGAACAGGTCGTCAGAGCGGCAGCCGCACATCCGGTAAGAAGTATCCTTCTGACTGCTTTGATCGGGCTGGTTCCAAACTGTGCATCTTCGGTTATGATTACAACATTTTATCTGGAAGGGGTTCTTTCGGTGGGAAGTATGCTGGCGGGGCTGTTGTCCTGTGCCGGTATGGGGCTCCTTGTATTGTTTCGTACAAATAAGAACTGGAAAGTGAATCTGATGACCGTAGCATCGCTATATGGAATCAGTGTGTTCTGCGGTCTTGCTGCCCAGTTGATTCTATAAAAAGAATAAAGATTTTTAGGTAAAGGGAACCAGGGATTTACCATGGTAAAAAATGGTTGCTTGTATCAGTTAAAAGCGGTAGAATACATGTAGTATTATACGAAAGAGAGGAAAAATTATGGCTAAGAAAGGATTTGTTGCGGAATTTAAAGAATTTATCAGCCGTGGTAATGTCATGGATATGGCAGTCGGTGTTATCATAGGCGGCGCCTTCCAGAGTATCGTGAGTTCATTAGTAGGAGATGTTGTGATGCCTGTCATTACCGTGATTACAGGAGGCATCAGCTTTTCATCATGGAAGCTTGCTCTGACAGAGGGAGAAGAACCGTCTTATCTTAATTATGGTAATTTTATCACTGCAGTGATCAACTTCTTGCTCATGGCATTCATTATTTTCTGCTTTGTGAAACTCATGAATACATTGAGCGCGAAAATGCTCAGAAAAGAAGCAGAAGAAGCACCGGCACCGACGACGAAGAAGTGCCCGTACTGCTGTTCAGAGATTCCGATCGAAGCAACCAGATGTGCTCATTGTACATCGGAACTTCCGGTAGAAGAAGAGAAGACAGAATAGGCTGAATCAGCATATTATAAAGAAGAGGCAGAGAGGAAATACAGAAAATGGAAAAAATAATTTTAACAGGAGACAGACCGACCGGCCGTCTTCATGTAGGACATTATGTTGGTTCTCTGAGACGAAGAGTGGAACTGCAGAATTCCGGAGAATATGACAAGATTTTTATTATGATTGCAGATGCCCAGGCATTGACAGACAATGCGGATAATCCGGAAAAAGTACGGCAGAATATCATTGAAGTGGCATTGGATTACCTGTCTTGCGGACTGGATCCGGAAAAATCTACATTATTTATCCAGTCCCAGGTTCCGGAATTAACAGAATTATCTTTCTATTATATGAATCTGGTGACGGTGTCCCGTCTGCAGAGAAACCCTACTGTAAAATCCGAGATACAGATGCGGAATTTCGAAGCAAGTATTCCGGTTGGATTTTTCACGTATCCAATCAGTCAGGCTGCGGATATTACAGCATTTAAAGCGACAACCGTTCCGGTCGGAGAGGATCAGCTCCCGATGATCGAACAGTGCCGTGAAATCGTTCATAAGTTTAACACAGTTTACGGGGATACATTGGTAATGCCGAAAGCATTGATCCCAGAGAATGAAAGCTGCTGCAGACTTCCTGGAATTGACGGAAAGGCAAAAATGAGTAAATCCCTCGGCAACTGTATCTATTTATCTGATACGGAGGAAGAGGTTCAGAAGAAAATTATGAGTATGTATACCGATCCGAACCATCTGAAAGTATCTGATCCTGGGCAGGTGGAAGGAAACTGTGTGTTTACTTATCTGGATGCATTCTGTCGGGATGAGCATTTTGCCAAATATCTTCCTGACTATCAGAACCTGGATGAGCTGAAGGCACATTACCAGAGAGGCGGACTTGGGGATGTGAAGGTGAAACGGTTCCTGAATGCAATCATGCAGGAAGAACTTGCGCCGATTCGTGCAAGAAGAAAAGAACTGGAGAAGAGGATACCGGAAATTTACGAGATCCTTCGTAAAGGCAGTATCGAAGCGGAGAAAGTGGCTGCTCAGACACTGAAAGAAGTGAAAGAATCCATGAAGATCAACTATTTTGATGATATGGAACTGATTCGGGAGCAGAGTAAACGTTTCGCTTCCGAAGCTTAAAAAAGTAAGCTTACAAAGTGTAAAATGTTAAACAGATATGAAAATATGTTGCGTAATTATTAAAAGGACGCTATAATAGACTCCATAAGTGACTGATTGTGCAAAAAAAACGGTCAATCAGCCAAAGATAGGCCGAAGGAGATAATTATATGGGTAAATATTTTGGAACAGATGGCTTCCGTGGGGAAGCAAATGTGAATTTGACAGTAGAGCATGCATTCAAAGTTGGACGATATCTGGGATGGTATTACGGGCAGGAGCACAAGGCGAGAATCGTGATCGGCAAGGATACCAGACGGAGCAGCTATATGTTTGAATATGCACTGGCAGCAGGGCTTACTGCTTCCGGAGCAGATGCGTATCTTCTGCATGTAACGACAACCCCCAGCGTTTCTTATGTGACGAGAACCGAAGATTTTGACTGCGGTATTATGATTTCCGCCAGCCATAATCCATTCTATGATAACGGTATCAAAGTAATTAATGGAAAAGGACACAAACTGGAGGCAGAAGTCGAAGATAAGATTGAAGCTTATATCGATGGGGAAACAGGAGAAATTCCGCTTGCACAGAAGGAAGCGATTGGAAGAACGATTGACTATGCGGCGGGAAGAAACCGGTATATCGGACATCTGATCTCGCTGGCCACACGCTCTTTCAAGGATATGCGTATCGGACTTGACTGTTCGAACGGAAGTGCATTTGCCATTGCGAAAAGTGTTTATGATGCACTTGGAGCTAAGACTTATGTGATCAACAACGAGCCGGATGGAACGAACATCAATACAAACTGTGGCTCCACACATATCGGAGTGCTGCAGAAATTTGTGAAAGAGAAGAAACTGGATGTAGGATTTGCATTTGACGGAGATGCAGACCGCTGTATCGCAGTCGATGAGAACGGCAATGTCGTTGATGGAGACCTGATTCTGTATGTCTGTGGAAAATATTTAAAAGAGCGCGGACAGCTTAACGGAGATACGATCGTGACAACGATCATGTCAAATATCGGTCTTTATAAGGCGTGTGACAAAGTTGGAATCCGTTATGAAAAGACAAAGGTTGGCGATAAATACGTTTATGAGAATATGGTCCAGAATAATTTCATGCTGGGCGGCGAACAATCCGGTCATATTATTTTCAGCAAACATGCTACGACCGGTGACGGAATCCTGACTTCTCTTATGATTATGGAAGTGATTATGGAGACGAAACAGTCTCTTGCAAAGCTGACGGAGGATGTGACCATTTACCCGCAGCTCCTCAAGAATGTGAGAGTATCTGACAAGAAGACGGCACGGGAGAATCCGGAAGTGGTAAAAGCAGTTGCTGCGGTTTCAGAGGCACTTGGAGATGACGGACGTATTCTGGTACGCGAAAGCGGAACAGAACCGGTAATCCGTGTTATGGTGGAAGCCACCACGGATGAACTGTGTGAAAAATATGTAAATCAAGTCGTTGATGTGATGGAAAAAGAAGGCCTGATCGTCGGTTAACCCGAACAGATTTAAGGGATTGTGTGAAATGCACAGTCCCTTTTTTGTCATGCATACGCCAAAAAGAACCGATGGATCGTTTTTTGGTTCATGGCGGGATCATCTTTATTACTTTACAAAAAATGCCTTCTGTGCTAACATGAATATAACAAAAAACAGCAAAAGAAAAAGTAAAGAGGGAATTTTTATGCTGATAGAGATTGATTTTAACAGTGATGAAGCGATTTATTTGCAATTGAGAAATCAGATTATTATGGGGATTGCAACGTCCACGATCCACGAAGGTGATCCGCTTCCTTCGGTTCGTACACTCGCCGAGAATATCGGGATCAACATGCATACGGTAAACAAAGCATATAATGTACTAAGACAAGAAGGATTTATTCAGCTGGACAGGAGAAAGGGTGCCGTGATCTGTATTGATGTCAATAAGATTCAGGCGCTTCAGGATATGAAGGAGCAGCTCCGGATTCTTCTGGCAAAGGGGAGCTGCAAAGGAATCACCCGGGAAGAAGTACATGAATTGGTAGATGAGATTTATGAAGAATATAAATGATGCCTGTAAAGGCTGTCATGCGGCAGTACTGCATGAGTGGTGAGACCGGATTAATAAGAGATAAGGAGAGACTTACGAGGTTATGACAGAGAATCAGTATACAAAGCAGGCGCAGGAAGCGCTGAATATGGCAAAGGAGATTGCGGAGGCGAACCGGCATCCATATATCGGGACGGAACATCTTCTTTTCGGATTGAAGAGAATCTATACAGGAGTTGCAGGTCAGGTACTTGACAAGAATAAAGTGGACGAAGAGCAGATGGAAAAAGCGATGGATCTGCTGATATCCAGTCCGGCAGGAGGAACACCTGACAGACGAAGAATCGAAAGAAGCCCCAGACTGGAATACATTTTGGAGGAAAGCAAGAATGAGGCGGCACATTTCGGATCCAGAAAGATCGGGACGGAGCATATGCTTTTGGCGATGCTCAAAGACGGTGACTGTGTGGCAACCCAAATGCTTATGACCTTGAATGTCAATATTCAAAAGGTGTTTCAGGATCTTCTGCAGGCTATGGGTGAGGATCCGAAAGAATATATGGAAAGTCAGCGTGAAGGAGAAGGTCAGGGAGGAATCCTCGAACAGTACAGCACAGATCTGACGGAGGAGGCCAGAGAAGGCAAGCTGGATCCGGTGATCGGGCGTCAGGAGGAAATCGGAAGGATCATGCAGATTTTGAGCCGCAGAACCAAGAATAATCCTTGTCTGGTCGGAGAGCCGGGTGTCGGTAAGACTGCGATCGTGGAAGGGCTTGCAATGCAGATTGCAGACGGGATCGTACCGGAGAGTATGCGGGACAAGAGGATTCTTGTGCTGGATCTTCCGGGCATGATTGCAGGATCAAAATACAGAGGTGAATTTGAGGAACGTATGAAGAAGCTGATCCGGGAAGTAAAGGCATCCGGCAATGTGATCCTGTTTCTGGACGAGCTGCATACGATCATCGGAGCAGGTGGGGCTGAAGGGGCTATCGATGCGTCCAATATTTTGAAACCCTCTCTCGCACGCGGAGAGCTGCAGCTGATCGGTGCGACGACACTGACGGAGTACCGCAAATATATTGAGAAAGATGCTGCGCTGGAGCGGCGTTTTCAGCCGGTAACGGTAGAAGAGCCGGATGAGGAAAAATGCCTTGTGATCCTGAAAGGGCTCCGGAAAAAATATGAGGTACATCATGAAGTGGAGATTGAAGAAGAAGCACTGAGGGCCGCAGTTCATTTGTCATGCCGTTATATTAATGACCGGTTTCTGCCTGATAAAGCAATTGATGTGTTGGACGAAAGCTGTTCCAAGGTGAAGCTCAGAGGCTTCAAAGTACCGGAGAATATTGCAAAATTAGAGATACTTTATAAGGACCTTGGCGCCGAGAAAGAAAATTGTATTAAAACCGGGAACATGGAAGAAGCTTCGCGCCTCCATCGGGAACAGAAGGAAACCATGAAGAAACTGGAGCAGGCAAAAGCCCGGTTTGAGAAGAGCCACGAGAATAAAAAGGTATCGGTTACAGAAGAGGATGTGGCTGAGGTGATTTCTGCCTGGACAAGAATCCCGTTGAGCAGACTGAACGAGACAGAGACGGCAAGACTTGGAAAATTGGAAAAGACACTGGAGAAGAGAGTCATCGGCCAGGAGGAAGCTGTGAAGGCTCTGGCGAAAGCTGTCAAGAGAGGAAGAGTTGGTCTGAAAGATCCGAAGAGGCCAATTGGTTCTTTCCTGTTTCTTGGGCCTACCGGAGTCGGTAAGACCGAACTTTCGAAAGCACTGGCAGAGGCACTTTTTGGAAATGAAGAGGATATGATCCGGGTTGATATGTCAGAATACATGGAGAAACACAGCGTCGCAAAAATGATTGGGGCGCCTCCGGGATATGTGGGACATGATGATGGCGGACAGCTCAGTGAAAAAGTGCGCAGAAATCCATATTCCGTAATCCTGTTTGATGAGATTGAAAAAGCACATCCGGATGTGTTCAATATCCTGCTGCAGGTGCTGGATGACGGGCATATTACAGATTCTCAGGGGAGAAAAGTGGATTTCCGCAATACAGTCATCATCATGACTTCCAATGCCGGAGCGAAAGCGATCATTGAACCGAAGAAGCTCGGCTTTACGCAGCAGGAAGATGTGGCGGGCGATTATAAGCGCATGAAGTCTAACGTTATGGATGAAGTGAAGCAGCTGTTTCGTCCGGAATTCCTGAATCGTATTGACGAGATTATTGTATTCCACCCGCTCGGTGAGAATGATATGAAGAAGATCGTGGGTCTGATGTGCAAGGAAGTGACACAGCGTGCAAAAGAACAGCTGGATATCACGCTCGTGATCCGCGATTCAGTGAAAAAGCACATCGTCGAAACCGGAACGGATAAGAAATACGGTGCAAGGCCGCTTAGAAGAGCCGTGCAGAATCAGCTGGAGGATAAACTGGCGGAGGCGATCCTGAGCGGTGAAATCAAACGGGGCGATCATGTGGAAGCCGGAATTTCTAAAAAAGAAATAAAATTTACTACAAAGGGAATAAACAACTAGAAAAAGAAAAGGGATATGGTATAATAAGATTAACTCAAAAGAGAATACCATTAGGAGGAACATGGAAATGGCATTAATCAAGGAACTTATTAAGAGCGAGACTGACGGAACACTTAGCTTTGGAGATTACAGTCTTGCGGAAAAGACGAAGAAAGATGGTTTTGAATTTCAGGGAGATTTATATAAAGTTAAGACGTTCAAAGAGATTACCAAATTAGAGAAAAACGGAATGTTTGTATACGAATCTGTGCCGGGAACTGCCGTTGAGAATTTCAAAGTCTCTGAAAATGTAGTTTCGTTCAAAGTATCCGGTGAAGGGGATGCGCAGATTACGCTGGAACTGGAAGCGGACAGCGAATATACAGTTTACATGAATGATGTAAATGTCGGAGATATGTCAACGAATTTAAGTGCAAAACTCAGTATCAGTGCAGAATTAGGGAAAGAAAGCGTTGAAGTAGAAATCGTTAAGAAATAGGACACGGATACATAGTGATTTTGAGAGAAGGGCTGTTTGATGCAGCCCTTTTCCTGTCACTGGAATTGAATCTGTCTGTGAACCGCAGCGTGAGAAAGGAAAAGCAGGAAATATGGCAAAAGGGAAGAAGACAGTTTTTTTCTGTCAGAATTGTGGACATGAAGAGTCAAAGTGGCTGGGACAGTGTCCCATGTGCAAGGAATGGAATACTTTTGTTGAAGAAAGGGTAACGATGGCGAAAACGGTTGCCGTGAAGGACAGGAAGGAACTACGCGCAGTTCCGCTTTCCCAGGTGCAAACGGAAGCAGAAGAGAGAGTAAGTACTCATATTAATGAACTGGATCGTGTGCTTGGAGGCGGGATCGTTCCCGGTTCTTTGATTCTTGTCGGAGGTGATCCGGGGATCGGCAAATCAACATTGCTTCTGCAGGTTTGCCGTGAACTGGCACGCACGGAGAAGAAGGTGCTTTATATTTCGGGAGAAGAATCACTGCGGCAGATCAAGCTGCGTGCACAGCGCATGGGAGAATTTACGGAACATCTGCTTTTGCTCTGTGAGACCAATCTGGAACTGATCCGTCAGGCAATCGAGAGAGAAAGACCGGAAACGGTCGTGATCGATTCGATTCAGACCATGTTCAGCGAAGAGGTGGGGTCTGCACCGGGCAGTGTGTCACAGGTCCGGGAGGCGACCAATGCTCTGATGCAGCTTGCAAAAGGCCTGTGTATCACGATATTTATTGTAGGGCATGTGACGAAGGAAGGTACGGTTGCGGGTCCGAGAGTATTGGAGCATATGGTGGACACAGTGCTTTATTTCGAAGGGGACCGGCATGCATCGTACCGGATCCTCAGGGGGGTGAAGAATCGTTTCGGTTCAACCAATGAGATTGGTGTATTTGAAATGCGTCAGGACGGACTGCGCGAGGTGAAAAATGCATCGGAATTTATGCTGGACGGCAGGCCGGAACATGCGTCGGGATCCGTCGTGGCATGTTCCATGGAAGGGACCAGGCCGATCCTTCTGGAAATACAGGCTCTTGTGTGCGAAAGTAATTTAGGCATACCCAGGAGGACTGCGGCTGGAACGGATTACAATCGTGTCAATTTGCTGATGGCGGTACTCGAGAAACGGATCGGTTACCGGTTGGCAAACTATGATGCATACGTGAATATTGCAGGCGGAATTAAGATCAATGAGCCGGCGGTCGATCTGGGAATTGTGATGGCAATCGTATCCAGCTATAAAAACAGACCACTGGATGAGAGAACGATTGTATTCGGAGAGGTTGGGCTGAGCGGAGAAGTACGGGCAGTCAGTATGCCGGAACAGCGCGTGCAGGAGGCAAAAAAGCTTGGATTTGAGACCTGTATCATGCCGGCTGTCTCTTATGACAGTGTGAAGAACATCGAAGGCATACAGATCATTGGTGTAAAAAATATCAATGAGGCGATCCGGCTTTTCTGATATAAACGAAGATTTATAATAAAATAAATCAATTGACATTTGAAAAATATCGGAATATACTGTAGTGAATTAAAACACTAAACCGATGAACAAGAGGAGTAGGTAAAGATATTTGTTCCCAGAGAGCTGCCGGATGGTGGAAAGGCAGCGGCAAGAGTTTTTACTGAATGGACTTGTGGGGGCAGCTTGAAAGCAAATTTTGAGAATATCATATATTTGCGAGTAGACGCTGACGGGATTCTAGCCCGTTATCAAATAGATATGTATGTTAGTACATAACAGAGTGGTCAGTATATTGACAAATTGGGTGGTACCGCAGAAGATTTAAGCTTTTGTCCCTTTAAGAGAGGACAGGAGCTTTTTTTGTGCCATGCTTATGAAAAAAGGTCCACAAAACAAATACTTTTTGAATCAGGAGAAGCGTACATGTATCCATATTGTAATGAAATCCTGAAACTTGCATCAGATTATGACATCATTCCGGTATGCCGTGAAATCTACGCAGATGTTGTTACGCCGATTACCTTGCTTCGGAAAATTGCGGCTGTGAGTAAACGGTATTATCTGCTGGAAAGTATTGAAGGCGGGAAAAATGGGGCAGGTATTCGTTCCTGGGATATGATCCTCTGATGCGCGTGTACTGCAGTGACGGTAAAGTCGTGATCGAGCAGGATAAAGAGGAAAATGTAATAGAAACAGACAAACCGCTGGAAGTGGTAAGAAAGATTATGAAAGATTACCGGTCACCGAAGAGTGCCGGGATGCCGCCATTGAATTCCGTGATGCTACCCAGGCAACAGCAAAGGAATAGGGGAAAACAGGATGATATTGGATAAAATAGCAGCATATACACGGCTTCGAATAGAAGAGGCAAAGAAAGAGCTTTCGCCGGACGAGATAAGAAGACTTGCACTTTCATGCAAAACGGACACCGGATTTCCATTTGAAAAAGTGTTGAAAGAACCCGGGATCCACTATATCTGTGAAGTGAAAAAAGCATCTCCGTCCAAGGGAGTGATTGCAGAGGATTTCCCTTATCTGAAGATTGCAGAAGAATACGAAAAGGCAGGTGCGTCGGCAATCTCCTGCCTTACGGAACCAAAGTATTTCATGGGAAAGAATGTATATTTGAAAGAAATTACCGGTAAAGTGAAGATCCCGGTTCTGAGAAAAGATTTTACAGTGGATGAATATATGATATATGAAGCAAAATTGCTCGGCGCAAGTGCGGTACTTCTGATCTGTGCCATACTGGATACAGAAACAGTACGGGATTATATTCATATCTGCGATGAACTTGGATTATCTGCACTGGTTGAGGTTCATGACGAGAAGGAAATGCGGTCCGCAATCGAAGCCGGGGCGAGAATCATCGGAGTAAACAAACGGAATCTGAAAGACTTTACCGTAGATATCGGAAACAGTGTCCGCCTCAGAAAATTAGCTCCGCCGGATGTATTGTTTGTGGCGGAAAGTGGAATTCAAAATGCAGAGAATATCAGGAATCTCAAAGAAGCCGGTGTGAATGGAGTGCTGATCGGTGAGACACTGATGCGAAGTCGGGATAAAAAAGCAATGCTCGTGGAACTGAACGGAGGCCTTCTTCGCGGGAGGGATTCCGAATGGTAAAAGTAAAGATATGTGGTTTGAGACGAGCAGAAGACATTGCGATGGTAAATGAATTTCACCCCGATTTTGTCGGATTTGTTTTTGCAGACAGCAAACGGAAAGTTGACAGTAAAACAGCAAAGTTGCTTCGAAAAGAATTGCGAAGAGATATTCCGGCAGTCGGAGTGTTTGTAAATGAGGATGTGGAGATCATTCGGAGTCTGTGCAGACAGGAAGACATTTGACAAGGGTATGATCCCAGATTTGAAGAAACCATATTTCCTTGCCGGCGGGCTGGATGCGTCGAATGTAATAGACAACATACGGGTATGTCATCCGTATGCGGTGGATGTTAGCAGTGCAGTGGAAATAGATGGATGGAAGGATGCCGGAAAGATAAAAGAATTTTTGGAAAGGATTAGAGAACATGAGTAAAGGAAGATTTGGAGTATATGGAGGCCAGTACGTTCCGGAGACGCTGATGAATGCGGTGAATGAGTTGGAAGAGGCCTATGAGAAATATAAAAATGATCCGGAATTTAACCGGGAGCTGGATAAACTGCTGAAAAATTATGCAGGACGTCCGTCGCTTCTATATGAAGCAAAAAAAATGACAGAAGATCTGAGTGGAGCGAAAATCTATTTAAAACGGGAGGATTTGAACCATACAAGCGCACATAAGATCAACAATGTCCTGGGACAGGTCCTTCTGGCAAAAAAGATGGGAAAGACACGGGTGATTGCAGAGACAGGAGCCGGGCAGCACGGCGTTGCGACAGCGACAGCAGCAGCCCTTATGGATATGGAATGTGAGATTTTCATGGGAAAAGAAGATACCGACCGTCAGGCGTTGAATGTGTATCGCATGGAACTCCTGGGGGCCAAAGTACATCCGGTTACAACGGGAACTATGACGCTCAAGGATGCAGTAAACGAGACGATGCGTGAATGGGCAAGCCGGATGGATGACACACTTTATGTGCTGGGGTCTGTCATGGGTCCACATCCCTTCCCAACAATCGTGCGGGATTTCCAAAAGGTTATCGGAAAAGAAATCAAAGAACAGATCATGGAAAAGGAAGGAAGACTGCCGGATGCGGTGATCGCATGTGTCGGCGGTGGCAGCAATGCAATCGGTGCATTTTATGAATTTATTCCGGATAAAGAGGTACAGCTGATTGGATGTGAGGCTGCAGGTCTGGGAATTGATACCGAAAAACATGCGGCAACAATTGCGAAAGGAACGAAAGGAATTTTCCATGGTATGAAATCTCTCTTCTGCCAGAATAAAGATGGGCAGATCGCTCCGGTATATTCCATTTCGGCAGGTCTGGATTATCCGGGAATCGGACCGGAACATGCGATGCTGGCTGAAGAAGGACGCGCCAAGTACGTTCCGATCACCGATGAAGAGGCTGTTAATGCATTTGAATATCTGTCACGTACAGAAGGAATCATACCGGCTGTTGAAAGTGCACATGCGGTGGCGTATGCTATGAAGCTGGCACCAACCATGTCAAAAGACAAAATTATCGTAATCAATATTTCCGGCCGCGGAGACAAAGATGTGGCTGCAATTGCAATATACAGAGGAGTTGAAATCTATGAGTAAGATTCAGGAAGCATTTAACAAGATATAGCAAGAATTCTCCCACCTCTTTAGGTGGCGAGATGAATTGCAAAAAAATACGAGAGAACACTTGTTCTAATGTGCCGGATGTGGTACAATATAATCA
>NZ_JBQHSG010000017.1:0-46763 GCF_052066375.1 Bariatricus sp. HCP28S3_A7
CCACCACACCGGTGGGTATCTCGAACAGAAAGCAGGAGGTCTCCAGAACCGTCCCTACCAGGACAAGCTGGAAAGCATCCAGCTGCACCACCTCCAGGTGGTACACGATGGAAAGCACTGTGGACATAGAAACCGCCAGGGAAAAGACAAATCGGAACAGCAGGTAGACAGAATATGCCTTTGAATTGTTTCTGTTTTTGCAGTTTGCCATATGAATACCTCCGATACTGAAATTAGAACAACATGGCTGTTCTTCTTCGCGATATTATAGCAAATGGGCTTTGTGTTGTCAATGTAAAGAGAAGCGAGAGCGAGAGCGAGAGCGAGAGCGAGAGCGAGAGCAAGTTTCTACCACGGTGCCAAAATCCGCAATTCTGCGGTTTTGCCCCTCGCGGGAAACTTGTTGGGGAGTGCCTTCCCCAAACCCTGCTATGCGGCTTGCGCCGCTTATCCCCGCCGCGCTCATGCGGCAAGAAAGGAGGTCACGACCATGCGAAAAAAATACAACACACCCCACCGCAGCCGCGTTGTGAAAACCCGGCTGACCGAAGATGAATACGCCGACTTCACAGCGCGGCTTGCGCCCTATGGTATCAGCCAGTCGGAATTTCTCCGGCAGGCGATCCGGCGTACCACCATACGCCCCGTACTCCATGTGTCGTCGGTCAATGACGAACTGCTCTCCGCTGTCGGGAAGCTCGCAGCCGAGTACGGCAGGATCGGCGGCAACCTCAACCAGATTGCCCGGTATCTGAACGAGTACGGCGCGCCCTATCATGCGTTGTCCGGCGAGGTACGCGCCGCCATAGCCGACCTTGCCGCCCTCAAGTATGAAGTCTTAAAGAAAGTAGGTGACGCGGTTGGCAACACTCAAACATATCAACTCTAAAAACGCCGACTACGGAGCCGCCGAACAATACCTGCTCTTTGAGCATGACGAATTTACCATGAAGCCCGTCCTTGATGAAACCGGCAGGCTTATCCCCCGCGAGGACTACCGGCTGTCTACGCTGAACTGCGGCGGGGAGGATTTTGCCGTTGCGTGTATGCGGGCCAATCTCCGCTATGAGAAAAACCAGCGGCGGGAAGATGTGAAAAGCCACCACTACATCATCAGCTTTGACCCGCGGGACGGGCCGGACAACGGCCTGACCGTAGACCGGGCGCAGGCGTTGGGGGAGCAATTCTGTAAAGAACATTTCCCCGGCCACCAAGCCCTTGTCTGCACCCACCCGGACGGGCATAACCACAGCGGCAACATTCATGTGCATATCGTCATAAACAGCCTGCGGATTGAGGAAGTGCCGTTCCTGCCCTACATGGACAGGCCAGCCGACACGAAAGCCGGCTGCAAGCACCGATGTACCGACGCTGCCCTGCGCTACTTCAAATCCGAAGTCATGGAGATGTGCCACCGGGAGGGGCTTTACCAAATCGACCTCTTGAACGGCAGCAAGAACCGCATCACCGACCGGGAGTATTGGGCGCAGAAAAAGGGACAAGCCGCGCTGGACAAGCAGAACGCCCCCATGATTGCCGATGGTATCACGCCCCGGCAGACCAAGTTTGAAACGAACAAGGAAAAGCTGCGGCAGACCATACGGAAAGCCCTTGCCACCGCCGCCAGCTTTGACGAGTTTTCCTCTCTGCTGCTGCGGGAGGGTGTGACCGTCAAGGAGAGCCGGGGGCGGCTGTCCTATCTCACGCCGGACAGGACAAAGCCCATCACCGCCCGGAAGCTGGGCGACGATTTTGACCGCACCGCCGTCCTTGCCGTTTTGGAGCAGAATGCCGCCAGAGCCATAGAAAAGGCCGCAGCCATACCTGAATACCCCTGGCAGGAGAAACGCGGCATACAGCCCGCAAAAGCCCCTCAAACCGCCCCCAAACAGGACGGAGTGCAGCGGCTTGTGGACATTGAGCAGAAAATGGCCGAGGGCAAAGGCCGGGGCTATGAACGCTGGGCGAAGATACACAATCTGAAGCAGGCCGCCAAAACGCTGTCCGTCTACCAGCAGTACGGCTTTACTTCCCCGGAGCAGTTAGAAGCCGCCGTTGATACCGCCTATGCGGAAATGCGCCAGACCAGCGGCGAACTGAAAGCACTGGAAACCAAGCTGCAAGGGAAAAAGGAGTTGCAGCGGCAGGTGTTGGCCTACGCCCAGACCAAGCCCGCCCGCGACGGGTTGAAAGCGCAGAAATCCGAGAAAGCCCGCGCCGCATACCGGCAGGCCCATGAGAGCGATTTTATCATAGCCGACGCAGCCGCCCGGTATTTCAAGGCGCATGGCATTACCAAGCTGCCCGCCCGGAAAGCGTTGCAGGCCGAGATCGAGCAGCTTATCTCCGAGAAAGACGGCCTGTATAACACCTATCACGAACAGAAGCAGCGGTTCAAGGAGTTGCAGACCGTCAAGCGGAATATCAACCAGATTTTGCGCCGGGACGAGCCGCACCGCAGAAAGGAGCAGAGCCATGAGCGATAACCTGCCCCGCATGGACTACCGCCAGCACCGGCGGGCGCGGCGGCTGGTACATGAGTGCTGTAACTACGACGAGGGGAACTGCCTGCTGTTAGACGACGGGGAGCCTTGCGTGTGCGTCCAGAGCATTTCCCTTTCCCTCATGTGCCGCTGGTTCCGTGTGGCTGTCCTGCCCCTTGACGGGGAGCTGTCCGCAGCCCTCTTATACCGGGGGAGCCGGAAACGGTGTGCCGTCTGCGGAGCGGCCTTTGTCCCCAAATCCAACCGGGGGAAATACTGCCCCGACTGCGCCGGGCGCATGAAGAAAATCCGCGCCGCCGAGAGAAAGCGGAAACAAAGGCAGAGATGTCACGCTTTAGAGCCTTTCAAACCCGCATAAATCAAGGCTTTTTTCGTGGGTGTCAAAGGGTACGCGATACATTTATCCTTTTCCCCCGGAAACGGCGTTCTAAATGCGTACAAACACCCCAAATCCACCCAAAGGAGGAACCATGTCAGACAACCGAAAATACTACTACCTCAAGCTGAAAGAGAATTACTTTGACGAGGACGCCATTGTGCTGCTGGAAAGTATGCAGGACGGTATCCTCTATTCCAACATCCTCTTGAAACTGTACCTGAAATCGCTGAAAAACGGCGGGAAGTTGCAGCTTGATGAAAATATCCCCTACACCGCGCAGATGATTGCCACCATTACCCGTCAGCAAGTCGGCACCGTAGAACGGGCCTTGCAGATTTTTATGAAGCTGGGGCTTGTGGAGCCGTTACAGAACGGCGCACTGTATATGAGCAACATTGAACTACTGATCGGCCAATCCTCTACCGAGGGGGAGCGAAAACGGCGGGCAAGGCTGGCTTTGCAGGAGCAGAAAGCCTTGCCAAAGGCCGGGGCGGACAAATGTCCACCATATCAAGCGGACATTTGTCCGCCAGAGATAGAGATAGAGAAAGAGATAGAAAAAGAGAGAGAGCGAGAGTTAGATACGGGACAACCCGCCCGCGCCGCCTATGGCCGGTATGAAAATGTTTTTCTTTCGCAATCGGAACTGGACGGGCTGAAAGCAGACCTGCCCGGCAAATGGGACTATTACATTGACCGGCTATCCTGCCATATCGCGTCCAGCGGCAAGCGATACAAGAGCCATGCCGCCACCATCTACAAATGGGCGCAGGAGGACGCAACTAAGAAAGCCCCGAAAAAGGGCATACCAGACTACTCATGCAAGGAGGGCGAGAGTTTATGAAGAACGAAATCAACGCTGTTTTGGAGAATATGACGGCCACCACCCCGGAGCCGGAGGACTACACCGGCGAGGACGGTTTGCTGTACTGCGGCAAGTGCCGCAAGCCGAAAGAAGCCTATTTTGCGCCGGATAAGGCCGCTATCTTCGGGCGCGACCGCCACCCGGCAGAGTGCGACTGCCAGAAAACCGCCCGCGAGGAACGGGAAGCCGCCGAAAAGCGGCGCAGGCACCTTGACACCGTGGAAGAACTGAAACGCCGGGGCTTTACCGACCCCGCCATGCGGGACTGGACTTTCGAGAATGACAACGGCAGGAACCCGCAGGCCGGGCTTGCCCGCCGGTATGTGGAGCATTGGGAGGATATGCGGACAGACAATATCGGCTGCCTGTTCTGGGGCGGCGTAGGAACCGGGAAAAGCTACCTTGCGGGCTGTATCGCAAACGCCCTCATGGAGAAAGAAATCCCCGTCCACATGACGAACTTTGCCCTGATCCTCAATGACCTTGCCGCCAGCTTTGAGGGGCGCAACGAGTACATTTCCCGCCTTTGCCGCTATCCGCTGCTGATCCTTGACGACTTTGGCATGGAACGCGGCACCGACTACGGGCTGGAACAGGTTTTCAATGTGATTGACAGCCGTTACCGCAGCGGCAAGCCGCTGATCGTCACGACCAACCTCACGCTGGACGACCTGCGAAACCCGGAGGACACCGCCCATTCCCGGATTTATGACCGGCTGCTTTCCATGTGCGTCCCGGTACGCTTTACCGGCGACAACTTCCGGCAGGAAACCGCCAAGCGGAAAATGGAGAGCATGAAGAAACTGATTACCGACTGAAAGGAGTATTGCCTATGGCAGATAACAAGCAGCACGACACCCGCACCGCCCGCCGCCCCGACTGCGTGACGGAAATCCGCATGGGCAATTCCGTCCTTGTCGTGTCCGGCTATTTCAAGAAAGATACCACGACCACCGCCGCCGACAAAATGGCGCGGGTACTGGAAGCGGAAGCCGCTGCTACGCAAAAACCGGCAATTTGACCGACTGTAAAGAAGCAAATTTAACGCTTTTGCCGCTGTACAGCCCCCGCTGTTCCGTGGTACAATGAAACCACGGAATAGTGGGGCTGGCTGTCGGAAACGGAGGATTTTATGTTAAGACAAGCCACCCAAAACCTCATTACCGCCCTTTATCCGAGATTGTCCCATGAGGACGAGCTGCAAGGCGAGAGTAATTCCATATCGAACCAAAAAAGGATACTCGAAACCTACGCAAAACAGAACGGCTTTACCAATCTGCGCTGGTACACCGACGACGGTTATTCCGGCGCGAACTTCCAGCGGCCCGGATTTCAAGCCATGCTTGCGGACATTGAAGCCGGGAAAGTTGGTACGGTCATTGTCAAGGACATGAGCCGGTTAGGGCGAAACTACTTGCAGGTAGGGTTTTACACGGAAATGCTGTTCCCTCAAAAGGGCGTGCGTTTTATCGCTGTCAACGACAATGTGGACAGCGCAAACGGCGGCATGGACAATGATTTTACCCCTCTGCGAAATCTGTTCAACGAATGGCTGGTGAGAGATACGAGCAAGAAAATCAAGGCAGTTAAAAGAGCAAAAGGCATGAGCGGCAAGCCCGTTACCAGCAAGCCGGTGTATGGCTACCTCATGGACGAGGACGAGAACTATATCGTTGACGAGGAAACCGCGCCGGTTGTCCAGCAGATTTACCAGCTTTGCCTTGCGGGGAACGGCCCGACCAAGATTGCCCGTATGCTGACGGAACAGCAAATCCCCACGCCGGGGACGCTGGAATACCGCAGGACAGGCAGCACACGCCGCTACCACCCCGGCTATGAGTGTAAATGGGCGACGAACACCGTCGTTCATATCCTCGAAAACCGGGAGTACACCGGCTGTCTGGTAAACTTCAAGACGGAAAAGCCCTCTTACAAGACCAAGCACAGCGTAGAAAATCCCATTGAGAAGCAGGCCATTTTTGAGAACCACCATGAGCCGATTATTGACACGGAAACATGGGAGCGTGTGCAGGAGTTACGCAAGCAGCGCAAACGCCCGAACCGCTATGACGAAGTGGGGCTGTTCTCTGGTATGCTGTTCTGCGCCGACTGCGGCCATGTGATGTACCAGCAGCGGTATCAGAACAAGAACCGGAACCGCAAGCAGGACTGTTACATCTGCGGCAGCTACAAGAAGCGCACCCGCGACTGTACGGCGCACTTTATCCGCACCGACCTGCTGACCGCCGGTGTCCTCTCCAATCTCCGGCAAGTGACGGAGTATGCTGCCAGGCACGAGAGCCGTTTTGTAAAGCTGCTGATCCAGCAGAACGAAATCGGCGGCAAGAGAAAGACCGCCGCAGCCACCAAGCAGCTTGAACAGGCGCAGGAGCGGATTGCCGAAGTGAGCCGCATTATCAAGCGGCTGTATGAGGACAATGTGAACGGCAAAATCAGCGACGAGCGTTTCATGGAACTGTCGGCAGACTATGAGCAGGAGCAGCGGGAACTAAAAGACCGCACCGCCGCATTGCAGGCGGAACTGGACAAGTCGCAGGCGGCCACCGTTAACGCCGAGAAATTCATGGGGATTGTCCGCAAGCACCTTGCCTTTGAGGAATTGACACCCACCCTCTTGCGGGAAATGATTGAGAAAATCGTCGTGCATGAGTGCAGCTATGACGAGAACGGCACCCGCAGGCAGGACATTGAGATTTATTACAGCTTTGTCGGCAAAATTGACTTGCCCGAAGCCTAACGCCCGACCTATCCGACACAATGGCCAAGTGCCGGATAGGAACGGCAAAATTTTTTACACTTCTATTACTTCTTTATCGCACATCAGCAAAGAGCCAGGGCATCAAACAGCTGATGGCTGGTGCCGGAATCATGCTGCTGGGAACTACCCTGATTCCACAGCTGGCAACATTGTTCTCTTAAGAGGAGTGGTAGATGAATACCATCATTGAGAGAATTACGGAAGCGATAATGGATATCCTGATCGGGCTTATCAAGTCATGTTTGGATAACATGTTCACGTCTGTCAATGAGCAGGTGGGAACCATAGCCGGGCAGGTGGGACAGACACCGCAGGGATGGAATGCCGGAATCTTCAATCTGATCCAGAACATTTCCCAGACGGTGATCGTCCCCATTGCGGGGCTGATCATCACATTTGTCCTTTGCTATGAGCTGATTACGATGGTAACACAAAAAAACAACTTTCATGAATTTGAGACTTATAACATTTTCCTATGGATCTTTAAAGCGTATGTAGCCATTTATCTGGTGACAAATACGTTCAATATCACGATGGCGGTATTTGATGTTGGTCAGCATGTGGTCAACAATGCCGCCGGAGTGATTTCCGGGAACACAGCAGTGGATGCATCGGAAGCAATCACAAGGATTGTGGATGCACTGGAAGATATGGAACTGGGGGATTTGTTCTTGTTATCCATGGAAACGCTGTTGATCAGTATTACCATGCGTATTCTGTCAATCATTATAACCGTTATTTTGTACGGAAGAATGATAGAGATTTACCTTTACACTTCCATAGCACCAATTCCGTTTGCCACCATGACCAATAAGGAATGGGGCAATATCGGAAACAACTATTTAAAAGGCTTGTTCGCACTGGCATTTCAGGGATTCTTCATGATGGTCTGTGTGGGAATTTATGCAGTTTTAGTAAATGCAATGACCATATCCAGTGACCTTCATGCAGCAATGTTTTCAGTAGCGGCTTATACCGTGATTCTTGCATTTTCATTATTCAAGACCGGAAGCCTTAGCAAATCAATATTCAATGCCCATTAACGGGCAGGAAAGGAGCGCATACCATGGCGTATGTACCAGTACCAAAAGACCTTACCAAGGTCAAAACAAAAGTAGCATTAAATCTGACAAAGCGGCAGCTGATTTTCTTTTCACTTGCCGCAGTTGTGGGGATTCCGTTTTATCTGTTCATGAGAAAACCAATCGGTTCCAGTATTGCTGCCATTCTGATGGTAACGATCATGCTTCCGTTTTTCTTCATGGCAATGTATGAAAAAGACGGGCTTCCCTTTGAAAAAGTGGTGGCAAATATCATTCGACAGAAGTTTATCTGTCCGGCAGTAAGACCATATAAGACAGAAAATTTTTATCAGGAGATTTCCACCCTTGTAAAAAAGGAGGGTGTGCCGGATGGCAAAAAAGACAAAGCAGGAGGCTCAGCAGGAGCGTCTGTCCCTGGCGGAAAAAAGAAACCGTCAGGAAAGAAGAAACAAAAAAAGCAGAAAAGAAAGAGAACAGGAAAAGCGTAGGAAGAAGCAGGAACGGGACCGCAGGAAACAGAAAAACATTCCTACAACAGCACAGCAGAGTATTCCGTATATTCGGATGCTGCAGGATGGTATTTGCCAGGTGACAAAGACCTTTTTCTCCAAGACGATTCAGTTTTATGACATCAACTATCAGCTTGCTTTAAATGAGGATAAGACTACGATATTTGAGAATTATTGTGATTTCTTAAATTACTTTGATTCTTCCATCAGTGTGCAGCTGTCTTTTATCAATCAGCAGGTGGATGTGGCAGAATTTGAGAAAAGCATTGACATTCCGGATCAGAACGATGACTTCAATGCCATTCGTGAAGAATACCGTACCATGTTGAAGAATCAGCTTTCCAAGGGAAATAATGGTCTGGTGAAGACAAAGTATATCACTTTTGGAATCGAAGCAGAAAGCCTGAAGGTGGCAAGGCCAAGGCTTGAAAGAGTCGAAACAGATATCTTAAATAACTTTAAGGTCCTGGGAGCACAGGCACATTCCCTGAATGGTCTGGAAAGGCTGGAGATTATGTATCATGTGTTCAACCAGGATCGGATTGAACCATTTAAGTTCCAGTATAAGATGCTTCCGGAAACCGGATTAAAGACCAAAGATTTTATTGCACCGACTTCCTTTAACTTTTCCAAGAATCAGACATTTTTGATGGGAAGAACGCTGGGAAGTGTGAGTTACCTGCAGATTCTTGCACCGGAGCTTACAGACCGGATGCTTGCAGATTTCCTGGATGTGGATGACAGCATCAATGTCAACATTCATATCCAGTCCATTGACCAGAGTTCTGCAATCAAGATGATCAAGAGTAAGATTTCAGATCTGGATAAGATGAAGATTGAAGAGCAGAAACGGGCGGTACGTTCCGGTTATGATATGGACGTGCTTCCATCGGACCTTATAACCTATGGAGAAGAGGCGAAAAACCTGCTGGAAGATCTGCAGTCCAGAAATGAGAGAATGTTCCTTGTGACGGTTCTGGTAATGAATACCGCAAAGAAGCGTCAGAAGCTGGATAACAATATTTTCCAGGTGCAGGGAATCGCACAGAAATATAACTGTTCCTTAAAACAGCTGGATTATCAGCAGGAAGCAGCACTCATGTCCTGTATTCCGCTGGGAGTCAATCGGATTGAAATTCAGAGAGGGCTTACCACATCTTCAACAGCGATCTTCGTGCCGTTTACGACACAGGAACTGTTTCAGGAAGGGGAGGCTCTTTATTATGGACTGAATGCATTATCCAACAACATGATTATGGTTGATCGAAAACGTTTGAAGAACCCGAATGGACTGATTCTTGGTACACCAGGTTCCGGTAAGTCCTTCTCAGCAAAGAGAGAAATTACAAACTGCTTCCTGATCACAGAAGATGATATCATCGTCTGCGATCCAGAAGCCGAATATTCGGCACTTGTGCAGGCACTGCACGGGCAGGTGGTACGGGTTTCTCCGGTATCTGACCAGTATATCAATCCAATGGATCTGAACCTGAACTATTCCGAGGAAGATAATCCACTGTCATTGAAAGCAGATTTTATTCTGTCGTTGTGTGAGCTGATTGTTGGAGGAAAGAATGGATTGGAACCGGTAGAAAAGACCATCATCGACAGGTGTGTGCGGCTGGTGTATCAGGAATATCTTGCCGATCCAGTACCTGAGAAGATGCCGATACTGGAGGATTTATATAATCTGTTGCGGAAACAGGAAGAGCCGGAAGCACAGCGTCTGGCAACTTCATTGGAGATTTACGTTACAGGTTCCCTGAATGTATTTAATCATCGCACAAATGTGGACATCAACAACCGTATCGTATGTTTTGATATCAAGGAGCTTGGAAAACAGCTGAAGAAGATCGGGATGCTGATTGTGCAGGACCAGGTATGGAACCGAGTGACGCTCAACCGTTCCGCTCATAAATCCACCCGTTACTATGTGGATGAATTCCATCTTCTCTTAAAAGAAGAACAGACAGCAGCCTACAGCGTGGAAATCTGGAAGCGATTCCGTAAATGGGGCGGTATTCCGACAGGAATTACCCAGAACATTAAGGATCTTTTAGCTTCCAGGGAAATCGAGAATATTTTTGAAAACTCTGATTTTATCTATATGCTCAACCAGGCATCCGGTGACAGGCAGATTCTGGCAAAACAGCTGAATATCTCACCAACCCAGCTGTCCTATGTAACCAACAGTAATGAGGGGGAAGGACTTTTGTTCTATGGAAATGTCATTATCCCATTTGTAGACAGATTCCCGAAGAATTCCCTCTATAAAATCATGACAACCCGCTTAGAGGAGACTTCCGAAGCAGATTAAATCAAAGGAGAAAACAATGTTACGAGCAATTTCATATGTATTAACTTTTAGTAGCGGTGCTGTTTTCGGCATCGCTTTTCTCTGCTTATTACAGGCAGGGAAAGGGTATCCGAAGAAGGAGGAGTAAGTAGTGGCAGAACAGAGAATGAAAGTCAGGGACAAGAAAGTCCAAAAGATGACCAAGGATGGTCTGGTGGAAGAAAACCTGACAGATAAATCTTCTGTTCGTGTCAGTAACCGTGCCAGTGATGTGCAGATGGGAAGAAAACAGGGGGAAAAAGAAGAAAACCTTGTGGATAAGTCTCCCCGCCAGTCTGAACGGAGTGGGAAAAATATTCGTCCCTCTGTGCAAAAATCCAGAGATGCACCGGAACTGATACGGACAGAGAAGCAAAGTGAGGATTTTGGACAGAGTAGTAAACAGCAAAATCGGAAAAGAATCCGTGCTGAAGTCGGAAAAGAATCCAGACTTGCAGAAAAATCCGAAGCCGGACAGTCAGGGAGACTGAAAGAAAAACGTGCTGATCTATCAGAAAACAGAGGAGACAGCCGGAGAAATCAGACAGGTGGCAGCAAAAAGCCAAAACAAAAACAACGTTTGAAGTTTGCTTATGAGGAAACTGGTGCTTCTGTGAAAAATGACAAAGATATGGAGAAATTGAACCAGATGGATACGGATGGAGTCAATTTCCGCCATCAGAAACAGAAAGAAAAAGCCAAAAAGTTTTCTTATGAAGAAGCAAGAAAGAAAAAGGAAGCAAAGCAGCATTCCAAGAAAGCACAGGTCTATCAGGCAAATGAAGGGGAAGCTCCTGGAAAGAAGAAATCCCGCTTGAAGTTTGGAGAAGGGGAATCTGTGAAAACTGAAAAAACTTCTGTTGTCAAGAAAGCAGGAAGTGCAACTTCCGCAGCATTGCACCGTGAGATCAGCAAAAATGAAGATGATAATGCGGCGGTAGAAGGTGCCCATAAGTTAGAAGAAAGCGGCGAAGGTGTTTACCGGCTGGAACAGAGAAGTGCCAGACGCAGGAAACAGAGGGCATCCAGAAAAAGAAGCAGACTTGAAAGACAGGCAGAGAAACAGACACAGGCTGCAGCCCGTCAGGAGCAGAAGAAACTGAAAAAACAGATTCAGAAGCAACAGATCAAACGGGATTATGCCAAAGCGAAGAGAAGTGAACAGACAGTAGGAACAGCTACAAAAGGTACGATTGATTATATCAAGAAGATTGGCGGCAAAGTCACCAACTTCTTTAAAGAAAACCGGAAGGTGTATATCAGTGTAGCAGTTCTGATCGGATTGATGTTTCTGATCATAACGAATGTCACGTCTTGCTCTGCAGTGTTTTTACAAAATGTGATCACTTATACCGGAACCAGTTATCTGTCATCGGATCAGGCAATCCGGGAAGCGGAACTGTATTACACACAGCTGGAAGCTAATCTGCAGGAGCGGATCAACAACATGGAATCGGAAGAACCGGGGCATGATGAGTACCGCTATGATATTGGTCCGATAGAGCATGATCCGTTTATCCTGATCAGTTACCTGTCTGCAAAATATGAGGAGTTTACGTTTGAGCAGGTGAAGCCAGAACTGGATGCGTTGTTTGCAGAGCAATACCATCTGACTACTGAAGCAGTGAATGAGACTGTGACAGAGACTGCGACAGTAAGGGTTGGAGAATCTTTGGGACAGGTTGTTACCAGTGGCTATTGCAACTGCCCAATCTGTTGTGGTATTTGGAGCGGAGGACCGACTGCCAGTGGAGCATATCCAACTGCCAATCATACCTTAGCGGTAGATGCTTCCAATCCGTTTGTACCAATGGGAACAAAGGTAGTTATGAATGGTGTCGAATATACCGTAGAAGATACCGGAGCTTTCGCAAGATACGGTGTACAGTTTGATGTCTATTATGACAGTCATGCGGCAGCATCTGCACATGGACATCAAACATGGGAATGTTATCTGGCAGATGATAATGGAAGCAATGAAGTGGAAGTGACCAGGACAAGAGATGTAGATGTGCTGAATGTCACCTTAAATAGTGGAAACCTGATGTCAATCTGTCAGGACAGGTTGGGATTTTTCCAGAAAGAACTGTTCAGTGCCTACAACGATACAAAAGGCAACTTGCAGATGTTTGCAACACCGGTTGATTTTAACTGGTATTCCAGTGTGACCAGCTATTATGGATACAGGATTCATCCAATATCAGGAGCAAATCAGCTTCATAATGGTATGGATATCGGAGCACCGGAAGGGACAAAAGTAATGGCAGGGCTGACCGGAACGGTTACAACTTCTGCTTATAACGACAGCTATGGCAATTATGTTGTGATCAAGGACAGTAAAGGCTATGAACTGCGGTATGCACATTTAAGCAGCCGGAGTGTATCTGCAGGAGCATCCGTCACGAAAGGTGATGAGATAGGGCTTGTAGGAAATACCGGAAATTCTACAGGAAGCCATCTTCACATTGAACTTCTGAAAAATGGAGAGCGGTTAAACCCGATCTTTTATCTGGAAACAGGAGAAGGGGCAGGATTTGGCGGCAATGAATATACCAGTGAAGCAGCACAGCGTTTGTTAAATGAAGCAGCGAGATATCTTGGGACACCGTATGTGTGGGGTGGATATTCGCCAAGTGGATTTGACTGTTCTGGATTCGTAAGTTACTGCCTGACACATTCAGGTGTAAGGAATACAGGAAGATTAACGGCACAGGGATTGTATGACATTTGTACGCCGGTATCTCAGTCAGAAGCACAGCCAGGAGATCTGATCTTCTTTACAGGTACTTACGATGCAGGAGTTCCGGTAACGCATATCGGAATCTATGTGGGCAATGGTCAGATGATCCATTGTGGGCATCCGGTGCAGTATACGTCCATCAACTCTCCATACTGGCAGAGTCATTTCTATGGATTCGGACGATGGTAAGGAAAAGGGCGGTGTAACAGCCGTCCGGAAAGGAGAAGCGATGAAAAGTCTTGAAAAAGCAACGGCAGATTATGAGAAAGCCAAGGAAAAAATGGAAGCATCCAAAGCCAGATATGAAGCAGATTTAAAGCGTTTCAAGGCTGCGGAGATAGCAAAAACAGAAGCGGAAAATCTGGAAATTGTAAAAATTATCCGTGCAATGGATATGAGCATTCCAGAGCTGGAAGCTTTCAAAAAGAGAATGAAAAATGAACTGCCCGGCAGGGTAGAAATACAGAAGGAGGAAACAAGGTCTGATGATGAATTTAGAGAAGATGAAACAGAAGAAATCTAAAAATAGCGTGAAAAAAGGATTGCTTGCGGCAACAACGATTCTTTGCTTGACATCGCCTATGTTGCAGACACAGAGTGTGTTAGCGGCAGAGAATACAGCACCCGCAATTACGATTGAAAAGCCAGATGGCTGGAGACAGGGGGAAACGGCAGTCGCAATTACTGTGGATGCCAGTCATATGCCAGAAGGATTTTCTATCACAAAAATTGAAGCGAAAGCTGGGAAAGACGGAAGCTGGCAGGATGTGACAGGGAATGGAAGTATTTCCATTACTGGTAATCAGACGGTCTATGTGCGTGTGACAGATGGTGAGGGGAAGGTCTATGAGCAGAATCGCTCTATTAAGTGTTATGACACAGAAAAGCCTACGCTTTCTGCATCTCTGACAGATGGTGTACTGACGATTCAGGGAAATGATACCGTTTCCGGCATTACTTCTGTGACAGTTAATGGCACCACTTATACAGATCTGAAGGATGGAATGCTGAGAGTGCAACTGACACAGAAAGATTTTACAACAAAACAGATTGAAATCACGGTAACGGATGGTGCCGGAAATACTTCTGAAAAGTATGTGTTGCAGAATCCTTATTATGAATGGGCAAAGAAGCAGGCAGAGAAACAGAAAACTTCAGGTGACAGCAATGGTGCGATGGCAACCACGACCAGTGCAGATGCAACTGGGACTGAGAAAACAACGACTTCACCACTTCCGCAGGATGCACAGGCTTCTGAGCCAACAGATGCAAAAGGAACTGTGGATGATCGGACAGTGACAGGTATTGAGGAACAGCTTAATAAAGAAGGCGAGACAGCAGATTCTGTTACCAAAACAGCTACGGAAGGCACAAAAGAGTTTTATACCATTTCAACTAAGAGTGGTAAGATTTTTTATCTGATCATCGACAATTCAAAATCTCAGGATAATGTGTATTTCCTTACCGAAGTCAGTGAGAAAGACCTGATGAACTTCACACTTTCTGATTCTGTGACACTTCCGGAAGTAGATATTGTTTATGCAGAACCAGAGAAACAGGCTGAAGAAGAAAAGCCGGAAACGACAGAGACAGATGAGAAAGATAAGGTAGAGGATGAAATTCAGATGCCAGAAGACAAAAGTTTGGCAGGGACTTATCTACTGATCGGATTGGTTGCTGTTGGAGCTGCGGCAGGTGGTTATTACTTGAAAGTCTACAAACCGAAACATGAATATGATGATGAAGATGAGATGGAAGAGGATGAAAATGAATCCGAAGATTCAGAGTCAGAAAAACGGGAGGTAGACGATGCAGATGAGCAGGAAGAACAGGAAAATGCAGGGACAGAAGTTTTGAAAGATGAAGATTTCAATGATGAGGTACTAGAAGATGAAGAAGAGGAGCAGGAGTAAATGAAATTAGTGATTGCAGAAAAGCCATCGGTTGCGATGGCACTGGCTTCCGTGCTTGGAGCCAGAACAAGAAAAGATGGCTACGTGGAGGGAAACGGTTATATCGTTTCCTGGTGCGTAGGACATCTGGTTGGATTATGTGATGCATCGGAATACGATGAAAAATATAAAAAATGGAGATATGATGATCTGCCGATTGTGCCAGAATGTTGGAAACATAAGGTATTGGAAGGTACGAAAAAGCAGTTTGGAATCTTAAAGAAACTTATGAGAGATTCCAAAGTAGATGAAGTGATCTGTGCCACTGATGCAGGACGTGAAGGTGAGCTGATCTTCCGTCTGGTGTATGAGCAGGCAGGATGTAAAAAGCCGATGAAGCGACTCTGGATCTCTTCCATGGAAGAACAGGCAATTAAAGATGGATTTGCGTCATTAAAAGACGGTTCGTGTTATGACAGTCTCTATCAGTCAGCTCTTTGCAGGGCAAAGGCTGACTGGCTGGTGGGAATCAATGCGAGCCGTCTTTTTTCTGTTCTGTATAACCAGAATCTGAAAGTTGGAAGAGTACAGACACCAACACTTGCCATGATCGTGGATCGAAATCAGAAGATCAAGGAATTTACCAAAGAGAAATATTATATGGCTCATATCAAATTTGACGATATGGATGCGGTCACAGAGAATTTTCAGAAAAAAGAAGATGCAGATAAAGTGGCTGCAGAGTGTCAGGAGCGCATGTGCGAAGTGGAGAAGGATGATGTGAAAGAGAAAACGGTCCGCCCTCCGAAGCTTTATGATCTGACCACCCTGCAGAGGGAAGCTAACAGAATGTTTGGCTATACCGCACAGCAGACATTGGATGCTGTGCAGGAGATGTATGAGCAGAAGCTTGTCACTTATCCGAGAACAGACAGCCAGTATCTGACAGATGAGATGGGAGAAAGTACAGAAACTCTGATTCAGATGTTATTTGGGAAAATGCCTTATGCTGAAGGTCTGGAATATCAACCGGACGTGAGTAAGGTATTAAATTCAAAGAAAGTATCCGATCACCATGCGATTATCCCAACCATGGAAGTAGCCAAAGCAGATATTGGTGAACTGAAAGAACGAAGCCGCAAGATTTTGTATTTGATCAGTGCCAGGGTTCTGACAGCAACTGCAGATCCTTATATTTATGAGAGTCATAAATGTCAGATTACCTGCAATTATCATACGTTTTATCTCAATGCAAAGAAAACAAAACAGGAAGGGTTCAAGACAATTGAGAAAAAACTGAAACAGTTCTTTGGAATCATTGCAGAAAAAGAAGAGCCGGAGTTGGATATCTGGGCAGGCAAGCATTATGGTCCCTGTGATTCTTTTGTATCGGAGCATTTTACACAGCCACCGAAACAGTACACAGAAGATACCCTGCTTTCTGCGATGGAACGTGCAGGGAATGAAGAGCTGACCGAAGATACAGAAAAGAAAGGACTTGGTACTCCTGCAACAAGGGCAGCAATCATTGAAAAACTGATTCAGTCTGGCTTTGTGAAAAGGGAAAAGAAAAATCTGGTGCCGACAGATGATGGAAATGTGCTGATTACGGTTCTACCGGATGAGATTAAATCTCCGAAGATGACCGCAGAGTGGGAAATGGCATTGAATCATATTGCCCAGAATACAGAGACAGCAGATGAATTCCTAAATGGGATTACAGAGCTGATGCAGGAACTGGTTGCCAGGTATCAGGGGATTTCAGAAGAGAAGAAAAATCAGTTTCAGGGAAAGGCAAAAGGAGAAGTCATTGGCAAATGTCCCCGCTGTGGAGCAGATGTCAGGGAAGGAAAAGTAAATTTTTACTGTTCTGACCGGAAATGTGCTTTTACCTTATGGAAAAATGATAAATTTCTTGCAAGCCAGGGAAAAAAGATGGATAAGGTGGCAGCAAAGAAGTTCCTGTCTAAAGGAAAAATCCATTATAAGGATCTGGTATCAAGAAAAACAGGGAGACAGTATGAAGCAACTGTGGAGATGGTCGATCCCGGAGAGGGAAATGTACAGTTCAATCTTATTTTTCCACAACGATAAGTAGTGTATTGCAGGCAGTCTAAGGACTGTCTGTTTTAATACAAATATATGAAAGAGAGGACCTTAGCATGAAGAAAAAAGGTAATTTTAGAAAAGTAGTATCTGGCTTGCTGGCAGGCATGACAATGCTTAGTACAGTGCTGTCTCCGATGACGGCATATGCAGCGGAGATCCAGCCAGAGGAAAAACCTCCACTTTATGAGGAAGTGAAAGACCTTCTGGATGAAGATGAGGTGGTGACTGCCAAAGATTATGAAATTGAAACAGGCAGTGTATTTGATGTGAAATCAGATTACACGGGACTGGAAATCAAGGATGATAACAAGGTCAAAGTCACATTTGAGGAAGCAAAGAATGACAAGGATGAGGATTTTACGACAGATCATGCGGACACTTACAAAGCGGTCTATTATGTGGAACCGGTAAATCAAGAGCATCCGAAGTACCAGATCAGCCGAAAACTGATTGTGCGTGAGAAAGCAACAGAAGCTCAGACTGAAACTGCAGGGAGTGAAGCAGTGACCGAATCAGAAACCGCTGGCAGTGAACAGCAGACAGAGGAAGCGGAGGATTCAGAAGCAGACTCGGAGATTACCGATATTGACGCTGATGAATTTGATGATTTAGTAGAGCAGGCACAGAATCAGGATACCTATGATGAAGAATCAGGGTTAGAGCTTCATGATGTTTTGGAACAGGCAGGAGACGAAGGTGTGGATCTTGATGCTATGGAAGAGGGAGAGATTGCAACATTTGAAGCAGTTTCAGCTTATTCAGCAAGAAGTACACAGCAGGTAACAATTGAAAAAGGACCACTGTATAGATATGCAGATTATAATCTTGGAACCTATCTGACAGAGCCGTACTATATCAGCTACGGAAACGTCAGAGCAATTGCGTATTGTGTACAGCCAGCTAAGCCAGGACCTGGATCTGGAAATTATACAATTACAAAGATTGGAGACAATCAGGCGTTAGCAAAAGTGTGTTATTACGGCACAGATGCCGCAGGGAGCGAAAGCTTTTTTGCGAATAAACACACGGATTTTTCAGAAGGAAAAAGATTCATCATCATTCACATGGCTGCATCATATGCCAACGGAAGCAGTGATGCATTTTACGGAACCAATGCTACAGGAGAGGCTTTGGCAAAAGAACTCTATAATTATTGTGTGAATAAGCCGGAAATACCAGATGTAGCGATGTCATTTTCAAAGCCGGATGTAAAAGCTTATGTAGATAGAAATGTTCAGAGAACGGAGAACATTAAGTTCAACGCATCTTCCCAGCAGAAAATCACAATGGACTTACCAAAAGGAGTAAAGCTCCATAATGTATCTACTGGAACCGTAAGTGCGGCAGGTGCAAGCGTAACAATTGGAGGAGGAACCACGTTTTATCTCTCAGCTCCTCTGACACAGACAAGAGATGTAAGTGATACTTTTTCTGCAAAAATGAAGGGAAGTATTACAAAAGATTATTCAGCATATAAATTGACTACGAATGCAAGTGTTCAGGATCTGGCATTTGTATTTGGAGAAGGTGTTGCTGATGAAAAATATGTAAGCTTAAAGGTCTCATGGATTGAACAGGCTACGATCGAAATCGTAAAGAAAGACGATACAGCGAATGTCAATCTTGCAGGTGCAGTATTTGGCGTTTACAGCGATGAGGCTTGTACAAAGCTGATCACTCAGATGCCTGCAACAGATAAGAATGGAAAATCCTCTGTTACGATTATCAAGACACAGGATACCGTTTATCTGAAAGAAATCACAGCACCACAGGGATATGTAGTAAATGCAACGGCAACAAATGTAAAACTGGTAGCAAGTAAGACCTCAGCTGTAACCGTGGAAAATAAGGAGCAGCTTGCAGAGCTTACTGTTTATAAAGAAGGTCAGGTGCTTACCGGAGCAGAAGTCAGTGAGAGTGGAACCGTATTCCATTATGAGAACCGCAGACAAAAAAATGCTGTTTACAACGTGTATGCCGGAGCAGATATTGTGACTGCGTATGGTACAAAAGTGTACAGCAAAGGTGATCTGGTGAAAGAAAATCTGACAACAGGTGAGAATGGCTCTGTTACCCTGAAGAATCTCCATCTAGGAACTTATGTGGTAAAAGAAGCAAAAGCACCGGACAACTTCTATAATGGCGGCGAAGAAAAGACAGTGACGCTGACTTATGCCGGACAGAATAAAGAAGTTGTATTTGCGGATGTCACCTTCAACAATGAGCGTCAGAAAGCAGAAGTCACTGTAGTAAAACAGGATAAAGATACAAAGAAACCGCTGGAAGGTGGTATTTTCGCCCTGTATGCGGCAGACGATATCAAAAATGCAGATGGTGTAGTTGTTGTAAAGAAAGGCACCCTGATTGAGAAAGCCACTACCGGTGAGGATGGAAAGGCAAAATTCACAGCAGATCTGCCTATCAATCATTCCTATTCCGTAAAAGAAGACCAGGCACCAGAAGGCTATGTAAGAAATACAGAAGACGTGTATACGTTCAAGTTCTCTTACACCAATGATAAAGAAGCAACCGTATCTTTCGCCCATACCTTCAGCAATGACCGTGTGACAGCAAAAATCAATTTATTCAAAGTTGATAAAGAAACAGGAAAAGCCGTTCCGCAGGGCGATGCAACACTGAAAGGTGCAGTCTACGGATTATATGCCCGTGAAGATATCGTGCATCCGGATGGAGCAACCGGTGTGATTTATAAAGCAGGGGAACAGGTGGCTTCTCTTACAACGGATGAAAAAGGACAGGCTTCTGTAGATGGCTTATATCTTGGCAAATATTACGTCAAGGAGATCACACCACCGACCGGATACCTGGCAGATACAGAAGAACATGATCTTGAATGTAGTTATGAAGGTGATATGACTGCAGAAGTAAAAAGAGAATGCATTTCCAGTGAACAGGTGATCAAGCAGCCGTTCCAGATTATCAAAGCAGCCAACAATGGAAAGACCGATGCAGATCTGTTATCCGGAGCCGGATTTACAGTTTATCTGAAATCTTCCCTTACAAAGAAAGCAGATGGAAGCTATGATTTTGATTCTGCTAAACCAGTAGTGAGTGGAGAAAACGGAGCTACTGAGATTTTTACAGATGAAAAAGGTTATGCCTGCAGTATTCCATTACCATTTGGAAGCTATATTGTCCGTGAAACAACAACACCACACAATTACAAGCCAGTCGATGATTTTGAAGTGAATATCACAGAGAACCATCCGAATGAGCCACAGATCTGGCGTGTGCTTCTGGACAAAGAGTTCAAGGCAAAATTGAAAATTGTGAAAAAAGACGATGAAACAAAGAAATCAGTCCTGATTGCAGGAACAGAATTTAAGGTATATGACCTGGATAACAAAAAATATGTGGAGCAGGTAACTACTTATCCTGTGACAACCACACACAAGTCCTATTTTACAGACAGTCAGGGTTATCTGATCATGCCAAAGAACCTGAAAATCGGACATTACCGGATTGAGGAAGTCAACGCACCGGAAGGGTACACAATCAACAAGAATTATATGGAGATTGCTGTTGATGCAAACACTGCTTATCAGATGGATTCAGAAAGCGGCGATGCCATTATCACAGTTGATTACGAGAATCATCCGGTAAAAGGAAAGCTGACGATCTATAAAAAAGGTGAGATGCTGAGTGGATTCAAAAAGGATTTTGTTTATGAAGAAAAATATCTGAAAGGTGCAGAGTTTAACGTCTATGCAGCGGAAAATATCTACACACCGGATTATCAGAAAGATGAAAATGGAAACAGACAGCTGATTTATGCAAAAGATGCTCTGGTAACAACGGTAACGACCGGGGAAGACGGAAAAGCAGTTGCAGATAACCTGCCGCTTGGTTCTTACTATGTGGTAGAAAAAACAGCACCGGAAGGATTTGTTCTGAACCATGACAGATCGGATGTAGCATTTGTCTATGCAGATCAGGATACACCTGTGATCGAACAGGAAGTGACTGTTGGTGATGACAGACAGAAAGTTGCAATCCAGGTAGAAAAACAGGATGCAGAAAACGGAGCAACGGTAGAAGGTGCAGTCTTTGGCATTTATAACAAAGATGATATCAAAGCAGAAGGCAAAGTCATTGTCAACGCTGATACCCTGTTACAGGAAATGACTTCTGATAAAGATGGAATTGCTTCCTGTACGCTGGATCTGCCACTCGGACAGTATTATGTAAAAGAGTTAAAGGCACCGGCAGGATTCGTTTCTTCCGATGAAGTTCTGAATCTGGATGCTTCTTATCAGGGACAGGACGTGAAGACAGTAAAACTGAAAACAGTGAAGAAGAATCAGCCGACAACGGTTGAAATTACAAAATCAGATGTGACAACAGGTGTGGAACTGGATGGAGCAAAACTCACCGTTCTTGATAGAGAGGGGAATGTCGTAGATCAGTGGACTTCTGTAAAAGACCAGCCACATGTGATTAAACGACTGACCGTTGGGGAGGAATATACCCTTCGTGAAGAAATCGCACCGTATGGATATCTGAAAGCAACGGATGTGAAGTTCACACTGGAAGATACCGCAGAGATTCAGAAGGTAGAGATGAAAGATGAAGTGCCGACAGGACTTTTAATCATCAACAAAAATGGAGAATTTTTGGATAAAGTGACACTTCTGGACAATGTAAAAGGCACTGTGGAGCATCTCTTCGAATATGTAACCGGAAGCCTTACAGATGTGACTTTCGATGTATTTGCTGCGGAAGATATCAAAGCGGCAGATGGTGTCAGCAAAGATTATTACAAAGCAGATGAAAAAGTAGGAACTATTACTACAGATTCCAATGGTATTGCACAGATGGATAATCTCCCGGCAGGCAAATACTATGTGAAAGAAGTTAAAACTGCCCATGGCTATGTATTGGATGGAGAACCGAGATATGTTGATCTTTCCTACCGTGATCAGGACACACCGGTAATCACTTATGATGAAAAATGGCAGAATACCCGTCAGAAAGTAAAGGTTACTGTTCTGAAGAAAGAAAAAGATACAGACCGTGTTCTTGCAGGCGGCGTCTTCGGCCTTTATACCAGTGAAGATATCAAAAATGTAAACGGAGATGTGTTGCTTGAGAAAGATTCCCTCATCGAGCAGAAAGCAACCGATGAGAAAGGACAGATCACTTTTGCGGCAGATCTTCCAGTAGATGGAAAATATTATGTAAAAGAGAACAGTGCACCGGACGGATTTGTGACAACGGAAGAAGTGCAGGAGTTTACCTTTGAATATGCCGGAGAAGATCAGGCAGAAGTAAGCTATGATTTTACGTTTGAAAATCAGCCGACCACAGTGGAACTGACAAAAACAGACCTGACCACAGGCAAAGAACTTCCAGGTGCACACCTGAAAGTGACGGATGCAGATGGAAATGTTGTGGATGAATGGACTTCTACAGAAGAATCTCATGTGATCAAAGAACTTGTTGTAGGTAATGAGTATACCATGACGGAAACAAAACCGGCAGACGGATATGTTACTGCAGAGAGCATTACCTTTACGGTTGAGAATACAGCTGAGATTCAGAAGCATGAGATGAAAGATGATGTGACCAAGGTTCAGATCAGCAAGACAGATATCACAGGAGATACAGAGATTCCTGGTGCAAAACTAACGATTCTTGATAAGGACGATCAGGTAGTAGAGAGCTGGACTTCCACAGAGGAGGCACACTATATTGAAAAACTGCCAATTGGTAGATACACCTTACGAGAGGAACAGGCACCAAAAGGATATCTTCTGACATCGGATGTGACATTTGAGGTGAAGGATACTGGAGAAATCCAGAAAGTGGTTATGAAAGATGATACTGCCAAGGGAAAAGTCATTCTCAATAAGACAGATAAATCATCTGGGGAACCGCTGAAAGGAGTAGAATTTGAATTCCGTGACAGCAAAGGAAAGGTCCTGGAAACCTTAAAAACAGATGCTGCCGGTCATGCCGAGAGTAAGCTGTATGAGATTGCCGCATTCAAGAACGGCAAATATGATACAGCAATCAAGTATTATCTGGTGGAGACAAAAACACTGGATGGATACACACTGGATCAGACCAAGCATGAAGTGACATTTGCCTACGCAGACGACAGTACGCCGGTTGTAGAAGTTACTTTCAATCTGACAAATGAGAAACCGGAAGTTCCGGAAACACCAAGCACACCAGATGTGCCGCAGTCCCATGAAGAGACGAAGGTATCAGATGCACCGAAGACAGGAGATAACACAAATATCTGGCTGCCGATTCTGCTTCTGCTTATCTCTGCCGGAGGCATGGCAGGACTTTATATCAGCAGAAAGAAAATCAGAAAACAGTAATCCTCAGTAAAGGGGGCCCTGAATCAGGGCTCCCTTTAAAATACAAAAATTCACAGAAAGGGACAGAAAAATATGATGAAAACAATGGAAAAGAGACAGGAAGCAAGAAAGAACCAGGAGAGAACTTTAAAAAGAATGATGGCTTATCAGAAAAAAGCCGAGCAGATGGTCAGCAGGAAAAGAATGAACCATCACATGATCAGAAAGGGGTAAAAGCGTATGATGAACAGAAAAGAATTTTATGAATATGTCAAAGATAATGTAAAAGACTATTTGCCGGATTCATATCAGAATGGAGAAATCCGTATTGAAGAAGTTGCAAAAAATAATGGATTAAGGTTGACTGGCATTTCAATTCCACAGGGTGATCAAAGAGCTGTGCCGATGGTATATCTGGATTCTCTTTATATGGAATATGTCAATGGAAAAAATCTGGATTCCTGTGTGGGTGATGTGGCAGATATGCGTATTGAAGTGCAGGACAAAGCGGCATTTATCAATATGGGTCTTCCGGATATTTTGGATTATGAAAAAATGAAGGACAAATTACAGGTGAGAATCTGTGACCGGGAATGGAATGAAGAACGCCTGGCTGATAAAGTTGTTACCGAACATGGAGATTTTGCAGCATATTACGCAGTGAATGTGGAAGAAAACGAGGGAGGAATTGGTAGTATTCCGGTTACTGTCAATCTTATGAATGAATGGGGTGTGACAGCAGAACAAATCCAGGCAGATGCAGTGGCGGCAGACAGAAATCGTGGTGTTGTTTTGATGGACATGAATGAAATGATAAAATCCATGATTTTTGGTGAAGAAGCAGAAAATCTTTTGAATGAAAAACTGAATGTTGAAGCAATGGAAAATCCAATGTTCTGTCTTTCAAATGCACAAAAAATGAATGGTGCATCACTGTTACTGCAGGAAGATATTCGTAAGCAGATCGGTGAATGCCTGGGAAGTGATTATTTTGTTCTTCCCTCTTCAATTCATGAGGTGCTGATTCTTCCTGATAACGGAATGTTTGAAGTACCGGAATTAAATGCCATGGTACAGGAAGTCAATGAGACGCAGGTAGAGAGGCAGGAACAGCTTTCGGATAAGGTTCAGTTCTGTGATGGAAAGACAGCAGTTATGGAAAATGCCGAACGCAGGGAAGCACGTCTGGAGAAAGAAAAAGCAGCAGAAAAAGCAACTGGGAGAACAGAAGCAAAAGGTGGAATCCATGGAAAACTGGAGAAAGCCAAGGCGGAGATCAAAGCAAAAGGGACAGATACAATCCCAAAGAATAGGGCGAAAGACCTTGCCTCAGTATTATAACGAGAAATAACGATGATTTTGAGGGGACTGTGTGAGCAGTCCCTAATTTTATGAAGATGGAGGAGAAAAGAATATGGACTGGTGTTTATATGGTGATGATAAAAGAAAGGAAATGGATAGAGATTTAAAACCGGAATATCTTTTGGATGACTTACGGAGATATCAGGATGTATTTGGTGAAGAATTTGGTGTAAAAGAGCTTCTTATGCTGGAGGATATCCGGGTAAAGGCTATGATTGCCGGAGCACTTGCAGATATGCCGGAATTTCTTATTGATCAGATTGGAAAAGCAAGTAACAGTAGTAATTTTCCTTCTATGACAAGGGCAATGGAACGGATTGCCGATGTTGTAGAAGAAAAGTGGGAAGAAGAAAGGGAGTAACAGATGGCAAATAAATTATATGTAATGGAACTTCTGACGGAGGAAGTGGCAAAGGATGTTGCTGCCAATCCGCAGGAATGGATGCGGTTTCTAAATACTGCATCCAGGCTGTACCGGTACACTTTTCCGGAACAGCTCTTGATCTATGCACAGCGTCCGGGAGCAACAGCCGTGGCATCCATGGAAATCTGGAACCAGAAGATGTACCGATGGATTAAAAAGGGTTCTAAAGGAATTGCCCTGATAGATAACACATCCGGACCAAAAACGAAACTCCGATATGTTTTTGATGTGCAGGATACTTATAAGGTAAAAAATCTGGGCAGAGATCCGCAGTTATGGAATCTTAATCCAGAAGGAGAACAACTGGTGGCAGATTATCTGCAGGAGCGGCTGGCACTGGAAGCAACAGAGGGAGGATTAGCAGAGGTTCTTCACCAGGCGGCAGAAGAAAGTGTGCAGGCCTGGTTGCCGGATGCTTTCGACGAACTGCAAATGGATGTAGCCGGCACTTTTCTGGAAGATCTGGATGAACAGAATCAGAAAGTGGAGTTCCGGGAACTGATGACAAACAGTGTCTGGTATGTGTTACTGAACCGATGCGGACTGGATGTGCAGGAATATCTTGATGCAGAGGATTTTCGTCATATTACAGATTTTAACCAGTTAAAGGTTATTGGACACCTTGGAAGTTCTGTGAATGAGATCAGCAGACCGGTATTGATGCAGATTGGACGATATGTGTTGAATGACTTGGAAAAAGATCTGAAAACGGTTGCAAAAGAAAAAGAAGTAGCTTATAATGAATTTAACACGTTAATTCGTGAAAGCAAAACAAGGAACACAGAAGATAGAGGAGAAAATAAGGAGGAAACAGAGCATGAGAGAGATCACTTACAGCCAGAATGGAGAGTACCAGATTCCGGATATCAGTCTGGAGGAGACGAGAGGAACGATCGGGAAGTACGGATTGATGAGGAAAGAGTATCTGAGAAACCACAAAGTAGCCAGATTCAACATTCTGACCTTACAGAACCGTCTGGACAGTCATCTGATGGAAATCGACAGCCAGGCAAGGCAGAGAGTAGACAACCTGATGTCAGAACTTCTGGAGAAAAACCCGGCACCGGACAAAATGGCAGACGGGATGGCATGGACCAGACACATGAACCAGATCAAAGCACAGGCAGAGGAACTGGTAATTCAGGAGATTATTTACAATTAAGTCTGTTCCCGACAGAAGAGGAACAGTTAGGAGAAATAAGGAAAGCGGTAGCTGCATTAGAACAGCCAGCCGCTTTTCTTATTTCTGATGAAGTAGTAGATGATATTCTCCGCACGGGAAGTGGACAGAAAAATACACTGTTTCATATTACGGCAAGACTGATTGAAGGTCTGGATAATGAAGAAATGCAGAACTTCCTGAAGGAGGAATATGAAACAGGTGGAAAAGGATTTACCATAGATGGACAGAAAATCAGTATCTGGTATGACAATGATGGTATCCGTATCCGACGGGGAGATTCCGCCAGAAGAAACTTTGATCGCATGGTTACGTGGGAAGAAGCGGCGGACAGAATCCGGGATATGTATGAGGATAGAAGTTACGTGGATAATCTGATTTCCAATAACGCCATTGAACAGGAGCAGGAAGAAATGACCAATCTTCTTGCACTCCATTTTCGGGATACCAGCAGAAACCGGGAGGAGCAGCAATCATATTCGGATTGGCAGGATGTCGTGCGGGAAGCTTGGACAGATTCAGCGGAAGCAGATGCAATTGCCCATCGCTTTGAATGGCTGCAGAAAGATATGGATGAGAATCCAGAAGATTATCGCAGGTGGGAGATTCAGCATAATCCGGAATATTTCCAGCGTTTTCAGGATCTCCAGAGGGAGCGTTCCTGGGTAGACCAGAAATTTACGGTCGAACGTCCGGCCCTTTCCTTTATCACACAGGATGAGATAGATGCAGTCCTTAGAAGAGGCGGGATCACTGCCGGAGGACGGAATCGGATCTATGAGTATTTCATGGAACATCACGATATAAAGGATGCAGCTGAGTTTCTGAAAAATGAGTATGGTACAGGTGGAGCAGCACCTGGGATACCGGGAGCGTATGAATCCGATGCTTCCCATGATGCGAAAGGATTAAAACTTGCGAAAGGGAAGATTGGCAGTCCAGATGTAGAAGTTCTATTAAAGTGGAATAAGGTTGCAGAACGTGTCCGTCAGCTGATTCGCACCGATGATTTCTTATCACCGGAAGAACTGGAAAAGTATGAAGAACGGCAGGAAGCACAGAGACAGGCGGATCTGGAAGGAGCTCAGCAGGCTTTGGAAGTGGAGCAGGAAGGCTCTGATCAGCAGGAAATACGAGAGGAAAATCAGGAACCGTCGGAAGTTGAGACACAACCGGAAGCAGTAGAAGATGCAGAAAAAAAGGAAGATATAACACCAGAACAGTCTGATATTCCAGCAACAAACTTCCATATCACAGATGATGAACTGGGACAGGGAACACCAAAGGAAAAGTTCCGTGCTAATATCATGGCAATCCAGCTTTTAAAGAAATGCGAGGAAGAAAACCGCAATGCCACACCAGACGAACAGGAGATTTTATCCCGATATGTAGGCTGGGGAGGTCTTGCTGATGCTTTCGATGAAACAAAATCCGCATGGGAGACGGAATATCTGGAATTAAAGACAGTCCTTACACCGGAAGAATATGCAGCAGCCAGAGCTTCTACCTTAAATGCCCATTACACACAGCCAATCGTGATTGAAAGTATGTATCAGGCGTTGGAAAATCTGGGATTTACAAAAGGAAATATCCTGGAGCCATCCATGGGTGTTGGTAACTTCTTTGGAATGCTTCCTGAGAAGCTGAACCAGTCAAAACTCTATGGTGTGGAACTGGACAGTATCAGCGGTAGAATTGCAAAACTGCTTTACCCAGATGCCAATATCCAGATTAAAGGTTTTGAGAAGACAGATTATCCGAATGATTTCTTCGATGTGGCAATCGGAAATGTGCCATTTGGAGCTTATAAAGTGAATGACAGGCAATATGACCGCTATAATTTTATGATTCACGATTATTTTCTGGCAAAGACAATCGACCAGTTGCGTCCGGGTGGTGTGGCAGCTTTGATCACAACAAAAGGAACCATGGATAAAGCATCACCGGAAGTCCGAAAGTATCTGGCAGAACGTGCCGATCTCCTTGGAGCCATCCGCCTGCCGAACACAGCATTCAAAGCAAATGCAGGAACGGAAGTCAGTGCAGATATTTTATTCTTCCAGAAGCGTGACAGCATGACAAAAGAGATGCCGGAGTGGGTGAATCTTGGAAGTGATGCCAATGGAATTACGGTCAATCAGTATTTTGCAGACCATCCGGAAATGATTCTGGGTGAGATGAAAGAGGTATCCGGTCCGTATGGTATGGAAACAACCTGTATGCCGATAGAAGGTGCTGATCTTGAAGTCCAGCTTGCAGAAGCTGTCAGGAATATTCATGGAAATATGGCACCTGCAGTTGATGTGGATGCAGAACTGGATGATGTACCAGAGAGTATCCCGGCAGATCCGAATGTTCGTAATTACAGTTATGCGGTTGTAGATGATCAGGTATATTACCGTGTTAACTCTCTGATGAATCAGGTAAAGATGCCTGCCGCTACTGCAGAACGTGTAAAAGGTATGGTGGAGATCCGAGACACGGTGCGTGAACTGATTGCCATGCAGATGGAAGAATCCGTAACAGATGAAGAAATTCACAAACAGCAGGAGAAATTGAATCAAGTATATGATGCTTACACAGCAAAGTATGGAGTCATCGGAAGTAATGCAAACAAGCGGGCGTTTTCTGATGACGCTTCTTATTGTCTGTTGTGTTCTCTGGAAGACCTGAACGAAGATGGAACATTGAAGCGAAAAGCAGACATGTTTACGAAACGAACCATCAAAAAGGCAGTGGCGGTAACCAGTGTGGAAACTGCGACAGAAGCCTTAGCATTATCATTGAATGAAAGAGCAAAGGTGGATCTGTCCTATATGGCACAGCTGACAGGAAAGACAGAAGAAAAAATCACGGAGGAACTGGTTGGAGTTATATTTAAGAACCCACTGACAGACCAGTGGGAGAGTGGAGATGAGTATTTATCTGGAAATGTCAGGGAGAAGTTAAACACAGCAAGAACCTTTGCAGAGAATCACCCGGAATTCACACCGAATGTCCGTGCATTGGAAGCAGTTCAGCCAAGAGAACTGGAAGCATCTGAAATCGAAGTAAGGATTGGGGCAACCTGGATTGAACCATCGGATTATCAGGACTTTATGAGGGAACTGCTTCATACTCCGTGGTATCTTGCACAGAAGGAGATACAGGTAAAATATTCTGAGGTGAATGGTGAGTGGCGGATTACCGGGAAAAATGCAGACAGTCCAAGAAATGCGTTTGCCTATGCAACGTATGGAACCGAGAGGGCAAATGCTTACCGGATTCTGGAAGATACACTGAATCTGAAAGATGTTCGTATCTATGATAAGAGTGTCAATGAAAATGGGGATGAGATTCGTGTCCTCAATAAAAAAGAAACTATGCTGGCATCACAGAAACAGGATGCCATGAAAGCAGCATTTAAGGATTGGATTTTCAAAGATCAACAGAGACGTGAAAGACTGGTAAGAGTTTATAATGAACGGTTTAACAGTATCCGTCCCCGTGAATACGATGGCAGTCATCTGACTTTCCCAGGAATGAACCCGGAAATTGAACTTCGCCCACATCAGAAAAATGCTGTCGCACATCAGCTTTACGGGGATAATGTGCTTCTGGCTCATGTAGTAGGAGCTGGGAAGACCTACGAGATGGTAGCGGCTGCAATGGAGAGCAAACGTCTGGGATTATCACAAAAGAATCTATTTGTCGTGCCGAACCATCTGACAGAGCAGTGGGGAGCCGAGTCCCTGCAGTTATATCCGGGAGCCAATATCCTGGTGGCAACCAAGAAAGATTTTGAACCGGCGAACCGGAAAAAGTTCTGTGCCAGAATCGCTATGGGAAACTATGATGCGATTATCATCGGTCATTCCCAGTTTGAGCGTATCCCAATCTCTGATGAGAGGCAGGAAGCCATGCTGCGGAAGCAGATTGACGATCTGGAAATCGCAATCCAGAGTGCAAGATATGAGCAGGATGGCGGCCGCTATACGGTAAAGCAGATTGAAAAGACCAGAAAAACGCTGATGACAAGACTGGAGAAGCTGAATCAGAAAGAGAAAAAGGATAATGTAGTTACCTTTGAAGAACTGGGAGTGGATCATCTGTATGTAGACGAGGCACACAGTTATAAAAATGCGTTCCTTTATACAAAAATGAGAAATGTAGCCGGAATTGCCCAGAACGAAGCACAGAAATCAGCAGATATGTTTAATAAATGTCAGTATCTGGATGAGATTACCGGTGGAAAAGGCATTACCTTTGCAACGGGCACACCGATCAGCAACAGCATGACGGAACTTTATGTCATGCAGAGATATCTGCAGAACAGCAAATTACAGAATATGGGCTTGGGATTATTTGATTCCTGGGCATCCACGTTTGGAGAGGTTGTGACCAGCATTGAACTTGCACCGGAAGGAACCGGATACCGAGCAAAATCCAGATTCGCCAGATTCTATAATATCCCGGAACTGATGAATATGTTCAAGGAGATTGCAGATATCAAGACTTCGGATCAGTTGAATCTTCCAGTACCGGAAGCGGAATACGAAACTGTAGTATTGAAACCAACAGAACAGCAGAAAGAAATCGTAGCAAGCCTAGGAGAGCGTGCGGAAGTGGTAAGAAACGGTGGCGTAGATGCTAGTGTAGACAATATGCTGAAAATTACCAATGACGGAAGAAAACTGGCACTGGATCAGCGATTGGTCAATGAACTATTGCCAGACGATCCGGGCAGTAAAGTGTCGGTCTGTGCAGAAAAAAGCTATGAAATCTGGAAAGATACAGTTGTACAGAAATCGGCGCAGATCATTTTTTGTGACTTGAGCACACCGAAAGGCGATGGCAGTTTCAATGTTTACGATGACTTGAAACAGAAGCTGATGGCGAAAGGTGTACCGGAAAAAGAAATTGCATTCATTCATGATGCAAATACCGAAGCAAAGAAGACGGAGCTGTTTGGAAAAGTAAAATCTGGGCAGGTTCGTTTTTTGATTGGTTCAACAGCAAAGATGGGTGCCGGTACCAACGTGCAGGATCGTCTGATTGCTCTGCATCATCTGGATATTGGCTGGAAACCGTCTGATCTGGAGCAGAGGGAAGGACGTATCATCCGGCAGGGAAATCACAATAAAAAGGTTCATATCTTTCGGTATGTGACAGAATCCACCTTCGACAGCTACATGTGGCAGTTGATCGAAAATAAACAGAAGTTCATCTCCCAGATTATGACGAGCAAAGCACCGGTCAGAAGCTGCGAAGATGTGGACGAAGCGGCACTGTCCTATGCAGAGGTTAAGGCACTGGCAACTGGAAATCCGGCAGTAAAAGAAAAGATGGCACTGGACGTGGATGTGGCAAAACTGAAACTTTTAAAAGCCAATCACATGAATAACCAGTACCGTCTGGAAGATGATATTGCAAGAAATTTTCCACAGCAGATTGCAAAATTGACCGAGACTATTGATAGCTACAAAGCGGATATTGCCCATTATCAGGAGCATAAAATCACAGATCCAGAACAGTTTTCCATGGAGATCAGCGGCAAAGTATTTACAGAAAAGAAAGAAGCAGGAGCGGCACTACTGGCAGTCTGCAAGGACATGAAAGCAGTCGATGCAGCAATGGATATCGGAAACTATCAGGGATTCAACATGAGAATCCAGTTCGACAGCTGGAGTAAGGAGTTTATCCTGTCTGTGAAGCATGAATCGGTATCGAAAGTTCATCTGGGAGCAGATGCCCTGGGAAATATCACCCGTATCAATAATCTTCTGGAAAGCTATCCGGAGAAACTGGCAGAAGCGGAGCAACGATTGGAAACGGTACAGGAGCAGCTTACAAATGCCAAAGAGGAAGTTGGAAAGCCATTCACAAAAGAAGAGGAACTGAACCAGAAACTGGAGCGACTGTCAGAACTAAATGCCCTTCTTAATATGGATGAACGGGAAGACACAGAAGCAGAGCAGTCAGAATCGAAAGAGAAAGAAGAACGACCGGCACGTGGTTCTATCCATGAGAAATTGCAGATTTATAAAGAAAAAAGCCAGCGGGAAAGCGAGAATGGCAGGGAAGATAGAAAAAGGGACTTCGGTCTGGAATAAGAAAACAGGAAAGATGGCATAATTTGGTAGAAAGAATGTTCTGCCGGTTATGCCACTTTTGGGAATACAGGAGGAACTTATATGGCGAGAAACATGATAACAGGAATAGAAACGCAGAAAATGCAGGAATATACACAGGAACAAATAGACCGTGCAGAACACATGGGAATAGCAATTCCAGCGGACGTAAAAGAACAGATTTTTGAATATGCAAATCTGGTTGGCGAAGAAGAGAAAGTAAGGACGCTGGTAAGAAATCTGGCAGATGCAGTCAATCGGTCAGATGAAGATAGAGTAGAGGAACTTCTGGATGATGCCCAAATGGATATTCAGGACTTACCAGATCCAACCATAGGCAAGCTGGAACTTCGGGATTATGGATATACAGCAGAGGATATGGTGCCGCTTAGAAAAGCAGCAGCCCTGGATTATCACAGAATGGGTTCTAAAATCTATTGCCTGGGTAGTGATGGCAGCAAGGGAGAGTATGCAAGTAAAGAAATGATACAGGCACATGAAGGGCTGTTTGGCATGGAATCACAGATGTGGGAACGGATAAGGGATCAGGATCTGGATTATGCAGATGAAGATTTTGGAGCATTTCAGGAGCCGATGAATGTGATTGGACAGGAAGAAGCTCTGAAATTATATGATGCCGGAGCAGATATCTATCTGATTACCAATTTTTCATCACCAATCTATGTTACAGAGCGAATGGAGATTGAACGAGGTCCGGAGCATTATCAGATGTCTACAGAAGAACTGGAACGATTCCGCAATTTGGAATGGGAGATGCAGAAATATCCGCAGATTCAGTCTTTGAAAGAGGCAAATCTGCTATTAGGGACAAGACGAACATTCGGTATTTATCAAATAAGAGATGGTTTGCCAGGTGAAAACTATGCGTTTATGAATATGAGCTTCATTGAAAGTCACGGGATGCAGATTAAAAAAGAAGACTATGAACTGGTCTATGTGGGAGAATTATTTGGAAATATGTCGCTAGATGATATATTTGAACGATTCAACATCGACAGACCAGAAGACTTTCGAGGACATTCCCTGTCTGTCAGTGATATCGTAGTTCTGAATGAGGGGGGAAAGGTAACCGCTCATTTTGTAGACAGTATCAGTTTTGAACAGCTAGATTCTTTCCTGAATCTGGAAGAACAGGTTCTTAGTGAACTGGCATATGAGGTAGGAGAACGTTACTTTGCTATTCAGAGAACAGAAGGAGGATATGATTATTCCTTTTACGATGAAGATTTCCGCCTGATGGATGGTGGCGTCTATGAAAATGGTGAAATTTCTATTGAAGAAGCGGCAGAGGAACTTTTGGAAGACGAAGGATGGACTGGAGAACGCATCCGTGGGGATTATGATCAGTTGATGGAAAAGGTAGAAGAAATGGATGAGGTTGTAATGGCAGAGATTCAGAAAAGCCAGGGCGAATATAAGCCATTGGCAAAGGTAGAAGAACTGGAAGAGGCAAATTATAACATGATTGATAATGTCCTCAATAATATGCCACCGAAGAAAGAACCGTATCTGGAATACTTTGCCGCAGAATGTGATGAGTTCCATGATATGGGAGCTTATGAAAAAAGTACCGATGTTAATCAGATTGCTGCGGTTTATGAAAAATATAGGGAGAATCCTGAGAATGCCTATCGAGTATGCAGTATGGGGATTATCTATCGTGATCCGGAAGACAGTTACTATGATGATGCTGAATTTGCAATCGTAAAAGGAAATACAGTACTTGGAAATCTGATGGACGATGTTCGATTTTATGGAGAACTTGCACTGATACGGGAAGGGATTGAGAAAATTCATGATGCATTGCCGGACTATAAGTATGTACCAATGCGGGATGTTCGGGAAGCAATGTATCCAGAGAAGATGACCACAGAACAGTTGGCAGAGGCATTGGATGAGATTGCAGAAGCTTTTGATCCGTATGAGTATCGAGATAATGTGGAGACGGGAGAAAATACGGTACAAGAGGTGATGTTGGATTTGCAGAGTGGCAATACACATTCTTATATTTCTTATCTGAAGGATATTGTAGACGAAGAATGTGACCAGTCTGTGCGTGCAGGTGTATTGATTGAAAGACTGAAAGTCTATGAGCCGGAGTTTCCAAAGAATCTGGAACCAATGGTGTATGTAAACTATTGTGAAGAAAGTGCTCTCATGAATCCAAGATGTCAGAAGTTATCCGAGCTGGATGCAAAAACAGCAGAAATGGATAAAGAATGGTATGCAAAACGTGATTCGAAGACAGAGGAACCTACAAAAATCACAAAGATATATGTGACTGTATATTATGCGGAAAAAGGTGAACAGATGCTGCATCATTTCAAGAAGTCAATAGATATTGGAAATGGACATGGCGGTATTGTGAGTCAGTTGAAGTATGATAATGAAATGAAGCTTACAGATGAGTATTGGATCAATTACCAGAAAGGTAAAGGAAGTGAAGAGTTCCAAAAATATATGGAAGATCTGACAGACATGCAGAATCATGTGCTTCCGTATCTGCAGAGCTTTTGCAATCTGGAAGAAAAAGGTGTGAAAGAGAGACGAGAACAGCAGATAACGGAAAGAAATGAAGGAAGAGCAGATGAGCGGGGAACAAGTACCGAAGCGAATGCAGTGGTCAAGGATGCAGGAAAAGCAGATAGGAAACAGGTACAACAGAAGCAGGCGGTAGTTGGAAAAGATAAGAAATTATCCATTCATGAACGGCTTGAGATTAATAAGAGGATTATTCAAGAAAAGCAGGGAAAAGATAAGCCGGAGAGAGGGGCTGATCGGGGTGTGAGATAAGTATAATATTATAATTCTAATGAAGGATGTAGGGAGTCAATCCCTGCATCCTTTTTTAATGCGTAAATATGGATTGAACGTTATAATGAAAGCAGATTGGAGATGTTTTTCTTCTAACCACATCAATTAGGAAAAGAGTATCTGTAGCAGATAAATTCAAAAGGTTTGTGAATAAATTAAAAAAGATATTCAATATTTGAAAAAAGATATGTGATATTTGTAAATGCGAATTGTACAAGGAGTTTTTTGTGTGATAAAATAATTTTGATATTGATTGCACATTAAACGGAGGAAAAGAGGATGGCAATTAGTTATAATGGATTATGGAAACAGTTAATTGACCACGGAATGAAAAAAGGAGATTTGTGTGCCAAGACTGGTCTTAGCTCCAGTACAATAGCAAAGATGACAAACTGCGAGTCGGTGAAACTATCTGTTTTGGAAAAAATCTGCAAAGAGTTGGATTGTAACTTTGGAGATTTGATTGACTATGTACCAGATAACAAAGAAAAGTAAATTACCTTATGGAGGAAAATGTAAATGGCTACGAGAAGTGCAAAAATAGATCAGAAAGCAGACCTAATATGGGCAATAGCAGATAAGCTTACCGGTGTATATAAACCACATGAATATGGAGATGTTATATTACCACTTACAGTAATCAGACGTTTTGACTGTATTCTCTCAGATACGAAGGATGCGGTATTACAGAAATACGATGAAGTAAAGAATCTTCCAATGAAAGATATTTTACTTCGTAAGGCTTCAAAAAAGGATTTTTACAATACAAGTAAATATACATTTGAAAGACTTATGGATGATCCTGACCACATTGAGGAGAATTTTAGAGAGTATCTGAATAAATTTTCAGCAAATGTGCGGGATATTCTGGAAAAATTTAAGTTTGATGGACACATCACAACGATGGCAAATAAGGGGATTCTGTATATTGTTTTAAAGGAATATACAACAGACAGAGGAAATCTTCATCCGAATGAAATCTCTAACCTTGAAATGGGATATATTTTTGAAGAAATTATAAGAAGATTCTCTGAGTCTCATAATGAAGATGCAGGACAGCATTACACTCCAAGAGAAGTTATCCAACTTATGGTTAATATTCTCTTCTATGATGATAATGACATCCTTTCTGGCAATAATGTGGCAAAGACGATTTATGATCCTGCCTGTGGAACCGGAGGTATGCTTTCTGTAGCAGAGGAATGGAATTGAAATGTCAGTTTACAGGACAGGATACAACAAATGCGATTAATCAGTATAAGTTTGATCGTGCCGGTAAGGATGCGATTTTTGCCTTTAAGGAAAGGGTATTGGTACATTTCGCTGTAGACCTTACCAATGTTTATATGACTACAAGACTTGAGGGCGCACACACTTATTTCCTGCCATTTAATCAGGGAAGTAATGGCGCCGGAAAAGTAGGTGGCAAAGGTAATCCGGTAAATCCAAATGGATATGATACAGCTTATCTTTGGGAAAGAGTACTCTGCAAAGACAGTCTGATGGAAATTTTACAGAAATATATGCACTTGCAGCAGGAGTACGATAAAAATGGAAATCTTGTGAAAGAGACTATGATTTTCCCAAGGTATCATCAGCTTGATGTTGTTACAAAGCTGTTGGAAGATGTAAAAAAGAATGGTTCAGGTAAGAGTTATCTGATCCAGCATAGTGCAGGCTCAGGAAAGTCCAATTCGATTGCATGGCTGGCACACAGACTTACCGGACTCCATGATTATGAAGACAATAAGATTTTCCAGTCAGTAATCATCGTTACTGACAGACGAGTGTTGGACAGTCAGTTACAGTCTACAGTATATCAGTTTGACCATGTGGAAGGTGTGGTTAAGAAAGTAGATAAAAATTCGGGACAGCTTAGAGATGCAATCAATGATGGTGTAGGCATTATTATTACTACATTACAGAAATTCCCGGTAATCTATAAAGAAGTGGATTCTGCAAAAAAAAGATTTGCGATTATTATTGATGAGGCACATTCTTCGCAGACCGGAGATGCAGCGAAAAAGTTAAAAAGAGCATTAGCTGATACTGAAGAAATTCTGAAAGAGTATGCCGAGATGGAAGATCAGCTGGTGATCTTGGAAAGCTTCAGGGACAGTTAAGACCAGAGCTACGCAAAGAACAATGACAGGGCAACATTTATGCTGTTATTTGAAAAGGATTTTCCGAATATGGCAGCAGACAGATATGAGCAGAATGACCAGTTTTTCAGAAAACTGTTTGATGATCCTGATATGATGAGGCAGGTAATGGAGACTGTAGGTTCTGTATTGTATGAGAGATTGAAGAAGAAATATATCTTTGATCCAAAGTCGGGAGTAATTGAAGAGGCGACACCGGAGACTTATGTGGAAGATACATATTTGACGAAGAAATAAGGAAGTGAAAACATGCAGTTAGGATGGATAGATTTTTCAAAAGAAGACAGGCAGAAGGCCTTGGATGTGATTAACCTTCTGAGTGAACAGGGAGCAGTCGATGAACTTGGAATAGGTATAGTTCGTGATGCTTTTGCCAATTATTTTTTCCCTGGGACATCTACCATCCAGACCAGGGCAAAATATTTCCTTATTGTTCCATATGTCTTGAGAGAGGCTGTTGATGGCAGATACGGCAAAGACGTGAATAGGATTCTTAGAGCAATTGATTCTGCTGAAAAAGATTGTGGTATTAGATTGTTGAATGCGGATCCAAAGGCAGAGGGAGTTATCGGAACTCGTGTATTGCCGAAAGGCTGGGTGGCTAGAAAGCCATCCGACATTTACTGGAATGGTATTCGCACCTATGGAATATTTTGTGATCATGGTTTATCTATTTCTGAATATGTTTCATTGGCAACGAAACTTCGAGAAGAGAAGAAGGTTAGCCGATTTGGAAATAGAAATGATGATGCAGAGGAAAATGATAAGGATGATTCTGATGCAGGAGATATCGGCAATATTAGATTCTGGAATCTTCCGATTTATCATGATGACTGGCGAGACAACCTTACAATAGAGTTGACGCAGGAGGAAGCATTCTATCTGGATAAGCAGATTCAGAAGTCAACGAAAGGGTCTCTTTTGGAATATGTATTGAAAAATCGTATTGATTTGAATGAATATGATGATTTTGCTTCTTTAACGGCTGAACTATCGGAAAAAGTAGGTGAAAAGCTGGCATATATGATGAAGCTTGCCTGCGATTTTAATAATCTGGTGTATATGGCGAGAGTAAGATACAATGTCATGCTTTCAGAAGACGAGAATACATACGCAAATGATGAATGGAGCAGGTTGCTTCCGGATATAAGGCATAATGCGACAGTAGATCTGGATGCAGTGTTTGGAGAATTCCAGTTGATCAATCCAAGGGCAAAGAGCTTTCTATGTGGGATACAAGCAGCATTTATTACATTAGATATTGATATGGCTGATGAACTGATTCGCAAGAGGGAACGGAGCCTGAAAGGAGCAGCCAGAGCGAAGTTAAGCAGAACAAAGGAATTTGATCATTCAAAATGGGTAGGCGGTGGAATGCTCGATTACAGATTCTCGAATGCCAGAAGAATTGTGAATGACATCTATGCCGGGGAGGTGAGTGCTGATGTTTAGACCGGATTCAAACCGAGATAGAACGGATTACAGCGGTATTTTGATGCCTCCGGACGGATATAGATTGGACAGAGCAGTAGGCACTACATATTCACTTGACCTGGAAGCACTCACAGCTGTGGCGATATGTCTTGGATTATCTGAAGAAACAGATAGTAAGCTTATGCAAAATCCAATTGGTATGCTGAATGCATTGCAGAAGGTATCAGATAAAATCGTGCTGTTTTGTGAAGCAGGACAGATTAAAGTGCCAACAAAACCGACTGCACTATCTATTTTATTAGAGAAAATGGTAGTAGAGGTCGCACTGCCAAAAGATAGACAGCTTGGTCGATATCCGTCATTTCATCCGAAAACATGGGTATTAGCATATGTAAACGCTGATGGAGATAAAAAATATCGTTTTGTGGTAATGAGCAGAAATCTGACTTTTGACAGGAGCTGGGATATCAGCTTTGCAATGGATAGCAGTAAAAATGTCAGACAGAAGAAAAAGACTCAGCCTATCTGTGATTTTCTGGATTATCTTGTAATGAATGTGCATAATACCAGCAATAATGCCGGAAAGAAAAGAAACCTGATTCGTGGATTATGTGCAGACATTAAGGATGTATCCTTTTCACTTGATAGTAAAATATTTGGAGAGGATTTTGAAGTGCTTCCACTTGGTATTGGAAAAAATGCTTACCGGATGCAGGAGGATATCCTATTCTGCAAGGAAAGAGGAAATGCCAATTCGACATTTAATGAGCTTGTAGTGATGTCTCCGTTTTTATCAGAAAGTGTGATTGCAGATTTTAACCTGACAGACAGGGCATTGTCGGACTGTAAGAGAACACTTGTTACGAGACGTTCTGAGCTTGGAAAACTCAAAGCATCAGATGTAGATAATTTTACCATCTATGCATTAAAGGATGAGATTATAGATGGTGAGGAAGAAATTTCAGATGAACTCGCAGATAAAAAGAAACAGGATATTCATGCAAAAATCTATCTGAGAAGGAAATATTCAGATGTTGACCTGTATCTTGGTTCCATGAATGCTTCCTATTCTGCAATTAATAAAAATGTTGAAATGATGCTGTGGCTTGGTACAAAGAATATGTATCTGAATGGGGATAAATTCTTAGAGGATATATTCTGTGGACCGGTAGGAGATGCAAAGAATCCATTTGAGCAGGTTACAGTAGCGGATGCTGTTTTGGAAACAGAAAGTGACAATAGAAATCTGCTGGAGCAGAAAATTAAGGACTTGTGCCGAGTGAAAAGGCAGGCTGTAATTTCAGAAGATAATGAGAATGCTGGAAAGTACAAGATAGAGGTTGAGTTCAGTGGTATTGAATCTGATAGTGAGGTTACAGTATCACCATTTAATTCAAAGCAGGAGCAGACATTGTCAGAACATATAGAGTTTTCAGAGCTTGAGATCTTGCAGTTATCAGAGTTCTATGAGATTACTGCAAGATCAGGTGATGATACAATTCGCAGAATTATTATGATCCCTACAAGTGGTTTCCCGGATGACAGAGAAAGTGCTGCAGTAAACAGTGTGGTAAAAGATAGGGCATCATTTGTTGAGTACATAGCGTTTGTACTTGGTGATGATTATGTAGCATCTATGCTTGAAGGAAAGCAGATGGGAGAATCCGGCTTTTTTGCCAATTCGAGTGATGCAATGCCGGCACTCTATGAAAAGATGTTAAAGACATCTGTAGAAGGGCCGGAAAGAATAAAAGACATTGGATATGTGCTTAAGATGGTTACAGATAAGGATATTATACCGGATGAATTCCGTGAACTGTATGAGACTTTTTGTAATACTTTGAAAATCAGAAGATAACGAGGTGATGTCATGTCACAATTTAATATAGATGAAATTGAAAAGCGTACCCTTTCCGGTCTGAAGGATTTTCAAAGAGCGACTGTGGAGAGAGTGGATTATCTGTTCCGGCATAATCAGAATCGTGTGCTTGTAGCAGATGAAGTGGGTATGGGAAAAACTCTTATTGCCAGAGGAGCAATTGTAAAGACAGCAAGACTTAGAATCGAAGAGAAAGATGATCTGTTTAAGGTAATTTATATCTGCTCTAATCAGAACATAGCAAATCAGAATATCAGAAAACTTGATGTAACAGGAAAGAATGCCATCGGCTCAGTATCAGATACCAGACTGTCTATGCAGCATTTAAAGATTACTGAGCAGGAAAATGATCCGCAGATAAAGGAAGGTTTTATACAGCTTATCCCACTTACACCGGAAACATCTTTCCGCATGACCACCGGAGGTGGAAGTGTGCAGGAAAGAGCACTTATGTATGCCATTTTAAGGAGAATGCCGGACTTTAAAGGACATGTAACTTCTCTTGAAAAATTTATGATAATGGATGCTGTAAAAGCATGGGATGGATGGGCAAAATGGAACTTTGAAAATCGTGTGGCAGAATGCGAAAAGATGACGAAGGGTGTCTATCCACAAAATGTGATAGAAAAAATCCTTAATTATCAGGAGTATGAAAGTATAAGGGACATGCTGCTTAATCATTTGCATGAAAGAAGATACAATAAACAGCTTACATATTCCAATTACTATGTGATGAATAAGCTTCGTGTGATGTTTGCGAGAATCAGTGTATCTATGCTTGAGCCGGATCTGGTAATCATGGATGAGTTTCAGAGATTTAAGTTTCTTTTGTCATCCGATGACAGTGAGCTTGGTATTCTTGCACACAGTTTCCTTAGTGGACATGATACAAGGGTACTTCTGTTGTCGGCTACACCATATAAATTGTATTCTACCCTTGAAGAGATAGATGAAAATCAGATTGATGAGCATTATGCAGAGTTTTTTCAGGTTATGAACTTTCTTTTTGATGATGAAGTCAAAGACATTAAATTCAAGGAAGTGTGGAAGAATTATTCCCATGCTCTAAGTGAGTTGAAGGCAGGGGACAGTGCAATTATCCGTATGAAGGAGCTGGCAGAAAATGCTATGTATCAGGGAGTCAGCAGGACAGAGCGTATATCTGTCATGGATTCCGGTGATTATACGGATGACAGCAGCGTGAAGCATCATTTGCAGATAGATGAAAATGACATAAACTCCTATATACAGATGTCACGATTGCTGTCAAAAACGGATTCAAATCATTCTTTACCGGTAGATTATGCAAAGAGCTGTCCGTATCTTATGTCCTTTATGAAGAAATATAAGATTAAAGAGCAGATTGAAAAATATTATATAAAACATCCTGATGAATTTGGAAGTGAAAGAGAACAAAGTCTCTTGTGGCTGAATTGCAATAAAATCAATAAATATGATGAACTGCCGAAAACCAATGCAAGGCTTGAGGCACTGAAAGAAAAAGCATTTACCGGCGGTGCAGAAAAATATCTGTGGATTCCTCCATCACTGCCATATTATGAGATGCAGGGAGCATATAAAAACAGCAAAGGCTTTTCAAAAATACTTGTATTTTCTGCATGGGAGATGGTTCCACGAATGATAGGTGCGCTTGTTTCCTATGAGGCGGAAAGACTTACAGTTGGAAAACTGGTACATCAGATAAAGAATCAGGATAAGAAGAATACGGGGTATTTTGCGGAAGGTTCGAGACGATACCCGGTGGCAAGGCTCAGGTTTAATGTTTCAAATGGAGAAGTAAGAGGCATGAGCCTGTTTGCACTGCTTTATCCTTCAAAGACACTTTCTGATATGTATTTACCGATTGAGTCATTGAATAATCATGAATCATTAGAAGTAATAGAGAAATCTGTACGGCTGAAACTGAAAGAGAAGCTTGCGATAATCGAAGAAAAGTATGGTGATTCTGGTAACAATAAGGAAGATGCCAGGTGGTATTATCTTGCACCGATGCTCATGGATGGAGTCATCTATGCAAAGCATTGGATAGAGGATATTGTGTGGGAAATGAATACAGACGAAGAGGATACAACATTTGAGGTCAGAAGCAGTTCAAAGGATAAGAGAAATAAGGGCTTTATTGCTCATATTGATAAGCTAAGAAATTATTTGGATGCCCCGGAGGAGATTCATCTTGGAAGAAAGCCGGAGGATCTTCTGGAAACATTGGTAAATATGGTACTGGGTTCGCCAGCAATATGCATTTATCGTTCTAATGGAAGAAGCACAGCCAGAGCAACATCGCTTGCAAAGGTATTTGTCAATAATTTCAATTTGCCGGAGTCAACAGCTATCATTGATCTTGCTTATGGCAGATGCAGGGATGATAATTCCCACTGGCAGAATGTACTTAAATACTGTAAAGATGGCTGTTTTCAGGCAATGATTGATGAATATATCCATATGCTGAAAGAAACAGCAGGTTTTCAGTCGGATGGAAATCAGTATCAGATCGTGCATGACATGATGATGGATTCATTGAAAATACATACAGCCACCTATATCGCTGATACTTATCCTGATTTCAAAAAGCGTATTAATGGAGCTGACAGGAAGAGTGATGGATGTCGAATAAGGTCGAGTTATGCAGTTGGATTTACAAAGGATGCAGGTGATAATTCCAAGGTAGTCATGCGTAAAGAAAATATCAGAAATGCCTTTAACTCACCAATGCGTCCATTTGTGCTTGCCACAACATCAATCGGACAGGAAGGACTGGATTTTCATAATTACTGCCGAGTGATTATGCACTGGAATCTTCCAAGTAATCCCATAGATGTAGGACGGATTTTGCGGACATTCAAAATAAAAAAGAATGTGGAGGTAACAGACAATGGCAAAATCATTATTTGAGGAACTGGGCGGCAAATACGAAAGGCAAGGGGATTATTTGATACCGTGCTTAACTGTACCCGCCGAAGAAGAACAGGCAATAGGCATCTGGGGGCAACGGCATTTAGATTATCTAAAACAGTACCGTAAAGTTACATACACCAATCTTCTTACAAGCGGCAGGCTAAACGCCTACCTTGCCGACATCAACAGACAGGCACAGGAACGCTTTGAAAGGCTCATAGAGGGTATGAAACAGGCACAGGGCATAACGGAACAGCTAAAGGCAGAAAACGCCTTAGAATGGACAGGATGCCTCAATAACATAAGGGCTTGTGCGAGGGAGATTGTGGAAAAGGAAATTATTTTTGCATAAACAGATGATTAGTGGCAGGGGGAAATCCTGCCGCTTTTTCTGCTTTAGTTTGTCAGCTTGACAAATAAAGGGTTAAGGAATATAATTAGATTCAGTATTATACAAGGAGTTAATAAATATGCGGCAAGGTATTCTTAAATAAACTGTCAATTTGATAGTGGGAACAAAAAGTAGCAGTCCCGTTTCACTTTTAATATGGGGCTTAGTTTTTTGTACCCAGTTTAAGAATACTTTTATCATGTAATTTTATATGCCCGAAAACATATAAGTGTTTTGGGGCTATTGGAGTTATTTACCCAGTGATAGGAGTATTTATCACTGGGTATTTTTATGCCCTTTTTTGGGTGTTGATAGGAGGAAAATCACATGAAAATAATTAACTTAGGCATTCTGGCTCACGTTGACGCAGGAAAGACAACATTAACGGAGAGTTTATTGTATACCAGTGGTGCAATTGCAGAACCAGGGAGCGTAGATAAAGGCACAACAAGGACAGATACAATGAATTTGGAGCGTCAAAGGGGAATCACTATCCAGACAGCAGTGACATCTTTTCAGTGGGAGGATGTAAAAGTCAACATTATAGATACGCCAGGCCATATGGATTTTTTGGCGGAAGTATACCGTTCTTTATCCGTATTAGACGGAGCAGTATTATTAGTTTCTGCAAAGGATGGCATACAGGCACAGACCCGTATACTGTTTCATGCACTACAGACAATGAAGATTCCGACAATTTTTTTCATCAATAAAATTGACCAAGAGGGGATTGATTTGCCAATGGTATATCAAGAAATGAAAGCAAAGCTTTCTTCGGAAATTATAGTGAAGCAAAAGGTTGGGCAGCATCCTCATATAAATGTAACGGACAATGACGATATGGAACAGTGGGATGCGGTAATTATGGGAAACGATGAACTATTAGAGAAATATATGTCAGGGAAACCGTTTAAAATGTCAGAACTGGAACAGGAAGAAAACAGGAGATTCCAAAACGGAACGTTATTTCCCGTTTATCACGGAAGCGCTAAAAACAATCTGGGGATTCGGCAGCTTATAGAAGTGATTGCCAGTAAGTTTTATTCATCAACGCCTGAAGGTCAATCTGAACTATGCGGGCAGGTTTTTAAGATTGAATATTCAGAGAAAAGGCGGCGTTTTGTTTATGTGCGTATATATAGCGGAACATTGCATTTGAGGGATGTTATTAAAATATCTGAAAAAGAGAAAATAAAAATCACAGAGATGTGTGTTCCGACAAACGGTGAATTATGTTCATCCGATACAGCCTGCTCTGGTGATATTGTAATTTTACCAAATGATGTTTTGCAGCTAAACAGTATTTTGGGGAACGAAATGCTGTTGCCGCAGAGAACATTTATTGAAAATCCTCTCCCTATGCTCCAAACAACGATTGCAGCAAAGAAATCTGAACAGCGGGAAATATTGCTTGGGGCACTTACAGAAATTTCAGATGGCGACCCTCTTTTAAAATATTATGTGGATACTACAACGCATGAGATTATACTTTCTTTTTTGGGGAAAGTGCAGATGGAAGTCATTTGTGCCATCCTTGAGGAAAAATATCATGTGGAGGCAGAAATAAAAGAGCCTACTGTTATATATATGGAAAGACCGCTTAGAAAAGCAGAATATACCATCCACATAGAAGTCCCGCCAAATCCTTTCTGGGCTTCTGTCGGGTTGTCCATAGAGCCGCTCCCTATTGGAAGTGGAGTGCAGTATGAAAGCAGAGTTTCACTTGGATATTTAAACCAATCGTTCCAAAATGCGGTTATGGAGGGGGTTCTTTATGGCTGCGAGCAGGGGCTGTATGGATGGAAAGTGACAGACTGTAAAATCTGTTTTGAATATGGATTGTATTATAGTCCTGTAAGTACCCCCGCAGACTTTCGGCTGCTTTCCCCTATCGTATTGGAGCAGGCTTTAAAAAAAGCAGGGACAGAACTATTAGAGCCATATCTCCACTTTGAAATTTATGCACCGCAGGAATATCTCTCACGGGCGTATCATGATGCTCCAAGGTATTGTGCAGATATTGTAAGTACTCAGATAAAGAATGACGAGGTCATTCTGAAAGGAGAAATCCCTGCTAGATGTATTCAAGAATACAGGAACGATTTAACTTATTTCACAAATGGGCAGGGAGTCTGCTTGACAGAGTTAAAAGGATACCAGCCAGCTACTGGTAAACTTATTTGCCAACCCCGCCGCCCGAATAGCCGTATAGATAAGGTTCGGCATATGTTCCACAAGTTAGCCTAACAGCTTGCATAAGTCGTATAAAATGAGATTTGAAAGGATTTGGGCACTTTAGGAGGCCTTTTCTAAAATCACTGTTAGAAAGGGCTGAGAAGCTTGTTTCACAAAACAACCCACTGATTCGTAAAGGAGGATGTAACTTCATGTTTGCTAAAAATTCAAAGGCATATTCTGTCTACCTGCTGTTCCGATTTGTCTCTTCCCTGGCGGTTTCTATGTCCACAGTGCTTTCCATCGTGTACCACCTGGAGGTGGTGCAGCTGGATGCTTTCCAGCTTGTCCTGGTAGGGACGGTTCAGGAGACCGCCTGCTTTCTGTTCGAGATACCCACCGGTGTGGTGT